>NZ_LOSX01000080.1:0-209593 GCF_001521985.1 Burkholderia sp. RF4-BP95 | reverse complement strand
GAACAGGACCGTGAAACGACTCTACGCCGATGATAGTGCGGATTCCCGTGTGAAAGTAGGTAATCGTCAGGCTCCCTAAGCCAAGAACCCCCGCCCGACAAGGCGGGGGTTTTTGCATTGGGGCGACGGAAACGCGAGTGCAGGCAATCGAACCTCTCCGTTTGCGGCCCAAGCGCGTCGCCGCAATCCACCGCTTTCCATCACCCGGGACCAATCACCCGCCGATTCGCTGTAATCTCCAGCCAGGGAGACGACTCTTGCCGGTTCGGCGACGCCTCCGGCAACGCATTTTTCCGGCCAATGTAGGTGATTATGTTCGAGGCGCGGGGGGGGGGGCCGGTGTATGGCTGGCGCGTTTCATGGCAAATCCGCGGCAGCTCGAGGCCGCGAGAGCATACCGTTAGCATCCGAATGACGACCGAAATTCCCACGGAGCCCTCCGCCGCCGCTCAGTGTCGGGAGGTGACGTCGGTTTGCCTGCTCGATCCCGTCAGACGTCCCCGTGTTGCTTCTGACGAGAGCGAGCTACCAGATTCGAAGGGCATAGGCTTCGTCAACGAGCGAACGAGCTGCGCCACCGAAAAAGCCACGATCTTAGCCATCAACGCGAAATGCATACCGCTCGCGTCGACGCTGGTCGGCACATGAGGTGCACGCGGCGCTCGGATCACCCAGCGCGGAATGCTCGCCCGGTACAAGTCGCGGATCCAATTTTTGCCCTGATCTCGGCACGGCGTGAGCATCGCCGGGGCGGCGAGCAGCCGACGTTGAGGTGCTCGTGTCGGACGTTAGCTTCTCTGGCGCGCGTAGTCCGCAGGAGGCGTCGCATAGGCATCTCGATCAAAGTCGACGCGGAAGAACCGCCGGTCGACGCCGGATACTTCGCCGCCACCTACAACGCGGCGATGCCAGCGAGCGCGGCCCCGGAGGCAGTCGCGGACGCATGATGTTGAAGATCCCTTCGACCCACCTGATTGCGGCTCGCGGCGACGATGACACCGCCCGGAGCGGTCCGGAAGCTCGACCTGCCCGGACGTCCTGGTGCCGCTGATACGCGACGATTTGCACCCACACCTCTGCCCATCATGTCGGCCACGCGTCACCGTCGCAGCGAACGCGCCGCGGTGCGGCAAGTATCGCGCCGGACCTTCGCGCAGCGGATCAACACATGAGTCGGACTATCGCAGCGAAGCCGCGCTATACGTCCGATATCCGATACGACACTCGGCCCGCTGACCACGGACTTCAACGTTGTTATGTGCCGTGCGAGCTGGCGCGCCTCGTTTGCGCGTCCTGCTTGCGGCATCGTGGTGCCGCCGGAGTGCGACATGGAGGCACCGAAGATCGCGCGAAGGCACGAGAGAAGTCCGGAATTTGAATGAGGCGGGGGAGAGTGGGGGCTCGATCGCATGAAAGCGGGACGGTATCGCGCCTCTATTCTGTCGCCAGAACGGAAAACGTGGGCCAATGGTGGTCCCTGTTCTGGCGGTTCGATTCCTGCATGTCGCAGCGGAGGATGCGAGCAGGCACTATATCCGGAACCCGATGTCCGATGTGTCGGAGCCTCTGCGGATAGCCCGGCTGACCCCGGCCGGACGATGTGCTGACGCGCCACCGTTAAACGGCTTCAGATTGGTCCTGGCGTTTGCAGGATGCCTTTGCAAATCCCGCCGGCATGGAAATTGCGGATTTTTTGCATCTACCCGCTTGGCATTATGCGCGGAAGGCCTTATGATAGCGGTCTTTCGTTTTTAGCGAAGATGCAAATCGATGCTGAAGACGGAGGTCTGACGAAGATGTGGGCGCCGATCGGCGATCCTCTCGTGTTTGCCTCAGTCGGGCGAGCATGGGTGTCGGGTGAGTCGCGCAAGTGGGCTGGAAGAGAATGAAAATAATCTTCCGGATGTGCTTGACAAGAGTGCGATGCACCCCCATAATCGTCAGTTCTCTACGGAGGGGTGCCCGAGTGGCTAAAGGGGGCAGACTGTAAATCTGTTGGCTTACGCCTACGTTGGTTCGAATCCAACCTCCTCCACCAGAACATCAGCGCAGAGAGCGGTAGGGAATCGTTAGTGGCCCGTGCGGGTGTAGCTCAATGGTAGAGCAGAAGCCTTCCAAGCTTACGACGAGGGTTCGATTCCCTTCACCCGCTCCAGTCCGTGTAGTTGAAGCGTAATAACGCCCATGTGGCTCAGTGGTAGAGCACTCCCTTGGTAAGGGAGAGGTCGGCAGTTCGATCCTGCCCATGGGCACCAGCAGTAAAAAGTCAGTGTCTGTTTGCGCGCGGCGCAACATGTGAAATTCCTTTCGGGAGTTGAAAATGGCCAAGGAAAAGTTTGAGCGGACCAAGCCGCACGTCAACGTTGGTACGATTGGTCACGTTGACCACGGCAAGACGACGCTGACGGCAGCGATCACGACGGTTCTGACGAAGAAGTTCGGCGGCGAAGCGAAGGCCTACGACCAGATCGACGCGGCACCGGAAGAAAAGGCGCGCGGCATCACGATCAACACGGCACACGTCGAGTACGAAACGGCAAACCGCCACTACGCACACGTCGACTGCCCGGGCCACGCTGACTATGTGAAGAACATGATCACGGGCGCAGCGCAGATGGACGGCGCGATCCTGGTTTGCTCGGCAGCAGACGGTCCGATGCCGCAAACGCGCGAGCACATCCTGCTGGCGCGTCAGGTTGGCGTTCCGTACATCATCGTGTTCCTGAACAAGTGCGACATGGTGGACGACGCTGAACTGCTCGAGCTGGTCGAGATGGAAGTTCGCGAACTGCTGTCGAAGTACGACTTCCCGGGCGACGACACGCCGATCGTGAAGGGTTCGGCGAAGCTGGCGCTGGAAGGCGACACGGGCGAGCTGGGCGAAGTGGCGATCATGAGCCTGGCAGACGCACTGGACACGTACATCCCGACGCCGGAGCGTGCGGTTGACGGCGCGTTCCTGATGCCGGTGGAAGACGTGTTCTCGATCTCGGGCCGCGGTACGGTGGTGACGGGTCGTGTCGAGCGCGGCATCGTGAAGGTCGGCGAGGAAATCGAAATCGTCGGTATCAAGCCGACGGTGAAGACGACCTGCACGGGCGTCGAAATGTTCCGCAAGCTGCTGGACCAAGGTCAGGCAGGCGACAACGTCGGTATCCTGCTGCGCGGCACGAAGCGTGAAGACGTGGAGCGTGGCCAGGTTCTGGCGAAGCCGGGTTCGATCACGCCGCACACGCACTTCACGGCTGAAGTGTACGTGCTGAGCAAGGACGAAGGCGGCCGTCACACGCCGTTCTTCAACAACTACCGTCCGCAGTTCTACTTCCGTACGACGGACGTGACGGGCTCGATCGAGCTGCCGAAGGACAAGGAAATGGTGATGCCGGGCGACAACGTGTCGATCACGGTGAAGCTGATCGCTCCGATCGCGATGGAAGAAGGTCTGCGCTTCGCAATCCGCGAAGGCGGCCGTACCGTCGGCGCCGGCGTCGTCGCCAAGATCATCGAGTAAGCCAGTTATTCGTTGATCGACAGTTTTGGGGCTGGCAGCAGCCGGCCCCAACATGGTTTAGGGGTATAGCTCAACTGGCAGAGCGTCGGTCTCCAAAACCGAAGGTTGGGGGTTCGATTCCCTCTGCCCCTGCCAAAAATCGCCACGTGTCCCACGTGGCATTTGTTTTAAGGTGTTATGGCGAATCCATCCGTCGAAACTGTAAATACCTCCGGCGATAAGCTGATGCTGGCCCTGGGTGTATTGTTGGTCTTGGCCGGATTCGTGGGCTTCTTCTGGCTGGCCAACCAGCAGTGGTATGTCCGCGGCGCCGCATTGGCGGTAGGTATCATCGCCGGCGTGGCCGTCAGTCTGATGTCCGTGCCTGGCAAGAGCCTCATCGCATTTGCCAAGGATTCGTACAAGGAAGTCCGCAAGGTCGTTTGGCCCACCCGCAAGGAAGCAACGCAAACCACGCTTGTCGTGTTCGGTTTCGTGCTCGTGATGGCGATTTTCCTCTGGTTGAGTGACAAATCGATCGAATGGGTGATTTTCTCGGCGATTCTGGGTTGGAAATGATATGAGCGATACTCCGGCATCCCCGAGCGGAAAGCGTTGGTACGTCGTGCACGCCTACTCCGGTATGGAGAAGAGCGTGCAGCGCGCGCTTCAGGAGCGCATTGAACGTGCTGGCATGCAGGATAAATTCGGTCAGATCCTGGTTCCGACCGAAGAAGTGGTCGAAGTCAAAGGCGGCCACAAGGCTGTAACCGAGCGTCGTTTCTTCCCCGGCTACGTGCTGGTGGAAATGGAGATGACGGACGAAACGTGGCACCTCGTGAAGAACACGGCGAAGGTCACGGGTTTCGTCGGCGGTGCGCGTAACCGCCCGACCCCGATTTCCCCGAAGGAAGTCGAAAAGATCATGTCGCAGATGCAGGAAGGCGTCGAGAAGCCGCGCCCGAAGACCCTGTTCGAAGTTGGCGAGATGGTGCGTGTCAAGGAAGGCCCGTTCACGGACTTCAACGGCACTGTCGAGGAAGTCAACTACGAAAAATCGCGCGTGCGTGTGTCGGTCACCATCTTTGGCCGCTCTACCCCGGTCGAACTCGAGTTCGGCCAGGTCGAAAAAGTTTGATCCCGATTCGGTGGGCAGCCTCGGCTGCCCACCTTCGCGCTTACGGCTCGCGTTATGGCCGTTGAGGAGCGTCAGTAGCCAACGGCGAACGCGCGTTATCACTCACCGAACGCCGTCCGGCGTTCCAACGAGGTTTACAAATGGCAAAGAAGATTGTCGGCTTTATCAAGCTGCAGATTCCTGCAGGTAAAGCCAACCCGTCGCCGCCGGTCGGTCCGGCACTGGGCCAGCGCGGCCTGAACATCATGGAGTTCTGCAAGGCGTTCAACGCGCAGACTCAGGGCATGGAGCCGGGTCTGCCGGTGCCGGTGGTCATCACGGCATACGCTGACAAGAGCTTCACGTTCGTGATGAAGACGCCGCCGGCGACCGTCCTGATCAAGAAGGCGGCGAAGGTGGACAAGGGCTCGAGCAAGCCGCACACCGACAAGGTCGGTTCGATCACGCGCGCTCAAGCCGAAGAAATCGCGAAGACCAAGATGCCGGACCTTACGGCAGCTGATCTGGACGCAGCCGTTCGCACCATCGCTGGTAGCGCACGCTCGATGGGCATCACTGTGGAGGGCGTGTAAATGGCTAAGATCTCCAAGCGCCGTCAGGCATTTGCCGCCAAGGTCGACCGTCAGAAGCTGTACGCGATCGAAGACGCACTGGCACTCGTGAAGGAATGCGCGAGCGCGAAGTTCAACGAATCGATCGACGTCGCAGTCCAGCTCGGTATCGACGCGAAGAAGTCGGACCAAGTCGTTCGTGGTTCGGTCGTTCTGCCGGCAGGTACGGGCAAGTCGGTTCGCGTTGCCGTGTTCGCACAAGGTGACAAGGCCGAGCAGGCTCGTGCGGCAGGCGCGGAAATCGTCGGTATGGAAGACCTGGCTGAGCAGATCAAGGCTGGCCAGATGGACTTCGACATCGTGATCGCTTCGCCGGACACGATGCGTATCGTCGGTACGCTCGGTCAGATCCTCGGCCCGCGCGGCCTGATGCCGAACCCGAAGGTCGGCACGGTCACGCCGGACGTCGCGACTGCAGTCAAGAACGCGAAGGCTGGTCAGGTGCAATTCCGTGTCGACAAGGCCGGTATCATCCACGCGACCATCGGCCGTGCATCGTTCGAATCGACCGCACTGCGTTCGAACCTGTCGGCACTGATCGAAGCGCTGCAGAAGGCCAAGCCGGCAACGAGCAAGGGCGTCTACCTGCGCAAGATCGCACTGTCGAGCACGATGGGTGTCGGCGTGCGTGTCGACCAGGCTACGCTGGCAGCACAGTAAGCAAGTATTCGGGCCGCTTCGTTCGCGAAGCGGCCTACATGGGCTTTGGGCGGTTGTTCGTGCAGCAGGGCGGGCAACCGGTTATCAAAGACCGTTGGTGGGGCGCAGCAGGCAGGCGATCCCTTAATTCAAGCCAACGCAGATGGCGAACCCGAAAAAGTTTTGCAGTGGTGAAGCCGCAGGTCGTGAAGCGATTCACGGCGTGAGGTGGAAATACTCCTAACGAGGTCGGACGCCGTTGTTGAACGAGGTACGTGAGGTTTCGGCCATGCCGGCCGCGCCGAACGTATCGTTTCTGGAGGCTAACCGTGCCGCTTAATAGAGAAGACAAGCAAGCCGTCGTCGCTGAGGTTGCCGCGCAAGTCGCGAAGGCCCAGACCGTTGTGCTGGCTGAGTATCGTGGAATTGCGGTTGGCGATCTGACCAAGCTGCGCGCGAAAGCGCGTGAGCAACAGGTTTACCTGCGCGTGTTGAAGAACACGCTGGCGCGTCGCGCTGTTGAAGGTACGCCTTTTGCTCCGCTGGCAGAGCAGATGACTGGCCCCCTGATCTACGGCATCTCGGAAGATGCAATTGCTGCTGCTAAGGTCGTCAACGACTTCAGCAAGAGCAATGACAAGTTGGTCATCAAGGCTGGTTCGTTCGATGGCAAGGTGATGGACAAGGCTGGCGTGCAAGCGCTGGCAAGCATCCCGAGCCGTGAAGAACTGCTCTCGAAGCTGCTGTTCGTTATGCAATCGCCTGTTTCGGGCTTCGCGCGTGCTCTTGCCGCGCTGGCCGAGAAGAAGCAAGCGGAAGCTGCGTAATCGAGCGTGCATCAGCGTCACTGATCGCTGGCTGTATCCGAATTCAATTTAGGAGTATTTCAAATGGCAATCGCAAAAGAAGACATCCTGGCAGCAGTCGAAGGGATGACCGTTCTGGAACTGAACGAACTGGTCAAGGCATTCGAAGAGAAGTTTGGCGTGTCGGCAGCTGCAGTGGCAGTCGCTGGCCCGGCAGGCGGCGGCGCTGCTGCTGCTGCAGAAGAGAAGACCGAATTCACGGTCGTCCTGGCTGAAGCAGGCAGCAACAAGGTTGCAGTCATCAAGGCAGTTCGCGAACTGACGGGCCTGGGCCTGAAGGAAGCGAAGGACGTCGTTGACGGCGCACCGAAGGCTGTCAAGGAAGGCGTCGACAAGGCTGCTGCTGAAGAAGCCAAGAAGAAGCTGGAAGAAGCAGGCGCAAAGGTCGAAGTCAAGTAAGTTTCGACGCGCTGTGCGAAGGCTGGCGGTATTTTCACCGCCGGCCTTTTTGTGCTTTGTGGGGACGTTATTCTGGCACTCATTAGGGAGCCCGAATAATCGGCCCCAGAAGCCAAAGAAAACCGCCGAATCGTAGGCAACGGTCGCGATCGGCGTTTCTCTTTGTCTTCTGAAGCGACTGCAGAAGGCAAGTTTGGTCGGGTAGCGGGCAACACAGGCATCCGCTGCCGTCAGCCAGCGGTTGGTAGCGGCCAACCACCAAGCTTCTCGGCTCGTTCAAGCCATCGGGCGGCCATCGGGTCTCAGTCGGTGAACACTCGGGTTCGAAACGTCCAGGTATCCCGCCTCGACAGCACCCGCCGTGATTCGGAGATCGTATGCAATATTCCTTCACCGAGAAGAAGCGCATTCGCAAGAGTTTCGCGAAGCGCCCCATCGTTCACCAAGTTCCGTTCTTGCTGGCCACCCAGCTTGAATCATTCAGCACGTTTCTGCAAGCTGATGTGCCTGGCACGCAACGCAAGCCTGAAGGTTTGCAAGCCGCATTCACATCGGTATTTCCCATTGTTTCGCACAACGGCTTCGCGCGCCTCGAGTTCGTGAGCTATGCGTTGTCCGCGCCGGCATTCAACATCAAGGAATGCCAGCAGCGTGGCCTGACGTACTGCTCCGCGCTGCGCGCGAAGGTCCGCCTCGTCATCCTCGATAAGGAATCGCCGAACAAGCCGGTCGTCAAGGAAGTGAAGGAGCAGGAAGTGTACATGGGCGAAATTCCGCTCATGACGCCGACGGGCTCGTTCGTCATCAACGGCACCGAGCGTGTCATCGTCTCGCAGCTGCACCGT
Source organism: Burkholderia sp. RF4-BP95 (assembly GCF_001521985.1). NCBI lineage: Bacteria > Pseudomonadati > Pseudomonadota > Betaproteobacteria > Burkholderiales > Burkholderiaceae > Burkholderia > Burkholderia sp. RF4-BP95. Next base: position 201,605 of record NZ_LOSX01000080.1, on the reverse strand, counting down.
TCGCCGGGCGTGTTCTTCGAACACGACAAGGGCAAGACGCACAGCTCGGGCAAGCTGCTGTTCTCGGCACGGATCATTCCGTACCGCGGCTCGTGGCTCGACTTCGAATTCGATCCGAAGGACATCCTGTACTTCCGCGTCGACCGTCGCCGCAAGATGCCGGTCACGATCCTGCTGAAGGCGATCGGCCTCACGCCGGAACAGATCCTCGCGAACTTCTTCGTGTTCGACAACTTCACGCTGATGGACGAAGGCGCGCAACTCGAGTTCGTGCCCGAGCGCCTGCGTGGTGAAGTCGCGCGCTTCGACATCACGGATCGCGACGGCAAGGTCATCGTCCAGAAGGACAAGCGGATCAACGCGAAGCACATTCGCGACCTCGAAGCCGCGAAGACCAAGTACATCTCGGTGCCGGAAGACTATCTGCTCGGCCGCGTGCTGGCGAAGAACGTCGTCGACGGCGATACCGGCGAAGTGATCGCGACCGCGAACGACGAAGTCACGGAAAGCGTGCTCGAGAAGCTGCGCGAAGCGGGCATCAAGGATATCCAGACGCTCTACACGAACGATCTGGACCAGGGTCCGTACATCTCGTCGACGCTGCGTGTCGACGAAACGACCGACAAGACGGCCGCGCGTATCGCGATCTACCGCATGATGCGTCCGGGCGAGCCGCCGACCGAAGAAGCGGTCGAGGCGCTGTTCAACCGTCTGTTCTACAGCGAAGAAGCGTACGACCTGTCGAAGGTCGGCCGTATGAAGTTCAACCGCCGCGTCAGCCGTGACGAGATCACCGGCCCGATGACGCTGCAGGACGACGACATCCTCGCGACGATCAAGATCCTCGTCGAATTGCGCAACGGCAAGGGCGAAGTGGACGATATCGACCACCTCGGCAACCGTCGCGTGCGTTGCGTCGGCGAACTGGCGGAAAACCAGTTCCGCGCGGGTCTCGTGCGTGTCGAGCGCGCGGTCAAGGAGCGCCTCGGCCAGGCCGAAAGCGAAAACCTGATGCCGCACGACCTGATCAACTCGAAGCCGATTTCGTCGGCGATCCGCGAGTTCTTCGGTTCGTCGCAGCTGTCGCAGTTCATGGACCAGACCAACCCGCTGTCGGAAATCACGCACAAGCGCCGTGTTTCCGCACTGGGCCCGGGCGGTCTGACGCGCGAACGCGCAGGCTTCGAAGTTCGTGACGTGCACCCGACCCACTATGGCCGCGTGTGCCCGATCGAAACGCCGGAAGGTCCGAACATCGGTCTGATCAACTCGCTCGCACTGTACGCGCACCTGAACGAGTACGGCTTCCTCGAGACGCCGTACCGCAAGGTCGTGGACAGCAAGGTGACCGACCAGATCGACTACCTGTCGGCGATCGAGGAAGGCCGCTACATGATCGCGCAGGCGAACGCCGCGATCGACGAGAACGGCACGCTGGTCGACGAACTCGTGTCGTCGCGTGAAGCCGGCGAAACGATGATGGTCACGCCGGACCGCATCCAGTACATGGACGTCGCGCCGTCGCAGATCGTGTCGGTTGCCGCTTCGCTGATCCCGTTCCTCGAGCACGACGACGCGAACCGTGCACTGATGGGTTCGAACATGCAGCGTCAGGCCGTGCCGTGTCTGCGTCCGGAAAAGCCGGTCGTCGGTACGGGCATCGAGCGCACCTGCGCGGTCGACTCGGGCACGACGGTTCAGGCGTTCCGCGGCGGCGTCGTCGACTATGTCGACGCAGGCCGTATCGTGATTCGCGTGAACGACGACGAAGCGGTCGCAGGTGAAGTCGGCGTCGACATCTACAACCTGATCAAGTACACGCGTTCGAACCAGAACACGAACATCAACCAGCGTCCGATCGTGAAGATGGGCGACAAGGTCTCGCGCGGCGACGTGCTGGCCGACGGCGCCTCGACGGACCTGGGCGAGCTCGCGCTCGGCCAGAACATGCTGATCGCGTTCATGCCGTGGAACGGCTACAACTTCGAGGACTCGATCCTGATCTCGGAGAAGGTCGTGGCCGACGATCGCTATACGTCGATCCACATCGAAGAGCTGAACGTCGTTGCACGCGACACGAAGCTCGGGCCGGAAGAAATCACGCGCGACATCTCGAACCTGGCGGAAGTCCAGCTCGGCCGTCTCGACGAATCGGGCATCGTGTACATCGGTGCGGAAGTCGAAGCGGGCGACGTGCTGGTCGGCAAGGTCACGCCGAAGGGCGAGACCCAGCTGACGCCGGAAGAGAAGCTGCTGCGCGCGATCTTCGGCGAGAAGGCTTCGGACGTGAAGGACACGTCGCTGCGCGTGCCGTCGGGCATGAGCGGCACCGTGATCGACGTCCAGGTGTTCACGCGTGAAGGCATCCAGCGCGACAAGCGTGCGCAACAGATCATCGACGACGAACTGAAGCGCTACCGTCTCGACCTGAACGACCAGCTGCGCATCGTGGAAGGCGACGCGTTCCAGCGTCTCGCACGGATGCTGGTGGGCAAGGTCGCGAACGGCGGTCCGAAGAAGCTCGCGAAGGGCACGAAGATCGACCAGGCTTACCTGGAAGATCTCGACCACTACCACTGGTTCGACATCCGCCTCGCGGACGACGAAGCAGCGGCATCGCTCGAAGCGATCAAGAACTCGATCGAAGAAAAGCGTCACCAGTTCGATCTCGCGTTCGAAGAGAAGCGCAAGAAGCTCACGCAAGGCGACGAACTGCCGCCGGGCGTGCTGAAGATGGTCAAGGTGTACCTCGCGGTGAAGCGCCGCCTGCAGCCTGGCGACAAGATGGCAGGCCGCCACGGTAACAAGGGTGTCGTGTCGAAGATCGTCCCGATCGAAGACATGCCGTACATGGCCGATGGCCGTCCGGCAGACGTCGTGCTGAACCCGCTCGGCGTGCCGTCGCGGATGAACGTGGGTCAGGTTCTGGAAGTGCACCTTGGCTGGGCCGCGAAGGGCCTCGGCTGGCGTATCGGCGAAATGCTGCAGCGTCAGGCGAAGATCGAGGAACTGCGCGTGTTCCTGACGAAGATCTACAACGAGTCGGGCCGCCAGGAAGACCTGGAAAGCTTCACCGACGACGAGATCCTCGAACTCGCGAAGAACCTGCGCGAAGGCGTGCCGTTCGCAACGCCGGTGTTCGACGGTGCGACCGAGGAAGAAATGGGCAAGATGCTCGACCTCGCGTTCCCGGACGACATCGCGGAGCAGCTCGGCATGAACCCGTCGAAGAACCAGGTCCGCCTGTACGACGGCCGCACGGGCGAGATGTTCGAACGTCGCGTGACGCTGGGTTACATGCACTACCTGAAGCTGCACCACTTGGTCGACGACAAGATGCATGCGCGTTCGACCGGCCCGTACTCGCTCGTCACGCAGCAGCCGCTGGGTGGTAAGGCGCAGTTCGGTGGCCAGCGTTTCGGTGAAATGGAAGTGTGGGCACTCGAAGCGTACGGCGCGTCCTACGTGCTGCAGGAAATGCTGACGGTGAAGTCGGACGACGTGACCGGCCGGACGAAGGTTTACGAGAACCTCGTGAAGGGCGATCACGTGATCGATGCAGGCATGCCGGAATCCTTCAACGTGCTCGTGAAGGAAATCCGCTCGCTCGGTATCGACATCGATCTCGACCGCAATTAATCGGACTACGGAGAGAAAGCAATGAAAGCTCTGCTCGATCTATTCAAGCAAGTCCAACAGGAAGAAGTTTTCGACGCGATCAAGATCGGTCTGGCCTCGCCGGACAAGATCCGTTCGTGGTCGTTCGGTGAAGTGAAGAAGCCGGAGACCATCAACTACCGTACGTTCAAGCCGGAACGCGATGGTCTCTTCTGCGCGAAGATCTTCGGGCCGATCAAGGACTACGAGTGCCTGTGCGGCAAGTACAAGCGTCTGAAGCACCGCGGCGTGATCTGCGAGAAGTGCGGCGTCGAAGTGACGCTGGCGAAGGTGCGTCGTGAACGGATGGGCCACATCGAGCTGGCCTCGCCGGTCGCGCACATCTGGTTCCTGAAGTCGCTGCCGTCGCGTCTGGGCATGGTGCTCGACATGACGCTGCGCGACATCGAACGCGTGCTGTACTTCGAAGCATACGTGGTGATCGAACCGGGCATGACGCCGCTGAAGGCGCGGCAGATCATGACCGAAGAGGATTACTACAACAAGGTCGAGGAATACGGCGACGAATTCCGTGCCGAAATGGGCGCGGAAGGCGTGCGTGAACTGCTGCGCGCGATCAACATCGACGAGCAGGTCGAAACGCTGCGCACCGAGCTGAAGAACACCGGCTCGGAAGCGAAGATCAAGAAGTACGCGAAGCGCCTGAAGGTCCTCGAGGCATTCCAGCGCTCGGGCATCAAGCCCGAGTGGATGATCCTCGAAGTGCTGCCGGTGCTGCCGCCGGAACTGCGTCCGCTCGTGCCGCTGGACGGCGGCCGTTTCGCGACGTCGGACCTGAACGACCTGTATCGCCGCGTGATCAACCGTAACAACCGGTTGAAGCGTCTGCTCGAGCTGAAGGCCCCTGAAATCATCGTCCGCAACGAAAAGCGGATGCTGCAGGAAGCCGTCGACTCGCTGCTCGACAACGGTCGTCGCGGCAAGGCGATGACGGGCGCGAACAAGCGTCCGCTGAAGTCGCTCGCCGACATGATCAAGGGCAAGGGCGGTCGTTTCCGTCAGAACCTGCTGGGCAAGCGCGTCGACTACTCGGGCCGTTCGGTCATCGTGGTCGGCCCGACGCTGAAGCTGCACCAGTGCGGTCTGCCGAAGCTGATGGCGCTCGAACTGTTCAAGCCGTTCATCTTCAACAAGCTGGAAGTGATGGGCGTCGCGACGACCATCAAGGCTGCGAAGAAGGAAGTCGAGAACCAGACGCCGGTGGTGTGGGACATCCTCGAAGAGGTGATCCGCGAGCACCCGGTGATGCTGAACCGTGCGCCGACGCTGCACCGTCTCGGTATCCAGGCGTTCGAGCCCGTGCTGATCGAAGGCAAGGCGATCCAGCTGCACCCGCTCGTCTGCGCGGCGTTCAACGCCGACTTCGACGGTGACCAGATGGCCGTTCACGTGCCGCTGTCGCTCGAAGCGCAGATGGAAGCGCGCACGCTGATGCTGGCGTCGAACAACGTGCTGTTCCCGGCCAACGGTGATCCGTCGATCGTGCCGTCGCAGGATATCGTGCTGGGTCTGTACTACGCGACCCGCGAAGCGATCAACGGCAAGGGCGAAGGCCTGTCGTTCACCGGCGTGTCGGAAGTGATCCGCGCGTACGAGAACAAGGAAGTCGAGCTGGCATCGCGCGTCAACGTGCGGATCACCGAAATGGTCCGCAACGAAGACACGTCGGAAGGCGCGCCGCAATTCGTGCCGAAGATCTCGCTGTACGCGACGACCGTCGGTCGCGCGATCCTGTCGGAGATCCTGCCGCACGGCCTGCCGTTCTCGGTGCTGAACAAGCCGCTGAAGAAGAAGGAAATCTCGCGCCTGATCAACACCGCGTTCCGCAAGTGCGGTCTGCGTGCGACGGTCGTGTTCGCCGACCAGCTGATGCAGTCGGGTTTCCGCCTCGCGACGCGCGCCGGCATTTCGATCTGCGTGGACGACATGCTCGTGCCGCCGCAGAAGGAAACGATCGTCGGCGACGCCGCGAAGAAGGTGAAGGAGTACGACCGCCAGTACATGTCGGGTCTCGTCACCGCGCAGGAACGCTACAACAACGTGGTCGACATCTGGTCGGCGACGTCGGAAGCGGTCGGCAAGGCGATGATGGAGCAGCTGTCGACGGAGCCGGTGACGGACCGCGACGGCAACGAGACGCGCCAGGAGTCGTTCAACTCGATCTACATGATGGCCGACTCGGGCGCCCGGGGTTCGGCGGTGCAGATTCGTCAGCTGGCCGGTATGCGCGGCCTGATGGCGAAGCCGGACGGCTCGATTATCGAGACGCCGATTACCGCGAACTTCCGCGAAGGCCTGAACGTGTTGCAGTACTTCATCTCGACCCACGGTGCACGTAAGGGTCTGGCTGATACGGCACTGAAGACGGCAAACTCGGGTTACCTGACCCGTCGTCTCGTCGACGTCACGCAGGATCTGGTGGTGGTCGAGGACGATTGCGGCACGTCGAACGGCGTGGCGATGAAGGCGCTGGTCGAAGGCGGTGAAGTCGTCGAGGCACTGCGCGACCGTATCCTCGGCCGCGTCGCGGTCGCGGACGTCGTGAACCCGGAAACGCAGGAAACGCTGTACGAATCGGGCACGCTGCTCGACGAAACGGCGGTCGAGGAAATCGAACGCCTCGGCATCGACGAAGTGCGCGTGCGCACGCCGCTGACCTGCGAAACGCGTTACGGTCTGTGCGCGGCCTGCTACGGCCGTGACCTCGGCCGCGGCTCGCTCGTGAACGTCGGCGAAGCAGTCGGCGTGATCGCGGCACAGTCGATCGGTGAACCGGGCACGCAGCTGACGATGCGTACGTTCCACATCGGTGGTGCGGCATCGCGTGCGGCAGTGGCGTCGTCGGTCGAAGCGAAGAGCAACGGTATCGTGCGTTTCACGGCGACGATGCGTTACGTCACCAACGCGAAGGGCGAGCAGATCGTCATCTCGCGTTCGGGCGAGGCGCTGATCACCGACGATATCGGCCGCGAGCGCGAACGTCACAAGATCCCGTACGGCGCGACGCTGCTGCAGCTCGACGGCGCGGCGATCAAGGCCGGTACGCAGCTGGCGACGTGGGATCCGATGACGCGTCCGATCATCACCGAGTACGGTGGTACGGTGAAGTTCGAGAACGTCGAGGAAGGCGTGACCGTCGCGAAACAGATCGACGACGTGACCGGCCTGTCGACGCTGGTCGTGATCGACGTGAAGCGTCGCGGTTCGCAAGCTTCGAAGAGCGTGCGTCCGCAGGTGAAGCTGCTCGACGCGAACGGCGACGAAGTGAAGATCCCGGGCACGGAACACGCGGTGCAGATCGGCTTCCAGGTCGGCGCACTGATCACCGTGAAGGACGGCCAGCAAGTGCAGGTGGGTGAAGTGCTCGCACGTATCCCGACCGAAGCGCAGAAGACGCGTGACATTACCGGCGGTCTGCCGCGGGTGGCGGAACTGTTCGAAGCGCGTTCGCCGAAGGATGCCGGCATTCTCGCGGAAGTCACCGGCACGACGTCGTTCGGCAAGGACACGAAGGGCAAGCAGCGTCTCGTCATCACGGACCTCGAAGGCAATCAGCACGAGTTCCTGATCGCGAAGGAAAAGCAGGTGCTGGTCCACGATGCTCAGGTCGTCAACAAGGGCGAAATGATCGTGGACGGCCCGGCCGATCCGCACGACATCCTGCGTCTGCAGGGCATCGAGGCGCTGTCGCGCTACATCGTCGACGAAGTGCAGGACGTGTATCGTCTGCAGGGCGTGAAGATCAACGACAAGCACATCGAGGTGATCGTTCGCCAGATGCTGCGTCGTGTGCAGATCACCGACAACGGTGATACGCGCTTCATCCCGGGCGAACAGGTCGAGCGTTCCGACATGCTGGACGAGAACGATCGCATGATCGCCGAGAACAAGCGTCCGGCGTCGTACGACAACGTGCTCCTCGGTATCACGAAGGCGTCGCTGTCGACCGACTCGTTTATCTCGGCGGCATCGTTCCAGGAAACGACCCGCGTGCTGACCGAAGCGGCGATCATGGGCAAGCGCGACGATCTGCGCGGTCTGAAGGAAAACGTGATCGTCGGCCGTCTGATCCCGGCCGGTACGGGTCTCGCGTTCCACAAGGCACGCAAGGCGAAGGAGATGTCCGACCGCGAGCGTTTCGATCAGATCGCAGCGGAAGAGGCATTCGACTTCGGCACGCCGAGCGCGCCTGCGGAAGAGCCGCAACACCCGGCAGCCGAATAAGCACGGGCGGCGCGAGCCGCCTCACGTTGCGTATTCGCTGTCGTCGAAACCGCCCGGTCCGCCGGGCGGTTTTTTTTATCCGTCGTTCACGTGCATGACGGGCTTGCCGCACGCTTGCGCAGGCCCGTCATGCGCGCGAACGAGCTCTGTCGATTGGCCAACGTTGCACGATTCGCCGCGCGCTGCGCGAGCGGGTTGTTAAAATCGCGGTCATCGTTCCGCCGTCCTCGTTCTCATCATTCATGTCCCGCGCCCTCGAAATTCTCGACGAAGTCTTTGGTTATTCCGCATTTCGCGGCCAGCAGGGCGAGATCGTCGAACATGTCGCCGGCGGCGGCGATTGCCTCGTGCTGATGCCGACGGGCGGCGGCAAGTCGCTGTGCTACCAGATTCCGGCGCTGCTGCGTCGCGAAGCCGGGCAGGGCGCCGGCATCGTGGTATCGCCGCTGATCGCGCTGATGCAGGACCAGGTCGCCGCGCTCAGCGAAGTCGGCGTGCGCGCGGCCTACCTGAACTCGACGCTGTCGGGCGCCGAGGCCGCGGCGACCGAGCGCGCGCTGCGCGAGGGCGAGATCGACCTGCTGTACGTCGCGCCGGAGCGTTTGATGACCGGGCGCTTCCTCGACCTGCTCGAGCGCGCGAAGATCGGCCTGTTCGCGATCGACGAGGCGCACTGCGTGTCGCAGTGGGGGCATGACTTCCGTCCCGAATACATCCAGCTGTCGGTGCTGCACGAGCGTTTCCCGTCGGTGCCGCGCATCGCGCTGACGGCCACCGCCGACGCGATCACGCGAGACGAGATCATCCATCGCCTCGCGCTCGACGATGCGCGCGTGTTCGTGTCGAGCTTCGACCGGCCGAACATCCGCTACCGGATCGTCGAGAAGGACAACGCGCGCGCGCAGCTGCTCGACTTCATCCGCGCGGAGCACACGAACGCGGACGGCACGACCGACGCGGGCGTTGTCTACTGCCTGTCGCGCCGCAAGGTCGAGGAAACGGCCGAATGGCTGAAGGCACAGGGCGTGCGCGCGCTGCCGTATCACGCGGGGATGGAGTTCGAGGTGCGGCAGAAGCACCAGGAAATGTTCCAGCGCGAGGAAGGCATCGTGATGTGCGCGACCATCGCGTTCGGCATGGGCATCGACAAACCGGACGTGCGCTTCGTCGCCCATCTCGATTTGCCGAAGAGCGTCGAAGGCTACTACCAGGAAACCGGCCGTGCGGGCCGCGACGGGATGCCGGCGAACGCGTGGATGGCGTATGGGCTCGGCGACGTCGTCCAGCAGCGCAAGATGATCGACGAGTCCGATGCGGACGACGCCCACAAGCGCGTGCAGACGTCGAAGCTCGATGCGCTGCTCGGGCTGTGCGAGACGATCTCGTGCCGGCGTGTGCGGCTTCTGAACTACTTCGGCGAGGCGAGCCAGCCGTGCGGAAACTGCGACACGTGCCTCGAGCCGCCTGATTCGTGGGACGCGACGCGCGAGGCGCAGATGGCGCTGTCGTGCGTATTCCGCGCGCAGCGCGCGAGCGGCTTCAATTTCGGTTCGAGCCATCTGATCGAGATCCTGCGCGGCGGCCGCACCGAGAAGGTGCTGCAGCGCGGCCACGACCAGCTCAGTACGTTCGGGATCGGCGCGTCGCTGTCCGAGCCCGAGTGGCGCGCGATTTTCCGGCAGCTCGTGGCGTACGGCTATCTGGCGGTCGACCATGGCGGCTTCGGCGCGCTGATGCTGACCGAGGCCGCGAAGCCGGTGCTGAAGAACGAAGAGAAGGTCACGCTGCGCCGCTACGTGAAGCCACAGCGCACGCGCCAGTCGTCGAGCCGCAGCGGCACGCGGGTCGACCCGACGGCCGGCATGGGCACGCGCGAGCGCGCACGCTGGGATGCGCTGCGTGCGTGGCGCGCGGAAACCGCGAAGTCAGACGGCGTGCCGGCCTACGTGATTTTCCACGACGCGACGCTGGCCGAAATCGCGCGCAACGCGCCGGAGACGATCGACGACCTGCGCCACATCCCCGGCATGGGGGTGCGCAAGCTGGAACGCTTCGGCGACGAGATCATCGACGTCGTCGAATCGGCATGACACAGGTGTTCCGACCCTTCCGGTAAACCGCCCGCGCGGCTGGCAAATCACGCAAGCCGTTGACTTAGTTGGTATTTCCGGAATATCATGCTGGGTTCCGGTATTCGGTGGGCCGAGTCGCGTTCGAAGGTTCGTGTCCGTATCGCCGGTTCGGAAGTCAACTGTGCGTCGATTCTCGCTTTGCCCGAAATCGATGTGCAGATTTTGTTCAATTTCAGGAATAAACAATGCCAACCATCAACCAACTGGTTCGCAAAGGCCGTCAGTCGGAAACGACGAAGAGCAAGAGCCCGGCCCTGCAGGACTGCCCCCAGCGTCGCGGCGTGTGCACCCGTGTGTACACGACGACGCCGAAGAAGCCGAACTCGGCACTCCGTAAGGTCGCCAAGGTTCGTCTGACGAACGGCTTCGAAGTGATTTCGTACATCGGCGGTGAAGGCCACAACCTGCAGGAACACTCGGTTGTGCTGATCCGCGGCGGCCGTGTGAAGGACTTGCCGGGTGTGCGTTACCACATGGTTCGCGGCTCGCTGGATACCCAGGGCGTCAAGGACCGTAAGCAAGCGCGCTCGAAGTACGGCGCGAAGCGTGCAAAGGCTGCCAAGTAAGCAGTTTTTGATCAGGGATCGCCGCAGGGCGGTCAAGGCGGGAGTGCCGGATTGCCGGTGCTGTCGAGTAAGTGGTCACCCGGCCAAGCTGGTTAGTCGTGAAGATGTGATCGGGTTTGTTGGTGGCCGCGGGGCTGGATGCAGCTCCAACTGAACAGGTAAAGGAAGAATCATGCCGCGTCGTCGCGAAGTCCCCAAGCGGGAAGTGTTGCCGGATCCGAAGTTCGGCAACGTTGATGTAGCCAAGTTCATGAACATGCTGATGCTGTCCGGCAAGAAGTCGGTCGCAGAGCGCATCGTTTATGGCGCATTCGAACAAATCCAGACCAAGGGTGGCAAGGACCCGCTGGAAGTGTTCACCGTTGCGCTCAACAACGTGAAGCCGGTGGTCGAAGTGAAGAGCCGTCGCGTTGGTGGTGCCAACTATCAGGTTCCGGTCGAAGTGCGCCCGTCGCGTCGTATGGCATTGGCGATGCGCTGGCTGCGTGAGGCTGCGAAGAAGCGCAGCGAGAAGTCGATGGCTCTGCGTCTGGCAGGCGAACTCACCGAAGCGGCCGAAGGCCGTGGCGGCGCGATGAAGAAGCGCGATGAAGTTCACCGCATGGCAGAAGCCAACCGCGCGTTCTCGCATTTCCGTTTCTAAGCGCCTGGCTGGGCTGTTTGCGGAAATAAATTCCGGGCGGGTGCGCTTTTCAGGCGCCTCGCCCGTTTGTGTTGAAGCATGATGCAGCAGGGCTGCATCGTGTTATCCCAGTAGAGGATCAAAGTGGCTCGCAAGACTCCTATCGAGCGCTACCGCAATATCGGTATTAGCGCTCACATCGACGCCGGCAAGACGACGACGACCGAGCGCATTCTGTTTTACACCGGTGTGAACCACAAGATCGGTGAAGTCCACGACGGCGCAGCAACGATGGACTGGATGGAGCAGGAACAGGAGCGTGGCATCACGATCACGTCCGCTGCTACCACGGCCTTCTGGAAGGGCATGGGCGGCAACTATCCGGAACACCGCATCAACATCATCGACACCCCGGGCCACGTCGACTTCACGATCGAAGTGGAGCGTTCGATGCGCGTGCTCGACGGCGCGTGCATGGTGTACTGCGCAGTGGGCGGCGTGCAGCCGCAGTCGGAAACGGTGTGGCGCCAGGCTAACAAGTACAAGGTGCCCCGTCTCGCGTTCGTCAACAAGATGGACCGTACCGGCGCGAACTTCTTCAAGGTCTACGACCAGCTCCGTCTGCGCCTGAAGGCGAACCCGGTTCCGGTCGTGGTGCCGATCGGCTCGGAAGAAAACTTCAAGGGCGTGGTCGACCTGATCAAGATGAAGGCGATCATTTGGGACGAAGCGTCGCAAGGCACGAAGTTCGACTACGTCGACATCCCGGCCGAGCTCGCCGAGACCTGCAAGGAATGGCGCGAAAAGATGGTCGAAGTGGCTGCTGAAGCCAGCGAAGACCTGATGAACAAGTACCTGGAAGAAGGCGATCTGCCGGAAGCCGACATCGTCAAGGCGCTGCGCGACCGTACGATCGCGTGCGAAATCCAGCCGATGCTGTGCGGTACCGCGTTCAAGAACAAGGGCGTGCAGCGTATGCTCGACGCCGTGATCGACTTCCTGCCGTCGCCGGTCGACATCCCGCCGGTCAAGGGCGAGCTCGAAAACGGTGAAGAAGCAGAGCGCAAGGCGTCGGACGACGAGAAGTTCTCGTCGCTCGCGTTCAAGATCATGACCGACCCGTTCGTCGGCCAGCTGATCTTCTTCCGTGTGTACTCGGGCGTCGTCAACTCGGGCGACACGCTGCTGAACTCGACCAAGGGCAAGAAGGAACGCCTCGGTCGTATTCTGCAGATGCACGCGAACCAGCGTGAAGAAATCAAGGAAGTCCGTGCAGGCGACATCGCTGCTGCGGTCGGCCTGAAGGAAGCGACCACGGGCGACACGCTGTGCGACCCGGCGAACCCGATCGTTCTCGAGCGCATGGTGTTCCCGGAGCCGGTGATTTCGCAGGCTGTCGAGCCGAAGACCAAGGCTGACCAGGAAAAGATGGGCCTCGCGCTGAACCGTCTGGCGCAGGAAGACCCGTCGTTCCGCGTGCAGACCGACGAAGAATCGGGCCAGACCATCATTTCGGGCATGGGCGAGCTCCACCTCGAAATTCTGGTCGACCGGATGAAGCGTGAATTCGGCGTGGAAGCGACCGTCGGCAAGCCGCAGGTTGCATACCGCGAAACGATCCGTTCGACGGCGAAGGACGTCGACGGCAAGTTCGTCAAGCAGTCGGGTGGTCGCGGTCAGTACGGTCACGCGGTCATCACGCTCGAGCCGAACGAACAGGGCAAGGGCTACGAGTTCTTCGACGAGATCAAGGGTGGTGTGATTCCGCGTGAATACATCCCGGCGGTCGACAAGGGTATCCAGGACACGCTGAAGTCGGGCGTGCTGGCTGGCTTCCCGGTCGTCGACGTGAAGGTTCACCTGACGTTCGGTTCGTACCACGACGTTGACTCGAATGAAAACGCGTTCCGCATGGCCGGTTCGATGGCGTTCAAGGAAGCGATGCGCAAGGCGAACCCGGTCGTCCTCGAGCCGATGATGGCTGTCGAAGTCGAGACGCCGGAAGACTACATGGGCAACGTGATGGGCGACCTGTCGGGCCGTCGCGGTATCGTCCAGGGCATGGAAGACATGGTTGGCGGCGGCAAGATCGTTCGCGCCGAAGTGCCGCTGTCGGAAATGTTCGGTTACTCGACGTCGCTGCGTTCGCTGACGCAAGGTCGTGCAACGTACACGATGGAGTTCAAGCACTACGCTGAAGCTCCGCGCAACGTTGCTGAGGCGATCATCAGCGCGAAGTCGAAGTAAATCTGAAGCTACCAACCGATATTTTTTGAAAGAAGAGAATCATGGCAAAAGAAAAGTTTGAGCGGACCAAGCCGCACGTCAACGTTGGTACGATTGGTCACGTTGACCACGGCAAGACGACGCTGACGGCAGCGATCACGACGGTTCTGACGAAGAAGTTCGGCGGCGAAGCGAAGGCCTACGACCAGATCGACGCGGCACCGGAAGAAAAGGCGCGCGGCATCACGATCAACACGGCACACGTCGAGTACGAAACGGCAAACCGCCACTACGCACACGTCGACTGCCCGGGCCACGCTGACTATGTGAAGAACATGATCACGGGCGCAGCGCAGATGGACGGCGCGATCCTGGTTTGCTCGGCAGCAGACGGTCCGATGCCGCAAACGCGCGAGCACATCCTGCTGGCGCGTCAGGTTGGCGTTCCGTACATCATCGTGTTCCTGAACAAGTGCGACATGGTGGACGACGCTGAACTGCTCGAGCTGGTCGAGATGGAAGTTCGCGAACTGCTGTCGAAGTACGACTTCCCGGGCGACGACACGCCGATCGTGAAGGGTTCGGCGAAGCTGGCGCTGGAAGGCGACACGGGCGAGCTGGGCGAAGTGGCGATCATGAGCCTGGCAGACGCACTGGACACGTACATCCCGACGCCGGAGCGTGCGGTTGACGGCGCGTTCCTGATGCCGGTGGAAGACGTGTTCTCGATCTCGGGCCGCGGTACGGTGGTGACGGGTCGTGTCGAGCGCGGCATCGTGAAGGTCGGCGAGGAAATCGAAATCGTCGGTATCAAGCCGACGGTGAAGACGACCTGCACGGGCGTCGAAATGTTCCGCAAGCTGCTGGACCAAGGTCAGGCAGGCGACAACGTCGGTATCCTGCTGCGCGGCACGAAGCGTGAAGACGTGGAGCGTGGCCAGGTTCTGGCGAAGCCGGGTTCGATCACGCCGCACACGCACTTCACGGCTGAAGTGTACGTGCTGAGCAAGGACGAAGGCGGCCGTCACACGCCGTTCTTCAACAACTACCGTCCGCAGTTCTACTTCCGTACGACGGACGTGACGGGCTCGATCGAGCTGCCGAAGGACAAGGAAATGGTGATGCCGGGCGACAACGTGTCGATCACGGTGAAGCTGATCGCTCCGATCGCGATGGAAGAAGGTCTGCGCTTCGCAATCCGCGAAGGCGGCCGTACCGTCGGCGCCGGCGTCGTCGCCAAGATCATCGAGTAACATCGACGATCCGCGGGTCCCTCCGGGGTCCGCGATTCCACGGTAGGCAGTCGTACCGTCGAAACCGGGTGTCCAGTTTGATCTGGCACCCGGTTTTGTCTTTGTGGCGTGCGCGTTGCCGTCTTGACAAACGCACACCACCATTCCGATTTTTCGTGTAGAATCGCGGGCTTAGCAGTGGAAGTACCGTTCGGAAGCTGGCGCCTCGCTCCCCGCAGGTAACAGGTTTCGCGTTCTTTTAGTGTCCGGCGATGCAACATCGCCTCGCTCTTTTCAAGGAATCGTCATGCAGCAACAGAAAATCCGCATTCGCCTGAAGGCTTTCGACTATCGTCTGATCGATCAATCGGCTGCCGAAATCGTCGATACCGCGAAGCGGACTGGCGCAATCGTCCGTGGCCCGGTGCCGCTGCCGACGCGCATCCAGCGTTTTGACATCCTGCGTTCGCCGCACGTCAACAAGACGTCGCGCGATCAGCTCGAAATCCGTACCCACCAGCGCCTGATGGACATCGTCGATCCGACCGACAAGACGGTTGACGCGCTGATGAAGCTCGACCTGCCGGCTGGCGTCGACGTGGAAATCAAGCTGCAGTAAGGCTTTCGGCGCCATCCGGCGTGCCGGGCGGTGCTAAGTCTTTGTATTGCTTGCGGAAATCGATAAGTCGGGCTATACTGCTTGGCTTTTCGCGTATTCGCGTAAAAAAGTTGGGCCTTGCGTGCCTGGCATTTTGTAAATCAGCCCCGACCAATCGCAGTCGGGAATGGAGAAAATGATGAGCCTTGGACTCGTAGGTCGCAAGGTTGGCATGACCCGTATCTTCACGGCTGAAGGGGATTCGATTCCCGTCACCGTGCTGGACGTGTCGGACAACCGCGTGACGCAGATCAAGACTGTTGAAACCGACGGCTACACGGCCGTGCAGGTTGCATTCGGCTCCCGCCGCGCATCGCGCGTGACGAAGCCGCTGGCAGGTCATCTCGCCAAAGCCGGTGTCGAAGCCGGTGAAATCCTCAAGGAATTCCGCATTGACGCGGCCAAGGCAGCTGAGCTGTCGAATGGCGCCGTGGTCGGTGCTGATCTTTTCGAAGTGGGCCAGAAGGTCGACGTGCAAGGCGTGTCGATCGGTAAGGGCTACGCCGGTACGATCAAGCGTTACAACTTCTCCTCCGGCCGTGCTACCCACGGTAACTCGCGCTCGCACAACGTGCCGGGCTCGATCGGTATGGCGCAGGATCCGGGTCGCGTTTTCCCGGGTAAGCGCATGACGGGTCACCTCGGTGACGTTACGGTGACGGTGCAGAACCTCGAAATCGCTCGTATCGACGCAGAGCGCAAGCTGCTGCTCGTCAAGGGTGCGATTCCGGGTGCGAAGGGCGGCAAGGTTTTCGTGACGCCGGCCGTCAAGACCAAGGGGGCGAAATAATGGAACTCAAGCTCCTGAACGAAAATGGTCAGGAAGGTGCAGTGGTCAACGCGTCGGACGTCGTGTTCGGTCGTGACTACAACGAAGCGCTGATCCACCAGGTCGTCGTCGCGTACCAGGCGAATGCTCGCCAGGGTAACCGCGCACAGAAGGACCGTGAGCAAGTCAAGCACACCACCAAGAAGCCGTGGCGTCAGAAGGGTACGGGCCGCGCTCGTGCCGGTATGTCGTCGAGCCCGCTGTGGCGTGGCGGTGGTCGCATCTTCCCGAACTCGCCGGAAGAGAACTTCTCGCACAAGGTCAACAAGAAGATGCATCGCGCAGGTCTCTGCTCGATCTTCTCGCAGCTGGCCCGTGAAGGCCGTCTGTCGGTCGTCGAGGACATCATCCTCGAAGCGCCGAAGACCAAGCTGCTGGCTGACAAATTCAAGACCATGGGTCTCGACTCCGTGCTGATCATTACGGACACGGTCGACGAGAACCTGTACCTGGCTTCGCGCAACCTGCCGCACGTGGCGATTGTCGAGCCGCGCTACGCTGACCCGCTGTCGCTGATCTACTTCAAGAAAGTGCTGGTCACGAAGGCTGCGGTCGCCCAGATCGAGGAGTTGCTGTCATGAGCGAGATTCGCAAGAACGATCATCGTTTGATGCAGGTCCTGCTCGCACCGGTGATCTCGGAAAAGGCGACGCTGGTTGCCGACAAGAACGAGCAAGTCGTGTTCGAAGTCGCACCGGATGCCACGAAGCAGGAAGTGAAGGCGGCTGTCGAGCTGCTGTTCAAGGTTGAAGTTGATTCGGTCAACGTGCTGGTTCAGAAGGGCAAGCAAAAGCGCTTCGGCCGTTCGATGGGCCGCCGTAAGGACGTGAAGAAGGCGTACGTTTGCCTGAAGCCCGGCCAGGAAATCAACTTTGAAGCGGAGGCCAAGTAATCATGGCAATCGTGAAAGTTAAACCGACTTCGCCGGGTCGCCGCGCGATGGTCAAGGTGGTCAACAAGAATCTGCACCAGGGCAAGCCGTTCGCGGCACTGCTCGACTCGCAGAGCTCGACCGCCGGCCGTAACAACAACGGCCGCATCACCACGCGTCACAAGGGTGGTGGTCACAAGCAGCATTACCGTATCGTCGATTTCCGTCGCACGAAGGACGGCATCCCGGCAAAGGTCGAGCGTCTCGAGTACGACCCGAACCGTAGCGCGAACATCGCGCTGGTGCTCTACGCAGACGGCGAGCGTCGCTACATCATCGCCCCGAAGGGCCTGACCGTCGGCCAACAGCTGATGTCGGGTTCGGAAGCGCCGATCCGTGCAGGCAACACGCTGCCGATCCGCAACATTCCGGTCGGTACGACGATCCACTGCATCGAGATGCTGCCGGGCAAGGGCGCGCAAATGGCGCGTTCGGCTGGCACGTCGGCCATGCTGCTGGCACGTGAAGGCGTCTACGCGCAGGTTCGTCTGCGTTCGGGCGAAATCCGCCGCGTGCACATCGAGTGCCGTGCAACGATCGGTGAAGTCGGCAACGAAGAGCATAGCCTGCGCCAAATCGGCAAGGCTGGCGCGAACCGCTGGCGCGGTATCCGCCCGACGGTGCGTGGCGTTGCGATGAACCCGGTTGATCACCCGCACGGTGGTGGTGAGGGCAAGACGGCTGCAGGTCGCGACCCGGTGAGCCCGTGGGGTACGCCGGCTAAGGGTTACCGCACCCGCAGCAACAAGCGCACGACGACGATGATCGTCCAGCGCCGTCACAAGCGTTAAGGAGTAGGCAATGGCACGTTCTGTAAAAAAAGGTCCGTTCTGCGACGCCCATTTGCTGAAGAAAGTTGAGGCGGCTGCAGCTTCGCGCGACAAAAAGCCGATCAAGACCTGGTCGCGTCGCTCGACGATTCTGCCGGATTTCATCGGCCTGACGATCGCTGTTCACAACGGCCGTCAACACGTTCCGGTGTACATCTCGGAAAACATGGTCGGCCACAAGCTTGGCGAGTTCGCACTGACCCGTACGTTCAAGGGTCACGCGGCCGACAAGAAGGCCAAGAAATAAGGGGCAATCAAGATGGAAGTGAAAGCAATTCATCGCGGTGCCCGCATCTCGGCGCAAAAAACGCGCCTTGTGGCTGACCAGATCCGCGGTTTGCCGGTCGACAAGGCGCTGAACGTTTTGACGTTCTCGCCGAAGAAGGCGGCTGGCATCGTGAAGAAGGTTGTGCTGTCGGCAATCGCGAATGCGGAGCACAACGAAGGCGCTGATATCGACGAGCTCAAGATCAAGAGCATCTACGTCGACAAGGCTGCATCGCTCAAGCGTTTCACCGCGCGCGCCAAGGGCCGCGGTAACCGCATCGAGAAGCAATCCTGTCACATCACTGTGACGGTCGGGAATTAAGGAGCCATACGATGGGACAGAAAATTCATCCGACTGGCTTCCGCCTGGCTGTCAGCCGCAATTGGGCTTCGCGTTGGTACGCGAACAACAACAATTTCGCGGCGATGCTGCAGGAAGACATCGGTGTTCGTGAATACCTGAAGAAGAAGCTGAAGAACGCTTCGGTCGGTCGGGTCGTCATCGAGCGTCCGGCAAAGAACGCGCGCATCACGATTTACAGCTCGCGTCCGGGCGTCGTCATCGGCAAGAAGGGCGAGGATATCGAACAGCTGAAGACGGAACTGCAACGCCGCATGGGCGTGCCGGTTCACGTCAACATCGAAGAAATCCGCAAGCCGGAAACCGATGCGCAACTGATCGCTGACTCGATCACGCAACAGCTCGAGCGCCGGATCATGTTCCGTCGCGCGATGAAGCGTGCGATGCAGAACGCGATGCGTCTGGGTGCCCAAGGCATCAAGATCATGAGCGCAGGCCGTCTGAACGGTATCGAAATCGCTCGTACGGAGTGGTATCGCGAAGGTCGCGTGCCCCTTCACACGCTGCGTGCCGACATCGACTACGCGACCTCGGAAGCGAAGACGACCTACGGCATCATCGGCGTCAAGGTATGGGTGTACAAGGGCGACACGCTCGGCCGCAATGACGCGCCGGTGGTCGAAGAAGTAGCCGAAGACAAGCGTCCGCGTCGCAATGCGCGTCCGGGCGACCGTCGTCCGCGCCGTGACGGCGAAGGCGGCGCTCCGGGTGCTCGTCGTGGCGCACCGCGCCGTGGCGCCGGCAAGCCCGAAGACGGCAAGACGGGAGAATAACGATGCTGCAACCGAAACGCAGGAAGTATCGTAAAGAACAGAAGGGTCGTAACACCGGCAAGGCGACGCGCGGCAACGCAGTGTCGTTCGGTGAATTCGGTCTGAAGGCGATCGGTCGCGGTCGTTTGACCGCACGTCAAATTGAAGCGGCGCGTCGTGCAATGACGCGTCACATCAAGCGTGGCGGCCGCATCTGGATCCGGATCTTCCCGGACAAGCCGATTTCGCAAAAGCCGGCAGAAGTGCGTATGGGTAACGGTAAGGGTAACCCGGAGTACTACGTCGCCGAAATCCAGCCGGGCAAGATGCTCTATGAAATGGACGGCGTAACCGAAGAACTGGCACGCGAAGCGTTCCGTCTGGCCGCAGCGAAGCTGCCGCTGAAGACGACGTTCATCGTGCGCCAGCTCGGCGCCTAAGGAGAAAACATGAAGGCTTCCGAACTTCTCCAGAAAGACCAGGCCGCGCTCAACAAGGAGCTGGCGGACCTGCTGAAGGCGCAATTCGGCCTGCGCATGCAACTCGCGACCCAGCAGCTCACGAACACGAGCCAGCTGAAGAAGGTTCGTCGCGACATCGCACGTGTGCGGACCGTCATGACTCAGAAGGCGAACCAGAAATGAACGATAGCGTGAAAACCTCGCTGAAGCGGACGCTGGTCGGTCGGGTCGTCAGCAACAAGATGGACAAGACCGTCACCGTGCTGATCGAGCACCGCGTCAAGCACCCGATCTACGGCAAGTATGTCGTGCGCTCGAAGAAGTACCACGCGCATGATGAAGCGAACACCTGCAACGAAGGCGATCTCGTCGAAATCCAGGAAACTCGTCCTGTTTCGAAGACGAAGGCCTGGACGGTGTCGCGCCTCGTCGAAGCAGCTCGCGTCATCTAAGCGGGCAGAGCAGTAGGCAGTAACAGGCACTTCGCCAAGAAGTGCTTGAAATCGCAAAGTTTTTGCTTGCGTGACCGGGATTATTTGTTATAATCCCGGTCTTCCCTCTTTATGGGAGCCCCGTCGCGGGCGAAGTTGGTGGGGGAAGCGGACTGGCGCCAGCCTGTCCGAAAGATTCACCGAATTGCGATGGCGGGTTTCGTTTGCCGTCGCTGCTGTTCCAACCCAAGCAGCCGATTGGCTGACGGGACCAAGACTGACCGAATGCATCATGGTGGTGCATCCGGATTAAGTTGGGAAAGACAAACCATGATCCAGACCGAATCTCGGCTCGAAGTAGCCGACAACACGGGTGCGCGTGAAGTCATGTGCATCAAGGTGCTCGGCGGCTCGAAGCGTCGTTATGCCGGCATTGGCGACATCATCAAGGTGACCGTCAAAGAAGCAACGCCGCGCGGGCGCGTGAAGAAAGGCGAAATCTACAACGCCGTGGTGGTCCGCACCGCCAAGGGTGTTCGCCGTCAAGACGGCTCGCTGATCAAGTTCGACGGCAACGCCGCTGTGCTTTTGAATAACAAGCTTGAGCCGATCGGCACCCGTATCTTCGGGCCGGTGACGCGTGAGCTGCGTAGCGAACGATTCATGAAGATCGTTTCGCTGGCGCCGGAAGTGCTGTAAGGAGTCGCGATGAACAAGATTCGCAAAGGTGACGAAGTTATCGTCGTCACTGGCAAGGACAAGGGCAAGCGCGGCGTCGTGCTGGCTGTCGGTGCTGAACATGTGACGGTTGAAGGTATCAACCTCGTCAAGAAGCATGTGAAGCCGAACCCGATGAAGGGTACGACGGGCGGCGTGGAAGCGAAGACGATGCCCCTGCATATTTCGAACGTCGCACTGGTCGACGCGAATGGCAAGGCGTCGCGTGTTGGCATCAAGGTCGAGGAAGGCAAGAAGGTTCGCTTCCTGAAGACGACCGGTGCCGTACTGAGCGCCTGACGCAGCGGAGTAAAAAATGGCTCGTTTTCAAGAGTTTTACAAAGAAAAGGTTGTGCCCGGCCTGATCGAGAAGTTCGGTTACAAGTCGGTCATGGAAGTGCCGCGCATCACCAAGATCACGCTGAACATGGGTCTTGGCGAAGCGATCGCTGACAAGAAGATCATCGAGAACGCCGTTGGCGACCTCACGAAGATCGCTGGTCAGAAGCCGGTCGTCACGAAGGCGCGCAAGGCAATCGCAGGCTTCAAGATCCGCCAGGGCTACCCGATCGGCGCGATGGTGACGCTGCGTGGTCGTGCGATGTACGAATTCCTCGACCGTTTCGTGACCGTTGCCCTGCCCCGCGTGCGTGACTTCCGCGGTGTGTCGGGCCGTGCTTTCGATGGCCGCGGCAACTACAACATCGGTGTGAAAGAGCAGATCATTTTCCCCGAAATCGACTACGACAAGATCGACGCACTGCGTGGGCTGAACATCAGCATCACGACGACTGCGAAGACCGACGACGAAGCAAAGGCACTGCTCGCCAGCTTCAAGTTCCCGTTCAGAAACTGAGGTTACCGTGGCTAAACTGGCACTGATCGAACGTGAAAAGAAGCGCGCCCGCCTGGTCGCGAAGTTCGCAGCAAAGCGCGAAGCGCTGAAGGCGATCGTCGAAGACCAAAGCAAGTCGGAAGAAGAGCGCTACGAAGCACGCCTTGAGCTGCAGCAACTGCCCCGCAACGCAAACCCGACCCGCCAGCGTAACCGCTGCGCGATCACGGGCCGTCCGCGTGGCACGTTCCGTAAATTCGGCCTCGCGCGTAACAAGATTCGTGAAATCGCATTCCGTGGCGAGATTCCTGGCCTGACCAAGGCGAGCTGGTAATAGGAGAAACGTAAATGAGCATGAGTGATCCTATCGCCGATATGCTGACTCGCATCCGCAACGCGCAGATGGTCGAGAAGGTATCGGTCGCGATGCCCTCGTCGAAGGTCAAGGTTGCAATCGCGCAAGTCCTGAAGGACGAAGGTTATATCGACGATTTCGCCGTCAAGGCGGAAGGTGCGAAGTCCGAACTGAATATCGCGCTGAAGTACTACGCAGGTCGCCCGGTCATCGAACGCCTCGAGCGCGTGTCGAAGCCTGGTCTGCGCGTGTACCGCGGCCGTAACGACATTCCGCAGGTCATGAATGGCCTGGGCGTGGCAATCGTGTCGACGCCGAAGGGCGTGATGACCGACCGCAAGGCGCGCGCTACCGGCGTCGGCGGCGAAGTCATCTGCTACGTCGCTTAAAGCCGAGGAGAGAGAAACATGTCTCGAGTAGGTAAGAGCCCGATCGCGCTGCAAGGCGCGGAAGTCAAGCTGGCCGACGGTGCTATCACCGTCAAGGGCCCGCTGGGCACCATCACGCAAGCGATCAATCCGCTCGTGAACGTGGCGAACAACGACGGCACGCTGAATCTGTCGCCGGTCGACGAAAGCCGCGAAGCAAACGCACTGTCGGGCACGATGCGCGCGATCATCGCGAATGCCGTGCACGGCGTGACCAAGGGTTTCGAGCGCAAGCTGACGCTGGTTGGCGTCGGTTATCGTGCGCAAGCGCAAGGCGACAAGCTGAACCTGTCGCTGGGTTTCTCGCACCCGGTGGTGCACCAGATGCCGGAAGGCGTCAAGGCTGAAACCCCGACGCAAACCGAAATCGTGATCAAGGGGATCAACAAGCAACAAGTCGGTCAAGTGGCTGCGGAAGTCCGCGGTTACCGTCCGCCGGAGCCCTACAAGGGCAAGGGCGTGCGCTATTCCGACGAGGTTGTGATCCTCAAAGAAACGAAGAAGAAGTAAGGGTGCGCAATCATGGATAAGACTCAATCTCGCCTGCGCCGCGCTCGCCAGACGCGTATCAAGATCGCTGAGCTGCAGGTCGCGCGTCTCGCCGTGCATCGCACGAACACGCACATCTACGCTCAAGTGTTCTCGCCCTGCGGCACCAAGGTGCTCGCCAGCGCGTCGACGCTCGAAGCAGAAGTGCGCGCCGAACTGGCCGACAAGTCGGGCAAGGGCGGCAACGTTAATGCTGCGACGCTGATCGGCAAGCGTATTGCCGAGAAGGCAAAGGCCGCCGGCATCGAATCCGTCGCCTTCGACCGCTCGGGCTTCCGCTACCATGGCCGCGTCAAGGCGCTGGCTGAGGCAGCTCGCGAAGCTGGGCTCAAGTTCTAAGGAAGGAATTCGTCATGGCAAAGATGCAAGCGAAAGTTCAGGCTGACGAGCGCGACGACGGCCTTCGCGAAAAGATGATTTCGGTCAACCGCGTGACCAAGGTCGTGAAGGGTGGCCGTATTCTCGGCTTCGCCGCACTGACCGTGGTCGGCGACGGTGATGGCCGCATCGGTATGGGCAAGGGCAAGGCGAAGGAAGTGCCGGTCGCTGTCCAGAAGGCAATGGAACAAGCTCGCCGCAACATGTTCAAGGTGCCGCTCAAGAACGGCACGCTGCAGCACGAAGTGCACGGCAAGCATGGCGCATCCGCTGTCCTCCTCGCTCCGGCGAAGGCAGGTACGGGCGTGATCGCCGGCGGCCCGATGCGCGCAGTGTTCGACGTGATGGGCGTTCAGAACGTCGTGGCAAAGAGCCACGGTTCGACGAACCCGTACAACCTCGTTCGCGCCACGCTGGACGGTCTGCGCAAGCAGTCGACCCCGGCAGACATCGCGGCGAAGCGCGGCAAGTCCGTCGAAGATATTTTGGGCTAAGCCCGGGTGGTCACCATGTCTGAAAAAACTGTCAAGGTTCAGCTCGTTAAGAGCCTGATCGGGACCCGCGAATCGCACCGCGCGACCGTGCGTGGCCTGGGCCTGCGCCGACTCAACTCGGTTAGCGAGCTGCAGGACACGCCGGCGGTCCGCGGCATGATCAACAAGGTCTCGTACCTCGTTAAGGTCATCGCGTAAGCGGCCCTACGGATCAAGGAGTTGATATGGAATTGAATAACCTGAAGCCGGCCGCTGGCGCCAAGCACGCCAAGCGTCGCGTCGGCCGCGGCATCGGTTCGGGCCTCGGCAAGACGGCTGGCCGTGGTCACAAGGGTCAGAAATCGCGTTCGGGCGGCTTCCACAAAGTCGGTTTCGAAGGCGGTCAGATGCCGCTGCAACGTCGTCTGCCGAAGCGCGGCTTCACGTCGCTGACGAAGGAATTCGTCGGTGAAGTGCGCCTGGGCGACCTCGAGAAGCTGCCGGTCGATGAAATCGATCTGCTCGCACTGAAGCAAGCCGGCCTGGTCGGCGAGTTGACGAAGAGCGCAAAGATCATCGCGACGGGCGAACTGAAGCGCAAGATCGTCGTGAAGGGTCTCGGTGCCACCAAGGGTGCGCGCGCTGCGATCGAAGCGGCTGGCGGTTCGTTCGCCGAGTGACACGCGTAGCGCGTCGTTACTTGCATTCATCGGAGAAGGTACTTGGCTAACAGCCCGAGTCTTGCAAAACCCGGTCGAAGCACGGCGAAATTCGGCGATCTGCGTCGGCGAGCGATGTTCCTGCTCCTGGCGCTGATCGTCTATCGCATCGGCGCGCACATCCCCGTGCCGGGCATCGATCCGGATCAACTGGCGAAGCTGTTCCAGAGTCAGGCGGGCGGCATCCTGGGCATGTTCAACATGTTCTCGGGTGGCGCGCTTTCCCGCTTCACGATCTTTGCGCTGGGGATCATGCCGTACATCTCGGCGTCGATCATCATGCAGTTGCTGGCGATCGTCTCGCCGCAGCTCGAGGCGCTGAAGAAGGAAGGGCAGGCAGGGCAACGGAAGATCACGCAGTACACGCGGTATTTCACCGTGGTGCTCGCGACCTTCCAGGCGTTCGGTATCGCGGCTGCGCTGGAAAACCAGCCGGGCCTCGTGATCGACCCCGGCATGCTGTTCCGGCTGACGACGGTCGTGACGCTGGTTACCGGCACGATGTTCCTGATGTGGCTGGGTGAGCAGATCACCGAGCGTGGTCTGGGCAACGGCATCTCGATCATCATCTTCGGCGGGATCGCAGCAGGGTTCCCGAATGCCGTCGGTGGGCTGTTCGAGCTGGTGCGCACGGGTTCGATGAGCATCATTTCGGCGATCATCATCGTCGTTCTGATTGCCGCGGTGACTTACCTGGTCGTGTTCATCGAACGCGGTCAGCGCAAGATCCTCGTGAACTACGCGAAGCGCCAGGTCGGCAACAAGATCTACGGTGGCCAGTCGTCGCACTTGCCGCTGAAGCTGAACATGTCGGGCGTGATTCCGCCGATCTTCGCGTCGTCGATCATCCTGTTTCCGGCCACGATTCTCGGCTGGTTCAGCACGGGTCAGCCGTCGGGAAGCTGGATCTCCAACACGTTGCATAACGTCGCGGAGGCGCTGAAGCCGGGTCAGCCGGTCTATGTGCTGCTGTACACGCTGGCAATCGTGTTTTTCTGCTTCTTCTACACCGCACTGGTGTTCAACAGCAGGGAAACCGCGGACAACCTGAAGAAGAGCGGCGCGTTTGTTCCGGGCATTCGTCCGGGCGATCAGACCGCACGATATATCGACCGCATCCTGACGCGTCTGACGCTGGCCGGTGCGATCTACATCGTCTTCGTGTGTCTGCTGCCGGAATTCCTGGTGCTGCGCTGGAACGTGCCGTTTTATTTTGGTGGAACGTCGCTGCTGATCATTGTCGTCGTCACGATGGACTTCATGGCGCAGGTGCAGTCGTACGTTATGTCGCAACAGTATGAGTCGCTGCTCAAGAAGGCAAACTTCAAGGGCGGCAACATCCCAATGCGTTAATTAAGGACTATGGCCAAAGACGATGTAATCCAGATGCAAGGTGAGGTGATCGAAAACCTCCCGAATGCGACCTTCCGTGTGAAGCTGGAAAACGGCCATGTCGTGTTGGGGCATATCTCCGGGAAGATGCGGATGCACTACATCCGCATCCTGCCGGGCGACAAGGTGACGGTTGAATTGACGCCTTACGATCTGTCTCGTGCGCGGATCGTGTTCCGGGCGAAGTGATTTGAAAAAAGGGTATTATCATGAAAGTGATGGCATCGGTTAAGCGCATTTGCCGCAATTGCAAGATCATCAAGCGCAAAGGCGTCGTTCGCGTGATCTGCAGCTCGGATCCGCGCCACAAGCAGCGCCAAGGCTGACCGCGCGTTTGTTTGCGCTTTTTGTTTGAGGAAAAACAATGGCTCGTATCGCAGGGGTTAACATCCCGAATCACCAGCATACCGAGATCGGCCTGACGGCAATCTTCGGTATCGGCCGCACGCGCTCGCGCAGCATCTGCACGGCAGCTGGCGTGGAATTCTCGAAGAAGGTCAAGGACCTGACCGACGCAGACCTCGAAAAGCTGCGTGAAGAAGTGGGCAAGTTCATCGTCGAAGGCGATCTGCGCCGTGAAGTGACGATGAACATCAAGCGCCTGATGGACCTCGGTTGCTACCGTGGTGTTCGTCATCGCAAGGGCCTGCCGATGCGCGGTCAGCGTACGCGTACGAACGCACGTACCCGCAAGGGTCCGCGTCGTGCAGCGCAAGCGCTGAAGAAGTAAGCGGAACTGACAGTTACAGGAAAACGTAATGGCTAAGGCTTCGAACACCGCGGCGCAACGCGTTCGCAAGAAGGTTAAGAAGAACGTCGCTGAAGGCGTGGTTCACGTTCACGCGTCGTTCAACAACACGATCATCACGATCACCGATCGCCAGGGCAATGCACTGGCATGGGCGACGTCGGGCGGCCAGGGCTTCAAGGGCTCGCGCAAGTCGACGCCGTTCGCTGCTCAGGTTGCTGCTGAGTCGGCCGGTCGCGTGGCGATGGAATATGGCGTGAAGAATCTGGAAGTGCGGATCAAGGGCCCGGGCCCGGGTCGTGAGTCGGCAGTGCGCGCACTGCATGGCCTCGGCATCAAGATCACCGCGATTTCGGACGTCACCCCGATTCCGCACAACGGCTGCCGTCCGCCGAAGCGCCGTCGTATCTAAGAATGTGCTGGCACGTTCGTGCTGGCACATTTGCCTGTCGCCGCGTAGCGTCGACGGGCGTTGCTTTTTTGATTGACTAAGCCCACCGTTCGCCCCAAAGGGCGCGAACTAGCGCGGATTTCGATCCGCGTGACTGATTGATAAAGGAATGCAAAGTGGCACGTTATATCGGCCCTAAGGCCAAGCTGTCCCGCCGTGAAGGCACCGACCTGTTCCTGAAGAGCGCGCGCCGCTCGCTCGCCGACAAGTGCAAGCTCGACAGCAAGCCGGGTCAGCACGGCCGTACCTCGGGCGCACGTACGTCCGACTATGGTACGCAGCTGCGTGAAAAGCAAAAGGTCAAGCGCATTTACGGCGTCCTGGAGCGTCAGTTCCGCCGCTACTTCGCTGAAGCCGACCGTCGCAAGGGCAACACGGGTGAAAACCTGCTGCAACTGCTCGAGTCGCGTCTCGACAACGTCGTGTATCGCATGGGCTTCGGCTCGACCCGCGCTGAAGCGCGTCAGCTGGTGAGCCACAAGTCGATCACCGTGAACGGCGTCGTCGCGAACGTGCCGTCGCAGCAAGTGAAGGCGGGTGACGTCGTCGCGATCCGCGAAAAGGCAAAGAAGCAGGCGCGTATCGTCGAAGCGCTGTCGCTGGCCGAGCAAGGCGGCATGCCGAGCTGGGTTGCAGTCGATGCGAAGAAGTTCGAAGGCACGTTCAAGCAAATGCCGGAACGCGCTGACATCGCAGGCGACATCAACGAAAGCCTGATCGTCGAATTGTATTCGCGTTAATCCGATTGACGGCCGAGGTACCCCGATTGCGTTACGCAAGGAGGGGCCTCGGCTGTTTATTTTCTGGTTGTTACCGGTCAGCCTTATCGGTGTAACGAGCCGAGGGTATTGAAAAGGAAAGCCCATGCAAACCAGTTTGCTGAAACCCAAGATCATCGCCGTGGAATCGCTGGGCGAGAACCACGCGAGGGTGGTCATGGAACCGTTCGAACGCGGTTACGGCCACACCTTGGGCAATGCGCTTCGCCGCGTGCTGCTGTCGTCGATGGTTGGCTACGCGCCGACCGAAGTCACGATCGCCGGCGTGGTGCACGAGTATTCGACGCTTGATGGCGTGCAAGAAGACGTCGTCAACCTGCTGCTGAACCTGAAGGGTGTGGTGTTCAAGCTGCACAACCGTGACGAAGTGACGGTGACCCTGCGCAAGGAAGGCGAAGGCGTCGTCACGGCCGGCGATATCGAGCTGGCTCACGATTGCGAAGTCATCAACCCGAATCACGTGATCGCACACCTGTCGAAGGGCGGCAAGCTCGACGTTCAGATCAAGATCGAAAAGGGTCGCGGCTACGTGCCCGGCAACGTCCGTCGCTATGGCGAAGACACGGCCAAGATCATCGGCCGCATCGTTCTCGACGCGTCGTTCTCGCCGGTTCGCCGCGTGAGCTACGCAGTTGAAAGCGCACGTGTCGAGCAGCGTACCGACCTCGACAAGCTCGTGATGAACATCGAGACGAGCGGCGTGATCACCCCGGAAGAGGCGATCCGTCAATCGGCCCGCATCCTGGTCGACCAGCTGTCCGTGTTCGCGGCTCTGGAAGGCACGGAAACGGCTGCAGAGGCACCGTCGCGCGCACCGCAGATCGATCCGATCCTGCTGCGTCCGGTGGACGATCTCGAGCTGACGGTTCGTTCGGCGAACTGCCTGAAGGCCGAGAACATCTACTACATCGGCGACCTGATCCAGCGCACGGAAAACGAGCTGCTGAAGACACCGAACCTCGGTCGCAAGTCGCTCAACGAGATCAAGGAAGTGCTCGCTTCGCGCGGTCTCACGCTGGGCATGAAGCTCGAAAACTGGCCGCCGGCTGGTCTCGACAAGTAAGCCCGGTTGTTGCTGTAGTTGGCAAAGATGCGGATTTTCCTTTAAAATCCGCATCTTGCTTTTTTCGTTACCGGCCCGTGCACCCCAGCGGTGCGATAGAAGAGCTGGATCAAAACTTTGAATCAAGGAAACTGAAATGCGCCATCGTCATGGTCTGCGGAAACTGAACCGCACGAGCAGCCACCGTCTGGCTATGCTCCGTAACATGTCCAACTCGCTGATCGAGCACGAAGTCATCAAGACGACGCTGCCGAAGGCGAAGGAACTCCGTAAAGTCGTCGAGCCGCTGATCACGCTCGGCAAGAAGCCGTCGCTGGCAAACCGTCGCCTGGCGTTCAACCGCCTGCGCGATCGTGACTCGGTGGCGAAGCTGTTCGACGTGCTCGGTCCGCGTTTCGCGAACCGTCCGGGCGGCTACCTGCGCGTGCTGAAGTTCGGCTTCCGCGTCGGCGACAACGCACCGATGGCACTGGTCGAGCTGCTCGATCGTCCGGAAGTCGACGAAACGGAAAACGTGCAAGAAGCCGAGTAAGCTTCCAGTACGCAGCAGTATCTGAAAAGGGCCGGGCAATTGCTTGGCCCTTTTTGTTTTTGTGGCGCCGCGGGCTGCGATCGATTGTCGCAGCCCGCGGCCGGCAGCGTCGCGCGGGCTGCGCTACGATACGGAACTGTCGGCTCGGGCCTTCGATGGGCCGATCGTGGCGGCGGAAGCCGGTAAAAACCAGCCAGGAGGGCGCGTATGGTGGTGGTGTTGATGCTGACGACGGTGCCGGACGCGGCGACGGCCGCAGCGCTCGCCGACGGCGCGCTCGATGCGCGGCTTGCCGCGTGCGTATCGGAACTCGGTGCGATCAAGTCGCGCTACCACTGGCAGGGCAAGGTCGAGACGGCCGACGAGATCCAGTTGCTGTTCAAGACGAGCCCCGTGCGCTCGCTCGAACTGGAGCGATTTATTCTCGCGCATCATCCGTACGAGACGCCGGAAATCGTCTCGTGGCAGGCGACGGCTTCGGCCGCATACGGCCAGTGGGTGACCAGCGAAACTCAACGTCTATTTCATGTTTAACGGTATGGCGCTTTCCGTGCGCGTGCGCGCGCTGCGGGTCCTCGCAGTCCTGTTGTCGTTCATGTTCATGCTGGGCGGCCTGTCGGTCGCGCGCGCGGCCGACGATTTTCTCGATCCGTCGGTCGCATTCAAGTTCAGCGCGAGCGAAGCGCCAGGGCAGGTGGACGTCCGCTTCAAGGTGGCCAATGGCTATTACCTGTACCGAGAGCGGTTCGCTTTCGCGGTGAAGGGCGGGCAGGCGACGCTCGGCGATCCACTGTTCCCGGCCGGTCATGTGAAGTTCGACCAGACGTTCCAGAAGGAAGTCGAGACATATCGCGACGAGGTCGTGATTCATGTGCCGGTCAAGCAGGCGGCGGGGCCGTTCGAGCTCGCGGTGACGTCGCAGGGGTGCGCCGACGAAGGGATCTGCTATCCGCCCGCGGAGCACGTCGTGAAGATCGACGGCGCGGCGCTGGGCGCGGCCGCGCCGGCCGACGGCGCACCGGCCTCGGGCAACTGGTTCGACAAGGTCACGAGCGCGGATTTCGCGCAGTCGCTGCTCGAGGGGCACGGCTTCTTCACGATCGTCGCGCTGTATTTCGTCGCGGGCGTCGTGCTGAGTCTCCTGCCCTGTTCGTATCCGATGATTCCGATCGTGTCGGCGATCATCATCGGCCAGGGCACGCGGGCGACGCATGCGCGCGGCTTTGCGCTGTCGCTGACGTACGTGGTCGGCATGGCGCTCGTCTATACGGTGCTGGGCATCGCGGCGGCGCTGGTCGGCCAGAGCCTTGGCGCGTGGTTGCAGAACCCGTGGGTGCTCGGCGCGTTCGGCGTGCTGCTCACGGCATTCGCGGTATCGCTGATTTCCGGCAAGGACATCGCGTTGCCCGAGCGCTGGCAGAACGGCGCGGCCGAAGCCTCGCGCGCGCGGCAGGGCGGCCACTTCGTCGCGGTCGCCGCGATGGGTGCGTTGTCGGCGCTGGTCGTCGGCGCGTGCATGACGGCGCCGCTGTTCGCGGTGCTCGCGTTCATCGCGCACACCGGCAATGCATGGCTCGGCGGTGCCGCGCTGTTCGCAATGGGGCTGGGGCTCGGCGTGCCGCTGCTCGTCGTCGGCGTCGGTGCCGGCACGGTGCTGCCGCGCGCGGGCGCATGGATGGATGGCGTGAAGGTGTTCTTCGGCATCGTGCTGCTCGCCGCCGCGCTGTGGATCGTGTGGCCGGTGCTCGCGGGCGGGCTGAAGATGGTGCTCGCCGCGCTGTGGCTGCTCGTCGCGGCGGCGGCGCTCGGCCTGTTCACGCCGCATGCCGGCGCCGCGTCGATCTGGCGCCGTCTCGGTCGCGGCCTCGGTGCGGCGCTCGCGATCTGGGCCGCGACGCTGCTCGTCGGGCTCGCGGCGGGCTCCAACGACCCCGTGAAGCCGCTGGCCGTACTCGCGGCGCGCACGGTTGCGTCGGGCGATGCGTCGGCCGCCGGCGCGGCGGCCGGGCAGGCGGGCCCCGCGTTCGCGTCGGTGCGCTCCAGCGGCGAGCTCGACGCGCTGCTGAAGACGTCGGGCCGGCCCGTGATGCTCGACTTCTATGCCGACTGGTGTGTGAGCTGCAAGGAAATGGAGCATCTGACGTTCACCGATTCGCGGGTGCAGGCGCGGCTCGCGCAGCTTCACCTGGTGCGCGCGGACGTCACCGCGAACAATCCGGCCGACCAGGCGCTCCTCAAGCGCTTCAACCTGTTCGGGCCGCCGGGCATCATTTTCTTCGATCGCAACGGCAATGAAATCGGCCGCGTGGTCGGCTATCAGGCGGCCGAGACGTTCCTGCGCAGCCTCGATCGCGCGGCGGTGCCGACGGTGTAAGGCGCGCGCCTCCGCGCATATGGGCGCCTGCTACGCCGACCGGACGACAAATACAAAACGGCGGGACACCGATGAAGTGTCCCGCCGTTTTTCTTGATACGCGCCGTCGTGCGGCTCAGCGCTGCGCTTTCAGCAGACGGGCAGCGTCGAGCGCGAAGTACGTGAGGACACCGTCGGCGCCTGCGCGCTTGAATGCGAGCAGCGATTCGAGCACGACCTTGTCATGGTCGAGCCAGCCGTTCATTGCGGCGGCCTTCAGCATCGCGTATTCGCCGCTCACCTGGTACACGTAGGTCGGGAAGCGGAACTCGTCCTTCACGCGGCGCACGATGTCGAGATACGGCATGCCGGGCTTGACCATCACCATGTCGGCGCCTTCGTCGATGTCGAGGCGCACTTCGCGCAGCGCTTCGTCGCTGTTCGCCGGATCCATCTGGTAGGTCATCTTGTTGCCCTTGCCCAGATTGGACGCCGAGCCGACCGCATCGCGGAACGGGCCGTAGAACGCCGACGCGAACTTGGCCGAATAGGCCATGATGCGCGTATGGATATGGCCGTCGCTTTCCAGCATCTCGCGGACTGCGCCGATGCGCCCGTCCATCATGTCCGACGGCGCGACGATGTCGACGCCGGCTTCCGCCTGCGCGCGTGCCTGGTCGACCAGGATCTCGATCGTGTCGTCGTTGATCACGTAGCCGTTTTCGTCGAGCACGCCGTCCTGGCCGTGGCTCGTGTACGGATCGAGCGCGACGTCGGTCAGCACGCCGAGCTCGGGGAAACGCTTCTTCAGCTCGCGCACCGCGCGCGGGATCAGGCCTTCCGGATTGGCCGCTTCGCGGCCGTCGGGCGTTTTCAGCGACGGCTCGATGGCCGGGAACAGCGACAGCACGGGCACGCCGAGTTCGACGCACTGCTCGGCGACATGCATCAGCAGATCGACCGACACGCGCTCGACGCCGGGCATCGACGGGACGGCCTGGCGTTCGTTGGTGCCGTCGACGACGAACACCGGGTAGATCAGGTCGTCGGTGGTCAGGCGGTTTTCGCGCATCAGGCGCCGGGAGAAGTCGTCGCGGCGCATCCGGCGCGGACGATGAAGCGGATGGAAGCTCATGGCGATTTGGTAGAAATCAGGGCAAGAAGGACCTTACGGAACCCTTAGGTCATTTTCGAGATCGTTGGTATATGATAGCGATCGAGCGGCACGCGTCGCGTGCAGCTCCCCGCTTCTCCTCCCTGAGCGGGTGCCTGTCGTTTTTCGATTAGGCTGTTTGACCCGCCGTTCAACGGCGGGTTTTTTTATGAGCCGGCCGAATTCGCAGGTGCCGTCAGGTGCGCACGGCCGATCCCGGCCGCGCGTTGCCCGCTTATTGTGCTACAGGCTCGCCTTTTTCGTCGGCGGCGGACGGCCGCACCCAGCTCTCGATCAGCTCGTGCGCCTCGTCGAGCCCCGTGCGCTTCAGCGCCGAGAACAGCTGGACGGTCAGCTTGCCCTTCACGCCCTGGTCGCGATACGCGTCGAGTCCCTTCTGCGTGTTCCGCAGCGCGTTGATGCTTTCCTGGCGCGTCAATTTGTCGCACTTCGTCAGCAGCGTGTGGATCGGCTTGCCGGTCGGCGCGAACCACTCGATCATCCGGCGATCGAGGTCGGTCAGCGGGCGGCGCGAATCCATCATCAGGATCAGGCCGCACAGCTGCGAACGCGTCGCGAGATAGGACGACAGCAACATTTCCCAGTGGGCCTTCGCGGCCCCCGGCACTTCCGCGTAACCGTAGCCGGGCAGGTCGACGAGGTTCGCGACGGGCTCGGCGGCCGGGCCGACGGAGAAGTAGTTGATGTGCTGCGTGCGACCGGGCGTCTTCGACGCGAACGCGAGCCGCTTCTGATTGCACAGCACGTTGATCGCCGTCGATTTGCCGGCATTCGAGCGGCCCGCGAACGCGATTTCCGGTTGCACCGTCGGCGGCAGGTCGCGCAGATGGTTGACGGTCGTGTAGAAGCGGGCTTGATGGAGCAAAAAGGCCATGGGGGAAACCGGAGGGACGGGGCGGCGCGAGCCGCTTGGTGGAGGCGGGGTAGCCCCGATAGGCGCGGGAGCTTTCAGCGCGATATTGTACAATACGCCGGTTTTGCCGAAGGGCTGCGGGCGCCTGCCTCGCGCTTTTATGCAGCTTCTGCGGTAGACTGGTCGACGTCGTTTTTTGCAGAACCTCAAATTCCCACAAGACGAAACAGGGTGTGCGAATGAATCGACTGTGCAAGTCTCTGATGGTGCTTCAGGTTGCAGCAGGGTTCGTAGGTTTCGTAGCGGAGGCAAACGCGGCGGATGCGGCAAAGCCGGATCTGGACCGCGGCAAGGCGATTGCCGGGCAAGTCTGCGCGTCGTGTCACGGCGCCGACGGCAACAGCGCATCGGGCAGTTTCCCGAAGCTCGCCGGCCAGCATCCCGAATATCTGGTCAAGCAGTTGAACGACTTCAAGGCCCAGCCGGGCGCGAAGGGGCCGGCGCGGACCAATCCGGTGATGGTCGGGTTTGCGAGCGCGTTGAGCGCGGACGACATGCGCAACGTCGCCGCGTATTACGGATCGCAGTCCACGAAGCTCGGCACCGCACGCGATGCGGCGACCGTGCCGATCGGCCAGAAGATCTATCGCGGCGGCATCGCGGAAAAGGGTGTGCCCGCCTGCGCGAGCTGCCACGGGCCGACGGGGCAGGGGATTCCGGTCCAGTACCCGCGTTTGTCGGGGCAGTGGGCCGATTACACGGTGGCCCAGTTGACCGCGTTCCAGCAGGGTGTCGGCGCGCGCAACAACAACGAGGCGATGCATCAGATCGCATCGCGTCTGTCGGACAACGAGATCAAGGCCGTCGCGGATTACATCGCGGGCCTGCGTTGAACGGACGGTCGCGAATGGAATGACCGGGTGCCCGAAGGGCGGCCGGAGTCAGAACAAGAAAAGGGTGGGGCACCGTTGCGGTTGCCTCGCCCTTTTTTGTCGGCACTCGCCGGGCCGTCCCAAGAGTGCTGACCGCCCCCTCGGGGGCAGCGGACATAGTGAGCGTGGGGGCTGTTTCCCCTTAGTCGGAGTTTGAATGAGCGTTACCACGTCGGGGTTGCAGTCGAAGTCGGGTCAAAGTGCGTCCAGGCGCGCGGTCGAGTTGCTGAGCTCGATGCGCTTCGCGATCGCACTGTTGGTGGTGCTGTCGATCGCGAGCATCGTCGGGACGGTCCTGACCCAGGATGACCCGTATCCGAACTACGTGAACCAGTTCGGGCCATTCTGGGCGGACATCTTCCGCTCGCTGGGCCTGTACAACGTGTACAGCGCGTGGTGGTTCATGCTGATCCTGATCTTCCTCGTCGTGTCGATCTCGCTGTGCGTGATCCGCAACGCGCCGAAGATGCTTGCCGACGCGAAGAGCTGGAAGGACAAGGTGCGCGAAGGCAGCCTGCGCGCCTTCCACCACAAGGCCGAATACTCGGCGTCCGGCACGCGCGCGACCGTCGCGGCCTCGCTTGCCACGTTCGTCACCAAGGCCGGCTACAAGCACGTCGTGCGTGAAACCGACGGTGCAACGCTGATTTCCGCGAAACGCGGCGCGCTGACGAAGTGGGGCTACATCTCCGCGCACCTTGCGATCGTCGTGATCTGTATCGGCGGCCTGCTGGACAGCAACCTGCCGATCAAATTCCAGATGTGGATGTTCGGCAAGAGCCCGGTCAACACGAGCGCGACGATCAGCGAAATCTCGCCCGACCATCGGTTGTCGGCGTCGAACCCGACGTTCCGCGGCTACGCGTGGGTGCCGGAAGGCCAGTTCGTGTCCACCGCGATCCTGAACCAGCCGAGCGGTTCGCTGATCCAGGACCTGCCGTTCTCGATCCAACTCAACAAGTTCATCGTCGATTACTACACGACGGGGATGCCGAAGCTGTTCGCGAGCGACATCGTCGTGATCGATCGCGAGACGGGCCAGAAGATCCCGGCGCGCGTCGAGGTCAACAAGCCGTTCACGTACAAGGGCGTGTCCATCTACCAGTCGAGCTTCCAGGACGGCGGTTCGCAGATGGAGATGACGGCCTACCCGATGACGGGCGGCAACGCGAAGACCTTCGCGGTGAAGGGCACGATCGGCAGCACGGCGCCGCTGCAGATGCCGGGCCGCGATGGCGACACGATCGAATTCTCCGACTTCCGCGCGATCAACGTCGAGAACATGGCGGACGCGAACGGCAAGCCGGACGTGCGCGGCGTCGCGAAGACGGAGTCGCTCAAGGAAGCATTCGACGAGCGGCTCGGTTCGGGCGCGAAGACGTCGAAGCCGATGCAGCTCCACAACATCGGCCCGTCGGTGCAGTACAAGATTCGCGGCAAGGACGGCCAGGCGCGCGAATTCAACAACTACATGCTGCCCGTCGACATGGGCGGCACGCGCGTGTTCCTCGCCGGCGTGCGCGCGAGCCCGAACGATCCGTTCCGCTACATGCGGATTCCGGCCGACAGCCAGGATTCGATCGGCGAATGGATGCGCCTGCGCGCCGCACTCGAGGATCCGGCCGTGCGTGCCGACGCCGCCGCACGTTTCGCGCAGCGTTCGCTGCCGACGACCGAAGCGTCGCTGCGCGGCCGCCTGCAGGACAGCGCGTTCAAGGTGCTGACCCTTTTTGCGGCGAGCGACGACAGCGTCGGCCGTGGCGCCGACGGCCAGCCGATCGGTGGCTTCCAGGCGGTGGCGACGTTCATCGACCGCTCGGTGCCGAAGGCCGAGCAGGAAAAGGCGGCCAGCCTGCTGCTGCGCATGCTCGAGGGGTCGATGTGGGAGGTCTGGCAGATCGCACGCGAGCGTGCCGGCGAGCCGGCCGCCCAGCAGGGCGCCGACACGATCCGCTTCGTGCAGAACGCGATCAATGCGCTATCCGACAGCTTCTTGTACGGATCGCCGGTCTATTTGCAGCTCGACTCCTTCAAGCAGGTGCAAGCTTCGGTATTTCAGCTGACGCGCGCACCCGGCAAGAATCTGGTGTATCTTGGCAGCCTGCTGTTGGTCGCCGGCATCTTCTCGATGTTCTACGTGCGCGAGCGGCGACTCTGGTTCTGGCTCAAGGACGCCGGTT
This sequence comes from Burkholderia sp. RF4-BP95, assembly GCF_001521985.1. Taxonomy (NCBI): domain Bacteria; kingdom Pseudomonadati; phylum Pseudomonadota; class Betaproteobacteria; order Burkholderiales; family Burkholderiaceae; genus Burkholderia; species Burkholderia sp. RF4-BP95. Next base: position 164,494 of record NZ_LOSX01000080.1, on the reverse strand, counting down.
CGGGCGTCGATGTGGTGATGGCGATGTCCACGGCCCGCAAGACCTTCGATTTCGAGAAAGAATTCGTGCAGACGCGCGACGCGGCCGGCGCCGCCTTGCGCGCCACGCCGCGCGACGCCGCACCCGCCGGTGCGGCAGCGACTGCCCGTCCGCCCGCCGGCGACGGTTCCGATTCCGAGAATTCCACCCGGTAACATCATGGATCTCACTCAAGTTTCCTCTTCCCGTTCGGGGCCGGTCCAGGCCCCGAATCCGGCGCCGTTGTTCGACGACCGTCCGTTCCTCGCGCGCCTGTCGATCATCGACTGGCTGTTCGCCCTGGCACTCGTCGTCGGCGCGGGCTATGCGTTCGTGCATTACAACGAACACATGAATTACTACGACAAGGCGGTGATGATCGGCACGGTGCCGGCGCTTGTCGTGCTCGGCTGGCGCTGGAAGCCTGCGCGGCTGATGATGGCGTCGATCGCGGTGTTGTCGCTGCTGTCGATCCAGATCTACCAGGGCGATCTCGCGCGCGCAGATTCGGCGTTCTTCCTCAAGTACTTCCTGTCGAGCCAGTCCGCGATCCTGTGGATGAGCGCGCTGTTCGTGCTCGCGACGATCTTCTACTGGATCGGCCTGCTCGCGCGCTCCGAATCGGGCTCCGCGATCGGCCAGAAACTGACGTGGGTCGCGGTGCTGATGGGTTTCACCGGCCTGATGGTGCGCTGGTACGAGTCCTACCTGATCGGTGCCGACGTCGGGCATATCCCGGTGTCGAATCTGTATGAAGTCTTCGTGCTGTTCAGCCTGATCACCGCGCTGCTTTATCTGTATTACGAAGGCCACTACGGCACGCGCTCGCTCGGCGCGTTCGTGCTGCTGGTCATCAGCGCGGCCGTCGGCTTCCTGATGTGGTACTCGGTCGCGCGCGACGCACAGCAGATCCAGCCGCTCGTGCCGGCGCTGCAGAGCTGGTGGATGAAGATTCACGTGCCGGCGAACTTCATCGGCTACGGCAGCTTCGCGCTGTCGGCGATGGTGTCGGTCGCGTACCTGATGAAGGAGCGCGGCGTGCTCGCCGATCGCCTGCCGACGCTCGAGGTGCTCGACGACGTGATGTACAAGTCGATCGCGGTCGGCTTCGCGTTCTTCACGATCGCGACGATCCTCGGCGCGCTGTGGGCCGCTGAAGCATGGGGCGGTTACTGGAGCTGGGATCCGAAGGAAACCTGGGCGCTGATCGTGTGGCTCAACTACGCGGCCTGGCTGCACATGCGGCTGATGAAGGGCCTGCGCGGCGCGGTCGCCGCCTGGTGGGCGCTCACGGGCCTGCTCGTGACGACGTTCGCGTTCCTCGGCGTCAACATGTTCCTGTCCGGGCTGCATAGCTACGGCAAGCTGTAAGATTTCCGACGTTGGTCCGACAAAAGACCGCCGGCGCACTGCGTGCCCGGCGGTTTTCTTTTGTAACGGGCGGGCGGTCCGGGCGTCGAACGGCGCAGCTCGGGTCGGGTCGAACGCTCATGAAGCGTGCGCGCCGCGCATGCAGGAGGAGCAGCACGATGTGGATCAAACACTCTTTGCGCACCGTACTGACCGGCGGTGATATCGCGCAGAGCCAGATTACGCCGCGCGCGGTATTCGAGAACCGGCGGCGCGTATTGCAGGCCGCCGGCCTGGCGGCGGCGGGCGGATTGCTCGGCGGCAGCGGCGCGGCGTTCGCGGCCTATGCGTCGCCGGACGCGCGGGCCGCGAAGCTTGCGGCGAAAACCAACCCGAGGTTCGTCGCGGCCGACAAGGTGACGCCGTTCAAGGACATCACGTCCTACAACAACTTCTACGAATTCGGCACCGACAAGAGCGACCCGGCCCAGAACGCGGGCACGCTGCGGCCGCGCCCGTGGCGTGTGAGCGTCGAGGGCGAGGTGCTGCACCCGAAGGTGTTCGATCTCGACGAACTGCTGAAGCTCGCGCCGCTCGAGGAGCGCGTGTACCGGCTGCGTTGCGTCGAAGGATGGTCGATGGTGATTCCGTGGATCGGCGTGCCGCTGTCCGAGCTGATCAAACGCGTGCAGCCGACCGGCAACGCGAAATACGTGCAGTTCATCACGCTGGCCGATCCGTCGCAGATGCCTGGGCTGTCGGCGCCGGTGCTCGATTGGCCGTATTCGGAAGGGCTGCGGATGGACGAGGCGATGAATCCGCTGACGCTGCTGACGATGGGCGTGTACGGCCAGGTGCTGCCGAACCAGAACGGCGCGCCGGTGCGGATCGTCGTGCCGTGGAAGTACGGCTTCAAGAGCGCGAAGTCGCTGGTGAAGATCCGCTTCGTCGACAAGCAGCCGAAGACGAGCTGGAACACGTATGCGTCGAACGAATACGGCTTCTATTCGAACGTGAACCCGAACGTCGATCACCCGCGCTGGAGCCAGGCGACCGAGCGCCGGATCGGCGAGGACGGCTTCTTCACGCCGAAGCGCAAGACGCTGATGTTCAACGGCTATAGCGATCTCGTGGCGTCGATGTATCAGGGCATGGACCTGAAAAAGAACTTCTGAGCTTGCCGGTGAGAAACGACATCCCTTCCTCCACGCTGACGCCCGCGCGCGCGTCCGGCATGCGCACGGCTGCCGCCGGTGGTGCCGGGGCCGGGGCGGCGCGTACCGCCTCGCCGCGCTGGCTTGCCTCCGCCAAGGTGCTGGTGTTCGCGGCCGGTCTCTATCCGCTCGCGCGTCTCGTGCTGTTCGGGCTGACCGACCGGCTCGGCGCGAACCCGATCGAGTTCATCACGCGTTCGACGGGCCTCTGGACGCTGGTGATGCTCTGCATCACGCTCGCCGTCACGCCGCTTCGGCGCGTGACGGGCGTTCCCGCATTGCTGCGCTTTCGCCGGATGATCGGCCTGTTCGCGTTCTTTTACGCGACGCTGCATTTCACGACGTATCTGTGGTTCGACAAGTGGTTCGACGTGCTCGCGATCCTGAAGGACGTCGGGAAGCGTCCGTTCATCACGGTCGGCTTCGCCGCGTTCGTGTTGCTGATTCCGCTGGCCGCGACGTCGCCGCGCGCGATGGTGCGCCGGCTCGGCCGTCACTGGGCGACGCTGCATCGCGCAATCTATGCGATTGCGCTGTTCGGCGTGCTGCATTTCTGGTGGATGAGGGCAGGCAAGCACAATCTCGCGCAGCCGAAGCTCTACGCGACGATCGTCGCGGTGCTGCTCGGCTGGCGGCTGCTTGAATGGGGCTGGCGGCGCATCCGTGCTTGACGATGCGGGCCTGAAAAAAACAAAAGGCGATGACGGGAAGTCATCGCCTTTGTTGCGAACGAAACCGCGCGGGCCGCGGGGTGCGATTATTGCGCGACAACCGGGCCGGATGCGGGCGTCGCGGCCCTCGACGCATCGCTCGACAGCTCCGGCGACAGCGTGAGCGGCGTGCCGGAAGAATCGGGAATGCTCTCGGTCGATGCGTTTTCATCGGTCGGCGTGACGTCCGACGGCGGCGTGTCCTGTTGCTGGATGGGCTTCGCCGGCAACGGCGGCACGGTGGGCAGATAGAGCGGGCCGCGTTGACCGCAGCCGGCAAGTATCGCCAAAGCCGCTACAATCGCGCTCATCCGGAAAACGACTCGCATGATCGTCCCTGAACAATTTAACCGATAGAGTTTAGCATGTCCGATACTGAATACCTGGCCCGTGCCGAGGCCGTGCTGGCGGCCGTCGAGCGTACCGTGGATGCCGCGAACGACGGCGACCACGACATCGATCTGGAGCGCAACGGCAGCGTGCTGACGCTGACGTTCGAGAACGGCTCGAAGATCATCATCAATCTCCAGCCGCCGATGAAGGAACTGTGGATCGCCGCGAAGGCGGGCGGATTCCATTACCGTTTCGTCGACGGCGAATGGCGCGATACGCGCACCGGCTCCGAGTTCTTCGCGGCGCTCACCGACTACGCGACGCAGCAGGCCGGCCAGCCGATCACGTTCGGCGCGTAACGTTCGGCGCTCGCCCGACCGGGCGCCCGATACGCCGGATCGAAGCACAAGAAAAAAGCGCCCTGCGGGGCGCTTTTTTCATGCTCGGGCCGTTCGTGTCAATGGCCGCGGAACAGGTTCATGATGTCCTGCTTCTCCTGCTCGTCGACGTGCGGCACGGGTTCGTCGGTGTTCTGCACCGCCGGCGCCTGCGGCACGCCGACCGTCGACACGAAGCCGTGCCCCGGCGTGAACTCGGTGAAGTAAAGCTCGCTGCCGAGCGCCTGGACGTCGTCCGGCATCGTCGGCTTGAACTCCGGCGTGCCCTTCAGCGCCGCGCCCATGTAGTCGATCCAGACCGGCAGCGACAGGCCGCCGCCGGTTTCGCGATCGCCGAGGCTGCGCGGATTGTCGTAGCCGATCCACGCGATCGCCGCGAGCGTGTGCTGGTAGCCGGCGAACCATGCGTCGTGCGAATCGTTCGTCGTACCGGTCTTGCCGGCGAGGTCGGTGCGCTTCAGCACGTTCGTGCGCGCGCCCGTGCCGCGCTGCGCGACGCTCTGCAGCAGGCTGTTCATCACGTACGCGTTGCGCGCGTCGATTGCGCGCGGTGCGTTCTGCTCGGCGATGAGCGGCTGCGCGCGGGCGACGATCGCGCCATTCGGATCGGTCACTTCGGCGATCAGGTACGGATTCACGCGGAAGCCGCCGTTCGCGAACACCGAGTACGCGCCGGCCATCTGCAACGGCGTGACCTGGCCCGCGCCGAGCGCCATCGGCAGATAGGCCGGATGGCGCTCGGCGTCGAAGCCGAAGCGCGTGATGTACTGCTGCGCGTACTTCGTGCCGATGTGGTTCAGGATCCGGATCGACACGAGGTTGCGCGAGCGCTGCAGCGCGGTGCGCATCGACATCGGGCCTTCGAAGCCGCCGCCGTAGTTCTTCGGCTCCCACGGCTGGCCGCCGGTTTCCGCGGCGCTGAAATACAGCGGGCCGTCGTTGATCACCGTGGCCGGCCCGAGGCCCTTGTCGAGCGACGCCGAGTAGATGAACGGCTTGAACGACGAACCCGGTTGCCGCCACGCCTGCGTGACGTGGTTGAACTTGTTCTTGTTGTAGTCGAAGCCGCCGACGAGCGAGCGGATCGCGCCGTCCTGCGGGACGATCGAGATGAACGCGCCTTCGACCTGCGGCAACTGCGTGATCGCCCACTTGCCTGCGTCGTTCTTCACGACCCGGACGATCGCGCCCGGCCGGATGCGGCGGTTTGGTTGCGCGCTGGCCGACAGCGCGCCCGACGCGAAGCGCAGGTTGTCGCCTTCGATTGTCGCGCTGCTGCCGTCGATGAAGGCGACGGTGATCTGGCGCGGGGTTGCGGCCGTGACGACCGCCGCGACGAGTTCGCCGTTATCGGGGTGCTCGAGCAGCGCGTCGTCGATCGCCTGTTCGCGGTCGTCGGCGCCGGCCGGCAGCTCGATGAAGCCTTCCGGCCCGCGATAGCCGTGGCGGCGCTCGTAATCCATGATGCCCTTGCGCAGCGCGGTGTATGCGACCTGCTGGTCGGCGGAGTCGATCGTCGTGACGACGTTGAAGCCGCGCGTGTAGGTTTCCTCGCGGTACTGCGCGTACATCATCTGGCGGACCATTTCCGCGACGTACTCGGCGTGCACGCTGAATTCGCGGCCGGCGCCCTTGACGACGAGCGGCTGCGCGACGGCTTCGTCGTACTGCTCGCGCGTGATGAAGTTCAGCTCGAGCATCCGTTGCAGGATGTATTCCTGGCGCACCTTCGCGCGCTTCGGATTGACGACCGGGTTGTATGCGGACGGCGCCTTCGGCAGCCCCGCGAGCATTGCCGCTTCCGCGAGCGTGATGTCCTTCAGGTCCTTGCCGAAGTAGACCCGCGCGGCGCTCGCGAAGCCATACGCACGCTGGCCGAGATAGATCTGATTCATGTAGACCTCGAGAATCTGATCCTTCGTCAGCGCGCGCTCGATCCGGTACGCGAGCAGCATCTCGTAGATCTTGCGCGTGTAGGTCTTTTCGCTCGACAGGAAGAAATTGCGCGCGACCTGCATCGTGATCGTGCTCGCGCCCTGCGACGCATGGCCGTTCGTCAGCGCGACGAAGCCGGCGCGGGCGATGCCGGTGAGGTCGACGCCGCCGTGATCGTAGAAGCGCGCGTCCTCGATCGCGAGGATCGCCTTCTTGAGCGAGTCGGGTACGTCCTTGAAATGGACGATGTCGCGGCGCTCCTCACCGAATTCGCCGATCAGCACGTGATCCGACGTGTAGATCCGCAGCGGTACCTTCGGACGATAGTCGGTCAGCGCGTCGAGCGACGGCATGTTCGGCCACGCGACGACGAGCGCGTAGCCGAGCACGAGGCCGCCGGCCACGACGAGGGCCACGCACATCGCGGCGAGGCCGATCAGGACTTTCAGCCACCAGGACCGCTTCTTCGGCTCGGGCGCGGGAGGCGGGGACGTAGGAGACGTGGATTGCATAGGCATACTGGAAAACAGTCCCGCGATTATAGCTGCCCGGTAAGACGGTCCCTGGCGCGGGGGACGTCCGCCGGCACGCGGCTGATCGCGGTGCCGTCAGTATGGGGTCCGCGCGGCCGCTCCGTGCCACGACTGGCCGTTCGGCCGACTGTCTGGCGCGCGCGCCGCTTTGCAGAATCAGGCCTCGGAAACGCGGCGTGGGCCGCAACGATCGCGGGAGGCTGGGATGGCAGGACGATGGGCGGCGCGGTTCGCGCCGGGCAGGCACCGCTCGACGGGCATCGACGTCGGGGCGGACGAGGTGAGGGTGGCCGTGCTGAGCCGGCGCGGCCGGGCTGCGGACGTGCGGGTCGAAGGACTCGAGCGGGAGCCGGTCGGACTGGCGGGCGGGCCGGAGGACGCGCGCTGGGCTGCGGTCGCACGTGCGTTGGCGGCGGCGGTGTCGCGGCTGTCGGCGGCGGGCGTGCGCTGCGACGCGCGCGGCGTGATGGCGCTGCGCGATGACGAGATGCAGACCGCGACGCTCGATCTGGCCGGGCGCGACGACATCGCGGACGCCGCCCGGCAGGCGGCCGAACGGATTTCGGGGCTGGCACCTGACGACCTCGCGTTCGACTGGCGGCAGGACGACGACGCGTGCCGGGGCGAGATTGCGGTCGCCGTGGCGCCGCAGGCATTGCTCGAGCGGCGGATCGACGTGGCCGCGCAGGCCGGCATCGATCTGACGGCCGTCGACGGCGAGTCGGCTGCCGCGCTGCGCGCGTTGCGCTATGCCGCGCAGTTCGAGCCCGACGCGCACGGCCCGTATGCCGCATTCTGGTTCAACGACACGGGCGTGCGCGGCTGGCGGATTGACGGCGCGATCGCCGCACCGGTGCTCGCGCTGTCCGGCGACGTGCGTGCGGCGTTGCCGGACGCATTGCGCCAGTGCGAGTTCGAGCCAGTGCGCTGCGTGCTCGTGGCCGGCGACGAGCGCTGCATCGCCCGCTGCGGCACGTCGGCCGCCGATATCGGCGATGCGCTCGGGGCGGCCGTGGTGCCGTTCGACTGCACCGGATGGGACGGTCTGCCGGGCGTACCCGCCGGCGCGCCGGGCGGTCCGGCGTTTGCCCTCGCGGTCGGGCTGGCGCTGCGCGGGGTGTGGGAATGATCGTCGATATGGGGTTCGGGCGGGCTGCCGCCGGCCATGCCGCGCTCGGGGGCTTCAATTTGCTGCCGTACCGTGAGCGGCTGGCGCAGGCGCTGCGGCGCCGCCGTGCCGCGCAATGCGGGGCGGCGATCGTGCTCGGCGCACTCGGGGCCGGTCTCTGGACAGGGGTGGCGACAGCGTGGCGATGGCGCGTGGATGCCGAGCGCACGCGAGTGGAGGCGCGGCTGCGGCAATTGCAGCCGCAGGTCGATGCCGCACGGCGCACCGCCGGCGCGGCAGCCGATGTCGCGCAACGCGATGCGCGAGCGGCCGTGCTTGCCGCGCCGTATCGGCGCGTTGCCGGACTGCTGGCGACGCTGGCGCAGGTGCGCGACGACACGGTTCGGCTCGACGCATTGCGTACGACATCGTCCGGTGCCGAGCTCGACGCGCGCGCGACGAGTTACCGGACGGCCGCGCGATGGCTCGCACGCATCGCGGCCGAGCAGCGCGACTGGCGCTTCGACATCGGTGCGCTGACACCGGCTTCGGCCAAGCCGGTCGCGGGTTCGGCCGTGCCGTTCCGTTTCTCCGTGCAGGTGCGCTGGCACGACGCGCCGCCGCGACAGACGACGACGGGAGGCGGCGCATGACGGCGATCATGCATCAGTCCATGCCTGACGGCGCCGAGTGGCTCGGCCGCGTGACGCGAATGTCGCCGGCCGCCGTGCACGCCGTTGGTTGTGCGCTCGCATTCGCGTTCGTGATGGGGGTGGGCGTTTATCTGATGAATGCCGTCGATGGAAGCGGACTCGCACGCAGCCGTGCATTGCTGGCAACGGCGCAGATACGGGCCGCCGACGCACAACGGCTGCTCGCGGCCGCCGCGCCGCGGCGCGATATGGGCCCGGCTGCCGCGCGCGACGCCAGCTCGCCGCCTGCGCCGGGGTGGCCCGCGTTGATGCTGGAGCTGGCCGACGTGGTCCGAGGAAGCGGACTGCGGGTTGTGTCGATCGAACCGCGGCACACTGACGATGCGGCGCCGGATGGCCGGCGCACGGTGCGGATCGTCGCGGAAGGCGGTTTTCCGGCGCTGCTGCGCCTGATGGGCGGGCTGGCGAGTTTCCCGGTGCTGGTGGTGCCGTCCGGGCTGCATATCGAGAGCAAACCGCCCGCGTCGCGGGTGGACATGACGATCGACGTGTTTCCGGCGCTGTCGGGAGCCCGGGTTCCGGACGGCGCGAAGGCGGTGCTTGCCGGCGCGCGGAGCGACGATCCATTCGGCGGAGCCGGTTCGCCGACGGTGGCTGACGATATGACGCCGCGCCTGGCCGGCACCATTCGCGACGGACGCACCGGGCTTGCGCTGTTCGACGCCGGCGATGGCGCATTCGCGACCGTTGCGCCGGGCGAGGCGTTCGGGGTATCGCGTGTGGTGAGCGTCGATACCGGTGCCGTGACGGTCGCGACGGCCGATGGCGCACGCCGGCTCGTCGTGGACGACGGAGGCCACTCATGACGAAGTACGGATGGTGGGTGATCGCATTCTGGGCTGGATCGAGCGTGGCCGCCGTGGACGCGGCGCGATCGCCTTTGCCGCCGGCCGGCTGGCCGATCGGGGCGATACGGGCGTATGCCGAGGACACGCCGCTGCCGCAGGGCGTGCCCGACGGCCTGGACGGCGTGAGCGGTAACGCGCCCGCGCACGATGGTCCACTGCCGTTCGACCAGGCGGCGCGCGCAGCGCTTCAGGCGAACACTCCGGCACCCGCGCCCCAGCTGGAAGGGCCGCCGATTCCATTGCCTCCGCCGACGCGCATGAGCGACGCCGCGGCGCGGCACCCCGGCGATGCGGACGACGCGCGGCGAATCTCGCTGAATCTGCAGGGCGCCGGCCTCGCGGCCGCATTCGACGCGCTCGCGCGATTCACCGGGCTGAACATCGTCGTCGGCGAGCAGGTGCGCGGCACGGTGACATTACGTCTGAACAATGTCCGCTGGCGCGATGCGTTCGATACGTTGCTCGACACGCACGGGCTGGCGATGTCCCGGCGCGGCAACGTGATCTGGGTCACGCCGGCGGCCGAAGTCGCCGCGCGGGAGCGCGAGCGCTTCGAAACGCACGCACGCGCGGCCGAGCTGGAGCCGCTCGCGAGCCGAACCTTCGTGCTGCATTACCCGCGTGCGCAGGACGTGCAGCGGTTGCTGGCCGGGGCGACCGGCCAGCGCCTGCTGTCGAAGCGCGGCGCCGCGGCGGCCGATCCGCGCATGAACTTGTTGTTCGTCACCGATCTGGCGCCGCGCATCGAGCAGATCGCGGGCCTGATCGACGCGATCGACCGGCCGTCCCGACAGGTCCGGATCGAGGCGCGCATCGTCGAGGGCGAGCAGGGGTTCTCGCGCAACCTCGGCGCGCGCGTCGCGCTGCGCGCCCAGGGGCGGGCTCCCGCTGCAGACGGGGCGGCGACCGTGACGGACACTCGCAACGCGCTCGACCTGGCCGCGCGACCGCTCGGCGGCTTCGAGGCGGCGACGGCCGGCTTCACATTGTTCGCCGCGCCGCTCAGCCGCGTGCTCGACGTCGAATTGAGCGCGCTCGAGGCGCAGGGCCGGGGCCAGATCGTTTCGAGCCCGCGCGTGGTGACGGCCGACCGCGTGAAGGCAATCGTCGAACAGGGCTCGGAGCTGCCGTACCAGGCGAAAGTCGGCAACGGCGTGAGCGGCGTGCAGTTCCGCCGCGCGACGCTGAAGCTCGAGGTCGAGCCGCAGATCACGCCCGACGGGCGCGTCGTGCTCGACCTGGACGTGACGAAGGACAGCATCGGCGAGCCGACGGCGGCCGGCCCGGCGATTCATACGAAGCACGTCCAGACGCGCGTCGAGGTCGAGGACGGCGGAACGGTCGCCATCGGCGGGATTTACGAGCAGTTGAACCGGGACGATGTGACGCGGGTGCCGCTCTTGGGCAAAATACCGGTTCTGGGCGCGCTTTTCCGACACCGCGCGCGGCGCGACCAGCGCAACGAACTGGTCGTCTTCATCACGCCGACGGTCGTCGGCGCGCGTTGCGAAACGGCCGGCGCGGGCGACGCGGATGCGGGAAAAACGGGGCCGGAAGCCGGTGGCGCAGGCTCGACAAGGCAGCCGCTTTGCCAGTAAGCTGCGCCACACACCAGCAAGATTCAAGCAGAGGAAGCCGTTGCAAGCGCGGGACCCACACGCAAACGTATTTTTCGTCGGCCTTATGGGAGCGGGTAAGACCACCGTGGGCCGTGCGGTCGCGCGCCGGCTCGACAGGACGTTCTTCGACTCCGACCACGAAATCGAGGCCCGCACGGGTGCGCGCATTCCGGTGATCTTCGAGATGGAGGGCGAGGCCGGGTTTCGCGATCGCGAATCGCAGGTGATCGCCGATCTGACGCAGCGCGAGAACATCGTGCTCGCGACGGGCGGCGGCGCGGTGCTGCGCCCCGAAAATCGCGATTGCCTGAAAGCCAACGGCATCGTCATCTATCTGCGCGCCAATCCGCACGATCTGTGGCTGCGCACGCGCAAGGACAAGAACCGCCCGCTGTTGCAGACCGACGATCCGAAGGCGCGTCTCGAAGCGCTCTACGAAGTCCGCGACCCGCTGTACCGCGAATGCGCGGACTTCATCATCGAGACCGGCCGTCCGTCGGTCAACGGCCTCGTCAACATGGTGCTGATGCAACTCGAACTGGCAGGCGTCGTCGCCAAGCCGCTACAAGCATGATTACCGTCAACGTCGATCTGGGCGACCGCGCCTACCCGATTCACATTGGTGCCGGCCTGATCGGCCGCACCGAGCTGTTCGCCCCTCACATCACCGGTTCGTCGGTCACGATCGTCACGAACACGACGGTCGATCCGCTCTACGGCGACGCGCTGCGCGCGGCGCTCGCGCCGCTCGGCAAGCGCGTCTCGACGGTCGTGCTGCCGGACGGTGAAGCCTACAAGAACTGGGAAACGCTGAACCTGATCTTCGACGGCCTGCTGACCGAGCGCGCCGACCGCAAGACGACGCTCGTCGCACTCGGCGGCGGCGTGATCGGCGACATGACCGGCTTCGCCGCCGCGTGCTATATGCGCGGCGTGCCGTTCATCCAGGTGCCGACGACGCTGCTGTCGCAGGTCGATTCGTCGGTCGGCGGCAAGACGGGCATCAACCACCCGCTCGGCAAGAACATGATCGGCGCGTTCTACCAGCCGCAGGCCGTGATCGCCGATATCGGCGCGCTGACCACGCTGCCCGATCGCGAGCTGGCGGCCGGCGTGGCCGAGGTCATCAAGACGGGCGCGATCGCCGATGCGGCATTCTTCGACTGGATCGAGGCGAACGTCGATGCGCTGAACCGCCGCGAGCCCGCCGCGCTCGCGCATGCGGTGAAGCGCTCGTGCGAGATCAAGGCGAGCGTGGTCGCGGCCGACGAACGCGAAGGCGGGCTGCGCGCGATCCTGAATTTCGGCCATACGTTCGGCCATGCGATCGAGGCCGGGCTCGGGTACGGCGAGTGGCTGCACGGCGAAGCGGTCGGCTGCGGGATGGTGATGGCGGGCGACCTGTCGGTGCGGCTCGGCCTCCTCGACGAAGCGTCGCGGCAGCGGCTCGATGCGGTGATCGCCGCCGCGCACCTGCCGGTCCGCGGGCCGGCGCTCGGCGATGCGCGCTATATGGACCTGATGCGCGTCGACAAGAAGGCCGAAGCCGGTGCGATCAAGTTCATCCTGCTGAAGCGATTCGGCGATACGCTGATCACCCAGGCGCCCGACGAAGCCGTGTTCGCCACGCTGGCGCAGACGACCCGGTAACGGCGCCCCGGATGCCCCGGCGCCCCTGACATGGAGGAGACGTGAGCGAGACATCCAGCAGCAAACCGTCCAAAGCCGGCCGCGCATCCGTCGCGGCGCTGGCCGAGCCGCCGACGCTGGCGGCGCTGGAAGCCCATCTCGCTCCGTATGCCGCCCATGCGTCGCAGTCGCGCGGCCGCCGCCATCACGAAACACCGCCGGCGGCGCGCACCGAATTCCAGCGCGACCGCGACCGCATCGTTCATTCCACCGCGTTCCGCCGGCTCGAATACAAGACGCAGGTCTTCGTCAATCACGAAGGCGACCTGTTTCGTACCCGCCTCACGCACAGCCTCGAAGTCGCGCAGATCGCGCGTTCGGTCGCGCGCAACCTGCGGCTCAACGAGGATCTCGTCGAAGCGATCTCGCTCGCGCACGATCTCGGTCATACGCCGTTCGGCCATGCCGGGCAGGATGCGCTGAACGCGTGCATGCGCGAGCACGGCGGCTTCGAGCACAACCTGCAGAGCCTGGCCGTGGTCGATGAACTCGAGGAGCATTACGGCGCGTTCAACGGCCTGAACCTGTGCTTCGAGACGCGCGAAGGCATCCTCAAGCACTGCTCGCGCGAGAACGCGCGCAAGCTCGGCGCGCTCGGCGAGCGCTTTCTGCAAGGCCGCCAGCCGTCGCTGGAAGCGCAGCTCGCGAACATCGCGGACGAAATCGCGTACAACAACCACGACGTCGACGACGGCCTGCGCTCCGGCCTGATCACGATCGAGCAACTCGCCGAAGTCGAGCTGTGGCAACGCCACTACGACGCCGCGCTCGCCGAATTCCCGCATCTGGAAGGCCGCCGCCTCGTCCACGAGACGGTGCGCCGCATCATCAACACGCTGATCGTCGACCTGATCGACGAGACCACGCGCAATCTCGCGCGCGTCGCGCCCGCGTCGCTCGACGACGTGCGCGCCGCGCCGCAGCTCGTCGCGCACAGCGAGGCGATCGCCGCGCAGGCGGCCGCCCTCAAGCGTTTCCTGTTCAAGAACCTGTATCGCCACTACAAGGTGATGCGCATGGCGAACAAGGCGCAGCGCGTCGTCACCGGGCTGTTCGACGCGTTCATCGACGATCCGCGCCTGCTGCCGCCGCCGTACCAGTCGGACGACGACGCGCACCAGCCGCGCCTCGTCGCGCACTACATCGCCGGCATGACCGACCGCTTTGCGCTGAAGGAATATCAGCGCCTGTTCGTCGTCAACGACAACTGACTGTCACAAACGATCACTAGACTTCGCCGGTTCAATGGCGACGGGAATGTTGCACACGCTGTTGGTAACGTTTTCATAGGAGAGAGGTCGATGAAGAAGAAGCCCGCGGGGACCATGATTCGCTCGATCGCGCTGGGCGGCGCGTTGATGTTCGGTGTGCAGCATGCGGCGTTCGCCGTGACGGAGATCCAGTTCTGGCATGCGATGGAGTCGGCGCTGGGCGAGCGCGTGAATGAACTCGCCACGCAGTTCAACGCATCGCAGAGCGACTACAAGATCGTGCCGGTCTTCAAGGGCACTTACGACCAGGCACTCGCGGCGGGCATCGCCGCCTATCGCAGCGGCAACGCGCCGGCGATCCTCCAGGTCTACGAAGTCGGCACCGCGACGATGATGCAGGCGAAGAAGGCCGTCGTGCCGGTGTACGACGTGTTCAAGCAGGCCGGCGTGCCGCTCGACGAAAAGGCGTTCGTGCCGACCATCGCGAGCTACTACAGCGATGCGAAGACGGGCCATCTCATGTCGATGCCGTTCAACAGCTCGACGCCGGTGCTGTACTACAACAAGGATGCGTTCAAGAAGGCCGGGCTCGATCCGAACCAGCCGCCGAAGACGTGGGCCGACGTGCAGGCCGCCGCGGAGAAGCTGCGCAAGTCCGGGATGACGTGCGGCTTCACGACCGGCTGGCAAGGCTGGATCCAGCTCGAGAACTACAGCGCGTGGCATGCGCTGCCGTTCGCGAGCCGCAACAACGGCTTCGACGGCACCGATGCGGCGCTCGAATTCAACAAGCCGCAGCAGATCGCGCACATCGCGTTCCTGCAGCAGATGCAGAAGGACGGCACGTTCACGTATGCGGGCCGCAAGGACGAAGCGTCCGCGAAGTTCTACAGCGGCGACTGCGGGATCCTGACGACGTCGTCGGGCGCGCTCGCGAACGTGCAGAAGTTCGCGAAGTTCAGCTACGGCACCGGCATGATGCCGTACGACGCGAACGTGAAGGGCGCGCCGCAGAACGCGATCATCGGCGGCGCGAGCCTGTGGGTGCTGGCCGGCAAGGATCCGGCGACCTACAAGGGCGTCGCGAAATTCCTCGCGTTCCTGGCCTCGCCGCCGATCGCCGCGAAGTGGCACCAGGAAACGGGCTACCTGCCGGTCACGACGGCCGCGTACGACCTCACGCGCCAGCAGGGCTTCTATGCGAAGAACCCGAGCGCGGAAACCGCGATCAAGCAGATGATGAACAAGCCGCCGCTACCTTATACGAAGGGGCTGCGTCTCGGCAACATGCCGCAGATTCGCACGGTCGTCGACGAGGAACTGGAGCAGGTCTGGGCGCAGAAGAAGTCGCCGAAGGACGCGCTCGATTCGGCGGCCTCGCGCGGCGACGAGCTGCTGCGCCGCTTCGAGAAGTCGGGCGGCTGATCCCGCATCGCGCTCGTGCCGCCGGCCGCCGCATCGCATATGCGAGCGGGCGGCCGGCGGCGCGGTTCCTTTCCCGTTTCGCCTGACCGGATGCCCGCGA
The DNA here is from genome assembly GCF_001521985.1 of Burkholderia sp. RF4-BP95. Classification (NCBI taxonomy): domain Bacteria; kingdom Pseudomonadati; phylum Pseudomonadota; class Betaproteobacteria; order Burkholderiales; family Burkholderiaceae; genus Burkholderia; species Burkholderia sp. RF4-BP95. Next base: position 149,290 of record NZ_LOSX01000080.1, on the reverse strand, counting down.
TGCAATCCCGTTCCCGTTTCGGCGCGAGCCTGCTGCCGTACCTGCTCATCGCGCCGCAGCTCGCGATCACCGCCGTATTCTTCCTGTGGCCGGCCGGCGTCGCGCTGTGGCAGTCGACGCAGATGCAGGATGCATTCGGCACGTCGAGTGAATTCGTCGGCTTCGCGAACTTCACGCACCTGTTCGCCGATCCGCTGTACCTCGACTCGTTCCGCACGACGCTGGTGTTCAGCTCGCTCGTCACGGTCAGCGGGCTCGTCGTGTCGCTGCTGCTCGCCGCGTGCGCCGACCGCGTGATCCGCGGCGCGCGCGTGTACCGCACGCTGCTGATCTGGCCGTACGCGGTCGCGCCGACGATCGCGGCCGTGCTGTGGGCGTTCCTGTTCAACCCGAGCATCGGGCTCGTCACCTATGCGCTCGCGAAGGGCGGCATCGTGTGGAATCACGCGCTGAACGGCGACCAGGCGATGTTCCTCGTCGTGCTCGCGTCGGTGTGGAAGCAGGTGAGCTACAACTTCCTGTTCTTCTACGCGGGGCTGCAGGCGATCCCGCGCTCGCTGATCGAGGCGGCGGCGATCGACGGCGCCGGCCCGGTGCGGCGCTTCTTCAACATCGTGCTGCCGCTGCTGTCGCCGACGAGCTTCTTCCTGCTGGTCGTGAATCTCGTCTACGCGTTCTTCGACACGTTCCCGGTGATCGACGCGGCCACCGCCGGCGGCCCCGCCCAAAGCACGAAAACGCTGATCTACAAGATCTTCACGGAGGGTTTCCAGGGCCTCGACATCGGCAGTTCGGGCGCGCAGTCGGTCGTGCTGATGATCATCGTCGTCGGCCTGACGGTGATCCAGTTCCGCTTCGTCGAACGCAGGGTGCAATACGCATGATCGAAAATCGCAAGGGCTTCGACCTGTTCTGCCACGCGGTGTTGATCGCGGGCGTCGTGCTGATCGTGTTCCCGGTGTACGTCGCGTTCTGCGCGGCGACGATGAACGCGCAGGAAGTGTTCACGATCCCGCTGTCGCTGGTGCCGAGCACGCACCTGCTGGAGAACATCGCTTACATCTGGGGGCACGGCAGCGGCGGCACGACGGCACCGTTCGGCCGGCTGCTCGTCAACAGCTTCGTGATGGCGCTCGGGATCGCGGTCGGCAAGATCGCGGTGTCGATCCTGTCCGCGTACGCGATCGTCTATTTCCGCTTTCCGTTTCGCAACACCGCGTTCTGGCTGATCTTCATCACGCTGATGCTGCCGGTCGAGGTGCGGATCTTCCCGACCGTGCAGGTCGTGTCGACGCTGCACTTGACGAACACGTACGCGGGGCTTTCGCTGCCGCTGATCGCGTCGGCGACCGCGACGTTCCTGTTCCGCCAGTTCTTCATGACGCTGCCCGACGAGCTGATGGACGCCGCGCGCATCGACGGCGCGGGGCCGCTGCGCTTTTTCTGGGACGTGGTGCTGCCGCTGTCGAAGACGAGCATCGCGTCGCTGTTCGTGATCACGTTCATCTACGGCTGGAACCAGTATCTGTGGCCGATCCTGATCACGACGGAGGCGTCGCTGTCGACGGCGGTGGTGGGCATCAAGACGATGATCGCGAGCGGCGACGCCGCGACCGAGTGGCAATACGTAATGGCGGCGACGCTGCTGGCGATGATTCCGCCGCTCGTCGTCGTGCTGGCGATGCAGCGCTGGTTCGTGCGCGGCCTCGTCGATTCCGAGAAATGAACCACGGACGGTAACCGGGAGAAGGACCAGGTATGGCTGCGCTGAGCTTGAAGGGTGTCAGGAAATCCTACGACGGCAAGCAGCACGTGCTGCACGGCATCGACGTGGAGATCGCCGACGGCGAATTCATCGTGCTGGTCGGCCCGTCGGGCTGCGGCAAGTCGACGCTGCTGCGGATGATCGCGGGGCTCGAGACGGTGACGGACGGCGAGATCGCGATCGGCGAGCGCGTGGTCAACGCGCTGGAGCCGAAGGATCGCGACATCGCGATGGTGTTCCAGAATTACGCGCTGTATCCGCACATGACGGTCGCGCAGAACATGGGCTACGGGCTGAAGATCCGCGGCATCGAGCGCGCGACGATCGACGCGCGGGTGGCCGCGGCCGCGAAGATCCTCGAACTCGAGCCGCTGCTCGCGCGGCGGCCGCGCGAGCTGTCGGGCGGCCAGCGGCAGCGCGTCGCGATGGGGCGCGCGATCGTGCGCGAGCCGTCGGTGTTCCTGTTCGACGAGCCGCTGTCGAACCTCGACGCGAAGCTGCGCGTGCAGATGCGGCTGGAGATCCAGCGGCTGCATGCGCGGCTCGCGACGACGAGCGTGTACGTGACGCACGACCAGATCGAGGCGATGACGCTCGCGCAGCGCGTGATCGTGATGAACCGCGGCTATGCGGAGCAGATCGGCGCGCCGGTCGACGTGTACGAGAAGCCGGCGACGGTGTTCGTCGCGGGCTTCATCGGCTCGCCGGCGATGAACCTGATGCACGGCCGGCTGTCCGAGGATGGCGCGACCTTCACGGTCGCGGGCGGCGGCCCGGCGCTGCCGGTTGCCTGCGCGCCCGGCATCGGCACCGCGATCGCCACGGGGCGCGACTGGGTGCTCGGCGTGCGGCCGGAGCACATGACGCCGCAGCCGGGTGTCGCGCAGGCGACGCTGCCGGTCGACTCGTGCGAGCTGCTCGGCGCGGACAACCTCGCGCACGGACGCTGGGGCAACCACGACGTCGCGGTGCGCCTGCCGCACGCGGATCGTCCCGCGCGCGGCACGGCGCTGGCCGCCGCGCTGCCCGCGCATCGGCTGCACTTCTTCGATCCCGAGACCGGCAAGCGTGCCGGCTGACCCTGACGCACCCGCTGAGAGGCGCACGATGACTTTCCGTTCCGACTGGCCTTATCCGCGCGTCGTCGCCCATCGCGGCGGCGGCACGCTCGCGCCGGAGAACACGCTCGCCGCGTTCGACGAAGGCGCGCGACGCGGTCACCGGATGGTCGAGTTCGACGCGAAGCTGTCCGCCGACGACGTGAGCTTCCTGCTGCACGACGACACGGTCGACCGCACGTCGAACGGCAGCGGGCCGGCAGCGGGCATGCGCTACGCGGCGCTGGCCGCGCTCGACGCCGGCGCCTGGTTCGACGCGCGTTTCGCGGGCGAGCGGATGCCGACGCTCGAGGCGGCGGCGGCGCGCTGCATCGCGCACGGGCTGGCGGCGAACGTCGAGATCAAGCCGTGCCCGGGCCGCGAGCGCGACACCGGGCAGCGGGTGGCGGCCGATGCGGCCGCGTACTGGCACGGCGCCGCCGTGCCGCCGCTGCTGTCGTCGTTCTCGTTCGACGCGCTGCAACAGGCGCGCGCAAGCGCACCGGCGCTGCCGCGCGGGATGCTGTACGAGGCGGTGCCGGACGACTGGCACGCGCAGGTCGTCGGCGCGCTCGGCTGCGTATCGTTGCATGCGAACCACAAGACGCTCGACGAACCGCTCGTGCGCGCGATCAAGGCGGCCGGGCTGCGCATCCTGGTCTACACGGTCAACGACCTCGCCCGGGCGCGCGAACTCGTGCGCTGGGGCGTCGATGCGGTCTGCACGGACCGCATCGACCTGATCGGCCCCGAGGCACTGGACGACATCACGTAGCGAGCGGTCCCGCGCGATGATGGATGCGGGAAAACCCTGAGACAAAAAAACGACGCCCCGGCGGGATTTCCGTCGGGGCGTTTTGCGTCGAGGAGACGTTACGTCACGAAAAATCCGCTACAAATTGCAGCAGGATTAACCATTCCCCAAATATTCGACTACGCTTAGAAGCGGTAGCCGACGTTCAGGTACGTGACGATCGGGTTGAGCGAGATCTTCGCTTTCGACGTTTCGGTCAGGGTGCCGACCGGCGTCCGGCGGGCGGTCGTGAAGGTCGCGGTCACGCTGACCGGGATGTACGAGATCGACAGGCCCCCGAACCAGTGCTTCGTGAAGTTGTACGTGAAGCCGGCGTTGAGCACGGGCGCCCACTGGTTGCTGGTCGTGGCGCTGGTCGGGCCGCCGAGCACGCCGTTCTCGAAGCTGCTGTTCGTGATCTTTGCGCCGGTGAACCAGACATACGTCGCGCCGACGCCGAGATACGGACGGAACTTCGCGTTGGCGTCGTTGAAGTGATAGCGAAGCAGGACGGCGGGGCTCCACTGGTACGCACGGCCGAGTACGCCGAACTTTTCGAACTGACCCTTGCCGGTAATGTCGAACTTCGGCGGTATCCCCATGACGAGCTCGGTGGAGATGTGGTCGGTGACGAAGTAGCCGGCGGCGAGCCCGAGCGTATCGGCGTCGTTGATGCCTGCGCCGGTGTTGGGAATCGATTGGTTGATGGGCGTGCCGCCGACGCGGTACAGGAACAGCGGATCGCTGCTGTCCTGCGGCGACAGGTGGAACCAGCCGGTGCTGACGTAGAAATCACCTGCGGATTGTGCTTGTGCCGCACCGCTCGCAAACGTGAATGCGAGCGCTGCAGCCCCCGTAATGGCCAGTTTTCGTTTCATTGTGTCTCCTCCGATCTAAGGCGTGCTCATTATGACGACTGCGTTTAAAACCAAACAAGCTCGTAAGTTAGAGTTTTCACCCTAGGATTAGTACGACCGTACGCTTCCGCGCCCCGCCGGGATTGGCATTCTACGCAGGTGCGCAATTTCGGACCTTCGGGTATTTCCTAACGCGTTCAAACGGACATTCAGCATGGCACGGTTAGCACGACTCTACGTTCCCGACCAGCCGCAGCACGTGATACTGCGCGGCCTGGATCAGCAACCCGCGTTCGTCGACGACCAGGACTACGAACTCTTCATCGATTGTCTGAAGGCCGCGGCACGCGATCATCACCTTTCGGTGCATGCCTACGTGCTGCTTCCGCGTCAGGTGCAGCTCCTCGTGACGCCGAGCGACGAGGCAAGCCTGCCGAAGGCAATGCAGGCGGTCGGTCGCCGCTACGTCGCGCATTTCAACCGACGTTATTCGCGTCGCGGCACCTTGTGGGAAGGCCGCTATCGCGCGACCGTGATCGAAGGCGAGCGCTATTTCCTGCTCGCGAGCCGCGTGGTCGAGATGAGCCCGGTGCGCTCGCAGCTGGTCGCGACGGCCGACGCCTATCGCTGGTCGAGCTATCGGCACCACGTCGGGCTCACCGTCGACAGCCTGATCACCGACCATCCGCTCTACTGGGCACTCGGCAACACGCCATTCGATCGTCAGCGTGCGTACAAGGAGCTTTGCGAGCAGCCGCTCGACGAGCGGCAGGCCGACCAGCTCCAGCAGGCGACGCTGAAGGGCTGGGTGCTCGGCGGCGAGAACTACCGCGAGTGGGCGGCGCGCACCGCGAACCGCCGCGTGTCGCCGCTGCCGCGCGGACGCCCCAGAAAGGTGCGTGAAAATACCCCGCCGATCCAGCAGTAACGCGGGAAAGGCGGATCACGAGGCGGCGCCGCGGGCGCCGCTTCTTTTTGCACCAAAACGATGCGGCCCCAATAAAACAGCACCAGATCAGAGCATGCGTTTAATTGGGGTTCGATCAAGCGGTTTTTGTTGCTATTCCTTTGATTCGTCGCGTATATTCCGAATTCCGGTGGCCCGGGTGAAGCTCGCCCAACCACTGTCGGCCGTGCCGTCTCCCGTCGGGAGCGGGATCGACGGCAACAAAAAAATGGTTCAACGGCCCTCGCGGCCCCTTTACGACGGTGTCCCCATGAACGACCACCAGCAGCCGCTCGCCGCGGTGCCCGCCGCACAAGGTCTGTACGACCCGCAAAACGAACACGACGCCTGCGGCGTCGGCTTCGTCGCTCACATCAAGGGCAAGAAGAGCCACGAGATCATTCAGCAGGGTCTGAAGATCCTGGAGAACCTCGATCACCGCGGCGCGGTCGGTGCCGATCCGCTGATGGGCGACGGCGCCGGCATCCTGATCCAGATTCCGGACGCGTTCTATCGCGAGGAAATGTCGAAGCAGGGCGTGACGCTGCCGCCGGCCGGCGAATACGGGGTCGGGATGATCTTCCTGCCGAAGGAAAACGCGTCGCGTCTCGCGTGCGAGCAGGAGCTCGAGCGGACGGTGCGGGCAGAAGGTCAGGTCGTGCTCGGCTGGCGCGACGTGCCGGTCGACCATGCGATGCCGATCTCGCCGACAGTGAAGGCGAGCGAGCCGCTGATCCGCCAGATCTTCATCGGGCGCGGCAAGGACATCATGGTGACGGACGCGCTCGAGCGGAAGCTGTACGTGATCCGCAAGACGGCGAGCCACCGCATCCAGGCGCTGAAGCTCAAGCACGGCAAGGAATACTTCGTGCCGTCGATGTCGGCGCGCACGATCGTCTACAAGGGGCTGCTGCTGGCGGGCCAGGTCGGCGTGTACTACCGCGACCTGCAGGACGGGCGCGTCGTGTCGGCGCTCGCGCTCGTGCACCAGCGCTTCTCGACCAACACGTTCCCGGCATGGGAGCTGGCTCACCCGTACCGGATGATCGCGCACAACGGCGAGATCAACACCGTGAAGGGCAACGTGAACTGGCTGAACGCGCGTACCGGCGCGATCGCGTCGCACGTGCTCGCGGACGACCTGCCGAAGCTGTGGCCGCTGATCTACCCGGGCCAGTCGGACACCGCGTCGTTCGACAACTGTCTCGAACTGCTGGTGATGGCCGGCTACCCGCTCGTGCACGCGGTGATGATGATGATCCCGGAAGCCTGGGAACAGCACACGCTGATGGATGAGAACCGCCGCGCGTTCTACGAATACCACGCCGCGATGATGGAGCCGTGGGACGGCCCCGCCGCGATCGCGTTCACGGACGGCCGCCAGATCGGCGCGACGCTCGACCGCAACGGCCTGCGCCCGGCGCGCTACATCGTGACCGACGACGACCTCGTGATCATGGCGTCGGAAGCCGGCACGCTGCCGATCCCCGAATCGAAGATCGTCAAGAAGTGGCGTCTGCAGCCGGGCAAGATGTTCCTGATCGACATGGAACACGGTCGCATCATCGACGACAAGGAACTCAAGGACAACCTCGCGAACGCGAAGCCGTACAAGAGCTGGATCGACGCCGTGCGCATCAAGCTCGACGAGATCGAGCCGAAGGCCGAGGACGTCGCGGCCGGTCGCACGCAGGGCGCGGCGCTGCTCGATCGCCAGCAGGCGTTCGGCTACACGCAGGAAGACCTGAAGTTCCTGATGGCGCCGATGGCGCAGCAGGGCGAGGAAGCCGTCGGCTCGATGGGCAACGACTCGCCGCTCGCGGTGATGTCGAACAAGAACAAGACGCTCTATCACTACTTCAAGCAGCTGTTCGCGCAGGTCACGAACCCGCCGATCGATCCGATCCGCGAGAACATGGTCATGTCGCTCGTGTCGTTCATCGGCCCGAAGCCGAACCTGCTCGACACGAACAACATCAACCCGCCGATGCGTCTCGAAGTGTCGCAGCCGGTGCTCGACTTCAAGGACATCGCGAAGATCCGCGCGATCGACCAGTACACGGGCGGCAAGTTCAGCGCATACGAACTGAACATCTGCTATCCGGTCGCATGGGGCAAGGAAGGCATCGAGGCACGCCTCGCGTCGCTGTGCGCGGAAGCCGTCGACGCGGTCAAGTCGGGCTACAACATGCTGATCGTGTCGGACCGCAAGACGGACGCCGAGCACGTCGCGATTCCGGCGCTGCTCGCCACGTCGGCGATCCACACGCACCTCGTCCAGCAAGGGCTGCGCACGAGCACGGGCCTCGTCGTCGAGACGGGCTCGGCGCGTGAGACGCACCACTTCGCGCTGCTCGCGGGCTATGGCGCGGAAGCCGTGCACCCGTACCTCGCGATGGAAACGCTCGCGAAGATGGCGGAAGGCCTGCCGGGCGACCTGTCGCCGGAGAAGGCCGTCTACAACTTCACGAAGGCGGTCGGCAAGGGCCTGCAGAAGGTGATGTCGAAGATGGGCATCTCGACGTACATGTCGTACACGGGCGCGCAGATCTTCGAAGCGCTCGGCCTGTCGAGCGACCTCGTCGAGAAGTACTTCAAGGGCACGGCCTCGAAGGTCGGCGGCATCGGCCTGTTCGAAGTCGCGGAAGAGGCGATCCGCCTGCACCGCGATGCGTTCGGCGACAACCCGGTCCTGCGCGACATGCTCGACGCGGGCGGCGAGTACGCGTACCGCGTGCGCGGCGAAGATCACATGTGGACGCCGGACTCGATCGCGAAGCTCCAGCACGCGACGCGCAGCAACTCGTACCAGACGTACAAGGAATACGCGCACCTGATCAACGACCAGACCAAGCGTCACATGACGTTCCGCGGCCTGTTCGAGTTCAAGGTCGAGCCGACCAAGGCGATCCCGATCGACGACGTCGAGCCGGCGAAGGACATCGTCAAGCGCTTTGCGACGGGCGCGATGTCGCTCGGTTCGATCAGCACCGAAGCGCACGCGACGCTCGCGATCGCGATGAACCGGATCGGCGGCAAGTCGAACACCGGCGAAGGCGGCGAGGACGAGAAGCGCTACCGCAACGAACTGCGCGGCATTCCGATCAAGTCGGGCGAGACGCTGAAGTCGGTGATCGGCGACGAGATCGTCAGCGACATTCCGCTGAAGGACGGCGATTCGCTGCGCTCGAAGATCAAGCAGGTCGCGTCGGGCCGCTTCGGCGTCACCGCCGAATACCTGGCATCGGCCGACCAGATCCAGATCAAGATGGCGCAGGGCGCGAAGCCGGGCGAAGGCGGCCAGTTGCCGGGCCACAAGGTGTCGGAATACATCGGCAAGCTGCGTTACTCGGTGCCGGGCGTCGGCCTGATCTCGCCGCCGCCGCACCACGACATCTACTCGATCGAGGATCTGGCGCAGCTGATCCACGACCTGAAGAACGTGAACCCGAGCTCGAGCATCTCGGTGAAGCTGGTGTCGGAAGTCGGCGTCGGCACGGTCGCGGCCGGTGTCGCGAAGGCGAAGGCCGACCACGTCGTGATCGCCGGCCATGACGGCGGGACGGGCGCATCGCCGCTGTCGTCGGTCAAGCATGCGGGCACGCCGTGGGAACTCGGCCTCGCCGAAACGCAGCAGACGCTGGTGCTGAACCGCCTGCGCGGCCGCATCCGCGTGCAGGCCGACGGCCAGATGAAGACGGGCCGCGACGTCGTGATCGGCGCGCTGCTCGGCGCGGACGAATTCGGCTTCGCGACGGCGCCGCTCGTCGTCGAGGGCTGCATCATGATGCGCAAGTGCCACCTGAACACGTGCCCGGTCGGCGTCGCGACGCAGGATCCGGTGCTGCGTGCGAAGTTCAAGGGCCAGCCCGAGCACGTCGTGAACTACTTCTTCTTCGTCGCAGAGGAAGTGCGCGAGATCATGGCGCAGTTCGGCATCGCGAAGTTCGACGACCTGATCGGCCGCGCCGACCTGCTCGACACCCGCAAGGGCATCGAGCACTGGAAGGCGAAGGGCCTCGACTTCTCGCGCGTGTTCTACCAGCCGGAAGAATGCGAGGACGTCGCGCCGCGTCACGTCGACGTGCAGGATCACGGCCTCGAGCGCGCGCTCGACCACGTGCTGATCGAAAAGGCGAAGGCCGCGATCGAGAACGGCGAGCACGTGTCGTTCATCCAGCCGGTGCGCAACGTGAACCGCACGGTCGGCGCGATGCTGTCGGGCGTGATCGCGAAGAAGCACGGCCACGACGGCCTGGCCGACGACGCGGTGCACATCCAGCTGAAGGGCACGGCCGGCCAGAGTTTCGGCGCGTTCCTCGCGAAGGGCGTGACGCTCGACCTCGTCGGCGACGGCAACGACTACGTCGGCAAGGGCCTGTCGGGCGGCCGGATCATCATCCGTCCGACCAACGACTTCCGCGGCAAGTCCGAGGAAAACATCATCTGCGGCAACACGGTGATGTACGGCGCGATCGAAGGCGAATCGTTCTTCCGCGGCGTCGCGGGCGAGCGCTTCTGCGTGCGTAACTCGGGCGCGACGGCGGTCGTCGAAGGCACGGGCGACCACGGTTGCGAATACATGACGGGCGGCACGGTCGTCGTGCTCGGCGAAACCGGGCGCAACTTCGCGGCCGGCATGTCGGGCGGTCTCGCGTACATCTACGATCCGGAAGGCACGTTCGCGGCGAAGTGCAACAAGTCGATGGTCGCGCTCGAGCCGGTGCTGCAGCAGGCCGAGCAGGAGCGCACGGTCGACCGCGCGCTCTGGCATGAGGGCACGACGGACGAAGCGTTGCTCAAGGGGCTCGTCGAGCGTCATTTCCAGTTCACGGGTTCGCCGCGCGCGAAGTCGCTGCTGGAAAACTGGGACGCGGCGCGCCGCCAGTTCGTGAAGGTGTTCCCGCACGAATACAAGCGCGCGCTGGGCGAGATCGGCGCGAAGAAGGCGGCGAAGGAAGTGCTGGCCGCCTGAACGACGAACGACATAGCGAATGCCGCGCGCGCATGATTGCCGCGCGCGGCACCCCCACCCGATACACCGAACAGAAGAGCACCTTATGGGCAAGGCAACCGGTTTTCTGGAGTTCGAACGCCGCCACGAGGCGTACGAAGCACCGCTCACGCGCGTGAAGCACTACAAGGAATTCGTCGCGGCACTGACCGACGCGGACGCGAAGGTCCAGGGCGCGCGCTGCATGGACTGCGGCATCCCGTTCTGCAACAACGGCTGCCCGGTCAACAACATCATCCCGGACTTCAACGATCTCGTTTACCGCCAGGACTGGCAGCAGGCGATCGAAGTCCTGCATTCGACCAACAACTTCCCCGAGTTCACGGGCCGCATCTGCCCGGCGCCGTGCGAGGCAGCCTGCACGCTCGGGATCAACGACGATCCGGTCGGCATCAAGTCGATCGAGCACGCGATCATCGACAAGGCCTGGGCGGAAGGCTGGGTGAAGCCGCTGCCGGCCGAGCACAAGACGGGCAAGAAGGTCGCGGTCGTCGGTTCCGGCCCCGCGGGTCTCGCGGCCGCGCAGCAGCTCGCGCGCGCCGGCCACGACGTGACGGTGTTCGAGAAGAACGACCGCATCGGCGGCCTGCTGCGTTACGGGATCCCCGACTTCAAGCTCGAGAAGTGGCTGATCGATCGCCGCATGCGCCAGATGGAAGCGGAAGGCGTGACGTTCCGCACCAGCGTGTTCATCGGCAAGGACGCGCTGCCGGACTCGATCGGCAACATGGCGAAGGAAACCATTTCGCCGGAGACGCTGAAGGAAGAATTCGACGCGGTCGTGATCGCGGGCGGTTCGGAAACGCCGCGCGATTTGCCGGTGCCGGGCCGCGAGCTCGCCGGCGTGCATTTCGCGATGGACTTCCTGCCGCAGCAGAACCGCGTGAACGCGGGCGACAAGCTCGTCGACCAGCTGCTCGCGAAGGGCAAGCACGTGATCGTGATCGGCGGCGGCGATACGGGTTCGGACTGCGTCGGCACGTCGAACCGTCACGGCGCGAAGCAGGTCACGCAGTTCGAACTGCTGCCGCAGCCGCCGGAAGAGGAAAACAAGCCGCTCGTGTGGCCGTACTGGCCGATCAAGCTGCGCACGTCGTCGTCGCACGAGGAAGGCTGCGAGCGTGACTGGGCGGTCGCGACGAAGCGTCTCGAAGGCAAGAACGGCAAGGTCGAGAAGCTGATCGCGGTGCGCGTCGAGTGGAAGGACGGCAAGATGCAGGAAGTGCCGGGCTCCGAGTTCGAGATGAAGGCCGACCTGGTGCTGCTCGCGATGGGCTTCACGCAGCCGGCAGCCACCGTGCTCGAGGCGTTCGGTGTCGCGAAGGACGCACGCGGCAACGCGCGCGCGGCGACCGAGGGCGATCGCTCGTACTACACGTCGGTCGACAAGGTGTTCGCGGCAGGCGACATGCGCCGCGGCCAGTCGCTCGTCGTCTGGGCGATCCGCGAAGGCCGCCAGTGCGCGCGCTCGGTCGACGCGTACCTGATGGGGCATTCGGAACTGCCGCGCTGAGCTGAAGCGCGCGAGCGGTTTTCGAGGAAAACCGGGCGTCCGAATGGGCGCCCGGTTTTTTTATGGTGCGGCGTACCGTCGGTAATCAATCGTCCGCAGGCAGGCATCCGTCGTCCGCTGTCGCCTCGCCGCGCGCCCCGCATCTTTCCGAAGCGTCGCCTAACCTGATCACACCAGGTGTCGATGTTCCGCGATCCGGAAACCTTTCGTTTTGTAATAATCCTTGGAAATTGTCATATCATGTCGCCCGACCGGCCGCGTTCGCGCGGCCGCCGCATTTGACTGACCCCATTTACAAGGACTCTGAATGGAAGCATTCGTGCATGGGCTGATCGACGCCGTCAACGGCGTGCTGTGGAATTACGTGCTGATCGCGCTGCTGCTCGGCGCCGGCGCGTGGTTCACGTTGCGGTTCCGGATGATCCAGCTGAAGGCGCTGCTCCTCAGCATCAAGCTGGTCGGCAGCAAGGGCGAGCCGGGCAGCATCTCGTCGTTCCAGGCGTTCGCGACCGGGCTCGCGAGCCGCGTGGGCACCGGCAACATCGCCGGTGTCGCGGTCGCGCTGACGGTCGGCGGGCCGGGCGCGATCTTCTGGATGTGGATGACGGCGCTCGTCGGGATGTCGTCGGCGTTCGTCGAGGCGACGCTCGCGCAGATCTTCAAGGTGTCGCATCCGGACGGCAGCTATCGCGGCGGCCCCGCGTACTACATCCAGACGGGCCTGCGCTCGCGCGGCTTCGGCGTGCTGTTTTCGCTGTCGCTGATCCTCGCGTTCGGCTTCGTGTTCAACGCGGTGCAGGCCAACGCGATCGCCGATGCGTTCCATACGTCGTTCGGCTGGAGCCGCGAGACGGTCGGCCTCGGCCTCGTGCTGCTCACCGCGCCGCTCATCTTCGGCGGGATTCGCCGCATCGCGTCGGTCGCGCAGGTGATCGTGCCGGTGATGGCGATCGGCTACCTCGCGCTGGCCGTCTACGCGGTCGCGACGCACGTCGCGCTGGTGCCGGGCGTGATCGCGCTGATCGTGAAGAGCGCGTTCGGGCTCGAGCAGGCGGCGGGCGGCCTGACCGGCTACGCGGTCAGCCAGGCGGTCGCGATGGGCGTGAAGCGCGGGTTGTTCTCGAACGAGGCCGGCATGGGCAGCGCGCCGAACGCGGCCGCGACCGCGAGCGTGCGGCATCCGGTCGTGCAGGGGCTGATCCAGATGCTCGGCGTGTTCGTCGACACGATCGTGATCTGCAGCGCGACCGCGTTCGTGATCCTGCTGTCGGGCCAGTACGAACTCGGCGCAGGCATGGAGGGCGCGGCGCTCACGCAGCGCGCGATCGCGAGCCACGTCGGTGACTGGGGCGGCATCTACATGGCCATTGCGATCTTCTTCTTCGCGTACTCGTCGGTGATCGGCAATTACGCCTACGCGGAAGGCAACGTCGACTTCATCACGAAGCGGCGCGGCGTGCTGCCGCTGTTCCGCATCGCGGTGCTCGGCATGGTGATGTTCGGCAGCGTCGGGCAACTGCCGCTCGTATGGGCGATGGCCGATACGAGCATGGGGCTGATGGCGATCATCAACCTGGTCGCGATCCTCGCGCTCGGCAAGTATGCGCATGCCGCGTGGCGCGACTATCGCCGCCAGCGCGCGGAGGGTATTGCCGATCCGGTGTTCACGCGCAACACGATTCCCGAGCTCGCGCGCGTGCTGCCGGCCGACGTGTGGGGCGAGCACGGCCCGTTGCCGCAGCGTCCGGTGTCGGCCGATGCGGTGGCCGAGGCGCGCGTGGCGGTGCGCGAGTCATGAACGGCGACCGGCTCCGTGCGTTCGTCGCGCTGATGCCCGATGCGGCATCGCGCGACGCGCTGCACGCGCTGCCGGTCACCCGAGGCGCGCGGCGCACGCTGCCCGCGCAACTGCACGTGACGCTCGCGTTCATCGGCGCGATCGAACGCGCGCGTTGCGACGCGCTGGCCACACGCCTGCCGGCGCTCGCGGCCGCGCATGCGCTGCCGATGCAGCCGGTCGAGCGGATTGCGTGGTGGCCGAGCCTGCCGCGCGCGAGACTGATCGTCGCGGAACTCGCGCCCGATCCCGCCTGTGCGGCGTTGAATGCCGACTTGTCCGCGCTGCTGCTCGAACTGGGCGTGCCGGCCGACCGCCGGCCGTTCAGGCCGCACGTCACGCTCGCGCGGCTGCCGCGCGACGCGGACGGGCAGCCCGCGCACGGCGGTGCGACCGGGCGGCCGGTCGCGCTGCGTTTCGTCGCGCTGACGTTGTTTGAAAGCCGGCTGTCGCACGACGGCGTGTCGCATGTGCCGATCGTGTCGGTGCCCGTCGGGCGGGTGTAGCGGGAAGGCGGGCGGGACGAGGAAGAGAACAAGGCCGGCGCGGTATGCGCCGGCCTTTTTGTTTCGGTTACGCGGCGACCTTGTCGCTGTCGTACACGCGTTCGACGTTGATCGTGCCGACGTGGAACGCGGCCAGTGATTCGCGATGCGCGATGCTGACGATCGCGGCTTTCGGCAGCCGTTCGGCGAGCAGGTGATAGAGCCGCGCTTCGTTGTCGGCGTCGAGCGCGCTCGTCGCTTCGTCGAGGAACAGGAAGTCGGGCTTGTGCAGCAGCACGCGCGCGCCGGCCAGACGCTGCTGTTCGCCCGGCGACAGCACGCGCGTCCAGTGGCCGGTCTCGTCGAGGCGGCCGACGTAGTCTTCCAGGCGGCACGCGCGCAGCGCGTCGCGGCACGCGTCGTCGGTGAATGCGTCGGGCGCGGCCGGATAGGTGAGCGCGGCCTTCAGCGTGCCGATCGGCAAGTAGCTGGTTTGCGGCACGAACATCATCCGCGCGCCGACCGGCGCGTCGATCGCCCCGTCGCCGAACGGCCACAGGCCCGCGAGCGCGCGCATGAACGTGCTCTTGCCGGAACCCGACTTGCCGACCACGAGCCAGCGCGAGCCGGGCTCGATCGTCACGTTGCCGATGTTCGCGAGCGCGTTGCCGTTCGGCAGCGCGAGCTTCAGCGACGACGTCGACAGCTTCGCGGCATCGACGTAGTGCAGGTTGATGCCGCCGTGCTCGGTCGCGGGTGACAGGCTTTCCTTCAGGTGCGACGTACCCATCACGCGCTTGAATTCACGCAGACGGTTGACGGTCGCGCGCCATTCGACGAGGGTCGAGTAACTGTTGATGAACCACGAGAACGAATCGCTGACGGTGCCGAACGCGGACGCAATCTGCATCAGCACGCCGAACGAGAACGCGCCCGCGAAATAGCGCGGCGCCGCGACGACGAGCGGAAAGATGATCGCGATCTGACTGTAGAAGGCCGTGACGAACGTGAGGCGCTTCGTGTACTTCATCACGCGCCACCAGTTGTCGCGAATGCGCGTGAACAGCGTCTGCGCGGTGCCGATCTCGGTTTTCTCGCCGTCGTAGAACGCGATCTGCTCGGCGTTCTCGCGCACGCGGATCAAGCCGAAGCGGAAGTCCGCCTCGACGCGCTGTTGCTGGTAGTTGATCGACACGAGCGGGTGGCCGACCTTCTGGATGATCAGCGAGCCGACCACCGCATACAGTGCGGCCGCCCAAACCATGTACCCGGGAATCGCGACAGGCGTCGCGCCGAGCGTGATCGTCAGCGCGCCCGCGAGCGACCACAGGATCGTGATGAACGACACGAGCGTGACGACCGTCGACAGCAGGTCGAGCGACAACGTGAGCGTGGCCGTCGCGAACGACTGGAGATCGTCGGTGATCCGCTGGTCGGGGTTGTCGGCGAGGCGGTCGCGCTCGATCCGATAGAACGCGCGATCGCCGAGCCATTGGCCGAGGAAGCGGTCGGTGAGCCACTGGCGCCAGCGGAACCCGAGCATCTGGCGCAGATAGCGGCCGTAGACGGCAAGGATGATGAATGCGAACGCGAATGCCGAGAACTGCATCAGCAGACCGGGGAAGTCTTGAACGTTCTTCGACTGCAGCGCGTTGTAGAACCCCACGTTCCACTTGTTCAGCTTGACGTTGATCCAGACCACGCAGAGGTTGATCGCGATGATCGTGACCAGCAGCCCCCACGCGATTTTCCATTCGGACGACACCCAGTAGGGCTTGATGAGGCTCCACGCGGATACCGGGCGCTCGTCCTGCGGCGCGTCGGAGGCGGAGCGGACGGGATCGATCGATTGGGTCATGTGCTTCCTGATGAGTAGCCGGCGCGCGTGCCGGGCGGAGCCGGACGCGCGCCGCGATACGGTATGCCGGGACGGAGTGCCGACTGACGGCGGGCGTCCGGATGGTGACCCGCGCGTCTTAAACGGCACTTAAGGCCGGCGGTGACGCGGCAACCGGCCGCTCGCGCGGCCGGCCTGCGGGCATTGTGCCAGAGCGGCGCGACGCGACGGCGAATTTGCCGCAAGGGGGACAGTTTGCGGCGCTTTCCGCTTTTATGGTCTAATGGCCGACGACGAAACAGGGGTGCTTCGAGCGCGGCCGACGGACAGTTCCGGGCGACGCGGCGAGGCTGAGAAAGACCCTTCGCACCCGATCCGGGTAATACCGGCGAGGGAAGTTTCTGATCCCGCCGGGCCGCGCTGGCTGCCATCCCACATGGTCAGCGCCCGAGTCCCGCCCGGCCGGCCTTTGCTGCCGGTTTCGTCCTTTTGGGTACGCGCGTTGCGCGTTACGGAAGGAATGATGACCGCTCAATCTTCAGTCTTTTGCGCTGTTCCCGATCCGCTGTCGCGTGCGTCCGCACGGGACGGTGCGCGCGCGTCGACGTTCGTCGCACGCGCCCGCGCGGTTCGCGAGGAGGCCGCGTGATGAACCTCCACGCTTCCCGGCCCGATTTCGCGGTACTCGGCGGCGGCCTCGTCGGCCGTCTGATCGCGTGGCGGCTTGCGGGCGACGGGCATCGCGTCGCGCTGTACGAGCGCGGCGGCCCGGACGGCGAGCAGTCGGCCGCGTGGGTCGCGGCCGCGATGCTCGCGCCGCTCGCCGAGGCGGCGAGCGCCGAACTGCTGATCACCGAGCTCGGCGCGGCATCGCTCGCGCGCTGGCCGCAATGGCTCCCGGAACTGCCCGAACCGGTGTTCTTCCAGCAGCACGGCACGCTCGTCGTCTGGCATCAGGCGGATCGCGCCGAGGCGCCGCTGTTCGAGCGGCGCGTGCGCGCGAACGCGCCGGCCGAGCTGTTCGACGGTGGCTTCGTCGCGCTGGCCGGCGCGCAGGTCGACGCGGCCGAGCCCGCGCTCGCGGGGCGCTTCGCGCGCGGCCTGATGCTGCCGCGCGAGGGGCAGCTCGACAACCGGCAGGCGCTGCGCGCACTCGCGGCGGGCCTCGCGCAACGCGGCGTCGAGCTGCACTGGCACGCGACGATCGACGACGCGAACCGGCCCGACGCGCATTTCACGATCGATTGCCGCGGGCTCGGCGCGAAATCCGCGCTGCCCGCGCTGCGCGGCATCCGCGGCGAAGTCGCGCGCGTGCACGCGCCGGGCATCGGGCTCACGCGGCCCGTGCGGCTGCTGCATCCGCGCTATCCGTTGTACATCGCGCCGAAACAGGACGACCTGTACGTGATCGGCGCGACCGAAGTGGAGGGCGAGGACATGTCGCCCGTCAGCGTGCGCTCGGCGCTCGAACTGCTGAGCGCGGCGTTTTCCGTGCACCCGGCGTTCGGCGAGGCGCGCATCCTCGAACTGAACGCGCAATGCCGCCCGACGTTGCCCGATCACCGCCCGGCGGTGATCTGGGACGGCGCGACGACGCTGGCCGTCAACGGCCTGTACCGGCACGGCTTCATGATCGCGCCGGAAGTCGCGCACGCGGCGGTCGCGTTGGCGCAAGCCGCGCTCGGCGGCGCATTCGCCGATGCCGACGCGTTCGCCGCGTGGCGCGATGCCGCGCGCTGGCAGACGCTCCTTCATCACCGCGACGACGCGCGCCAGCCGGCCTGACGCGCGCCGCCGACCGAATTCGATCAAGCCTCATGGATATCCAGATCAACCAACAGACGCTGACGCTGCCCGACGGCGCGACGGTGGCCGACGCGCTCGCCGCGTACGGCGCGCGTCCGCCGTACGCGGTCGCGCTGAACGGCAATTTCGTCGCGCGCACGCAGCATGCGGCGCGCGCGCTCGCGACGGGCGACAAGCTCGACGTGGTGCACCCCGTCGCGGGCGGCTGAGCGCCGCCGGTTCGCCCTCCGCTCTTCCAGGAAAACGACATGACGTCCCTCACTTCCGCCGACGCGCTGACGCTGTACGGCGAAACCTTCGCAAGCCGCGTGCTGCTCGGCACGTCGCGCTACCCGTCGCTGCAGTCGCTGTCCGATTCGATTGCCGCGTCGCGCCCCGGGATGGTGACGGTCGCGCTGCGCCGCCAGATGACCGGCGGCACCGCCGAGGCCGGCTTCTTCGATCTGCTCAAGCGTCACGCGGTGCCGCTGTTGCCGAACACGGCGGGCTGCCAGACTGTCGCCGAAGCGGTGACGACCGCGCACATGGCGCGCGAGGTCTTCGATACCGACTGGATCAAGCTCGAGCTGATCGGCGACGACTACACGCTGCAGCCCGATCCGGTCGGGCTGATCGAGGCGGCCGCGCAACTGGTCAAGGACGGCTTCAAGGTGCTGCCGTATTGCACCGAGGATCTCGTGATCGGCCGGCGTCTGCTCGACGTCGGCTGCGAGGCGCTGATGCCGTGGGGCGCGCCGATCGGCACCGGCAAGGGCGTCGTGAATCCGTACGGGCTGCGCGTGCTGCGCGAGCGGCTGCCGGACGTGCCGCTGATCGTCGACGCCGGGCTCGGCGTGCCGTCGCACGCATGCCAGGTGATGGAGTGGGGCTTCGACGGCGTGCTGCTGAACACGGCCGTGTCGCAGGCCACGCATCCGGAAATCATGGCGCGTGCGTTCGCGCAAGGCGTCGAGGCCGGCCGGGCGGCCTATCTCGCCGGGCCGATGGATGCGCGCGAGACCGCGCACGCGAGCACGCCGGTCGTCGGGATGCCGTTCTGGCACCAGGACGGGGGCGGCGCATGAGCGTGCGCTTCGCCGATGCATTCTGGCCGCCGGCCGACGAGCTGGCCGAAGCGGCCGAGCGGATTCGCGCCCGCCTGGGCGACTGGCCGACCGGCACGACGCCGTGGCGGCTGTGCGTCGCGGCGCCCGACGTGCCGGCCGACGGCGACGTGCTGATCGTGTCGGCCGGCGATCGTGCCGCGCAGGCGCGCGCGTCGGCTGCGTCGCGCCCCGCGTCGCCGGACGCGGCCGCGATCGAGTTCGACGAACACGGCGCGGTGCTGCATGCCGCGGGCGTGCGCCACGCGCTGGAAGCCGCGCATCCGCTCGCCGACGACTGGATCGCGGCGCTCGCGGCGTTCCTCGATTGCGGCTTCGCGCCGATCGACGCGCTGGTGCTCGCGCTCGCGTGGCGCGACGGCGACGAAGCGCGCGGGGCCGATGCGTGGCCGGTCGATGCCGCGCGGTTCCCGCGCGTCGCCGGCCTGGCCTCGGCACCCGAGCCCGCATTCCCGCCGTGCCCCGCGCAACTTGGCCTTTATCCGGTCGTCCCCGACGCCGAATGGGTCGAACGCGTGCTCGAGTGCGGCGTGCGAACCGTGCAACTGCGCGTGAAAGGCGCGGATCCGGACGCGTTGCGCCGGGAAGTCGCACGGGCGGTCGCGGCGGGGCGCCGTTATCCCGATGCGCGCGTGTTCATCAACGATCACTGGCAGATCGCGATAGAAGAGGGCGCGTACGGCGTACATCTGGGTCAGGAGGACCTGGAAACGGCCGATCTGGCCTCAATCGCGCGCGCCGGCCTGCGGCTCGGGCTGTCGAGTCACGGTTATTACGAGATGTTGCGCGCGTTGCACGAGCACCCGAGCTATCTGGCGCTCGGCCCCGTGTACGCGACCGCGACCAAGGCCGTCGCGGCGCCGCCGCAAGGCCTCGCGCGGATTGCCCGCTATGCGCGCTTCGCGGGCGCGCGGGCGCCGCTCGTCGCGATCGGCGGCGTGGGGCTCGACGCGTTGCCGGACGTGCTGGCGACGGGCGTCGGCAGCGTCGCGGTGGTCAGCGCGGTCACGGGCGCAGACGATTATCGGGCGGCGATTGTTGCGTTGCAGCAATGTTTTGCCCGACAATTTGACAATCATTGACCGCAGGGCTCGGAACGGCGTCACGACATCATTCCAATGCAGGCCCTATAATTCGGCGTTCTGCGTAAAAGGACTGTCAGCTCCGTGAGCCCCACTCCTACCGAGACACTGCTGGAACTTCGCGACGTCGACTTTGGCTACGGCGACCGCCTCGTCCTGTCGAACCTGAACATGCGCTTCGGGCGCGGCCAGGTCGTCGCCGTCATGGGCGGGTCGGGTTGCGGCAAGACGACCGTGCTGCGCCTGATCGGCGGCCTGGTGCGCGCACGCCGCGGCCAGGTGCTGTTCGACGGCGCCGACGTCGGCGCGCAGACGCGCGACGGCCTGTACGCGCTGCGCCGCAAGATGGGCATGCTGTTCCAGTTCGGCGCGCTGTTCACCGACATGTCGGTGTTCGAGAACGTCGCGTTCGCGCTGCGCGAACACACCGACCTGCCCGAAGACCTGATCCGCGACCTGGTGCTGATGAAGCTCAATGCGGTCGGCCTGCGCGGCGCGCGCGACCTGATGCCGTCCGAGGTGTCCGGCGGGATGGCGCGCCGCATCGCGCTCGCGCGCGCGATTGCGCTCGACCCCCAGCTCATCATGTACGACGAACCGTTCGCGGGCCTCGATCCGATCTCGCTCGGCATCACGGCGAACCTGATCCGCACGCTGAACGAGGCGCTCGGCGCAACGTCGATCCTCGTCACGCACGACGTGCCGGAATCGTTCGCGATCGCCGACTACGTGTATTTTCTGGCCAATGGCGGCGTGCTCGCGCAGGGCACGCCCGACGAGCTGCGCGCGTCGACCGACCCGAGCGTGCGCCAGTTCATCGACGGCGCGCCGGACGGCCCGTTCAAATTTCATTACACGAGCCCGCCCCTGGCCGCGGATTTCGGGCTCGGCGGAGGGCGCGCATGATCAGCGCGATCGGACGTTACGTCATCGGCGGCCTCGAGCGCGCGGGCTATGGCACGCGGCTGTTCGTGCGCCTCGTGCTGGAATTCTTCCCGCTGCTGCGCCGGCCGCGGCTGGTCACGAAGCAGATCCACTTCCTCGGCAACTATTCGTTCGTGATCATTGCCGTGTCGGGCCTGTTCGTCGGCTTCGTGCTCGGCCTGCAGGGCTATTACACGCTGAATCGCTACGGGTCCGAGCAGGCGCTCGGCCTGCTGGTCGCGCTGTCGCTGGTGCGCGAGCTCGGCCCGGTCGTGACCGCGCTGCTGTTCGCGGGCCGCGCGGGCACGTCGCTCACGGCCGAGATCGGCCTGATGAAGGCCGGCGAGCAGCTCACCGCACTCGAGATGATGGCCGTCGATCCGCTCAAGACGGTGATCGCACCGCGCCTGTGGGCCGGCATCATCGCGATGCCGCTGCTCACCGCGATCTTCAACGCGGTCGGCGTGCTCGGCGGTTATTTCGTCGGGGTCGTGCTGATCGGCGTCGATCCGGGCGCGTTCTGGTCACAGATGCAGGGCGGGGTCGAGGTGTGGGCCGACGTCGGCAACGGCGTGATCAAGAGCATCGTGTTCGGGTTCGCCGTGACCTTCATTGCACTGTTTCAGGGGTATGAAGCGAAGCCCACGCCCGAGGGCGTGTCGCGCGCGACGACCAAGACGGTCGTGTTCGCGTCGCTCGCCGTACTCGGCCTCGATTTCCTGCTGACCGCGCTGATGTTCAGCTAAGCCTCAGCCAAGCCAAATTTTGGGATGACGATGAAAAAGACTGCTCTCGACTTCTGGGTCGGCCTGTTCGTGGTGGTGGGCTTCCTTGCGGTGCTGTTCCTGGCGCTCAAGGTCGGCAACATGAGCTCGCTGTCGTTTCAGCCGACCTACTCGGTGAGGATGAAATTCGACAACATCGGCGGGCTGAAGCCGCGCGCCGCCGTGAAGAGCTCGGGCGTCGTGGTCGGCCGCGTGAAGTCGATCGCCTTCGACACCAACACCTACCAGGCGCTGGTGACGATCGATATCGACGGCCAGTATCCGTTCCCGAAGGATTCGTCGGCGAAGATCCTGACGTCGGGCCTGCTCGGCGAGCAGTACATCGGCCTCGATCCGGGCGGCGACACCGAAATGCTGAAGGCGGGCGATACGATCACGATGACGCAGTCGGCGATCGTGCTCGAGAACCTGATCGGCCAGTTCCTGTACAGCAAGGCAGCCGACGCGGGTGGCGCGAAGCCGGCATCGGGGGCTGCGGCCGCGCCGGCCGCACCCGCGCCGGTCGCGGTGCCGGCCTCCGCGGTGTCCGGTTCGACCGCCCAATAACCACACGAGAGAAAGACAAGAGGGTAATGACCATGCAGACGATCCGCATCAGGCACGCCGCGCTCGCGGTGGCGGCAGTCGCCGCGTTGAGCGGTTGCGCGACCGTGCAGACGCCGACCAAGGGCGATCCGCTCGAAGGCTTCAACCGGTCGATGTACAAGTTCAACGACACGGTCGACACGTACGCGCTGAAACCGGTCGCGAAGGGCTACCAGTACGTGGTGCCGCAGCCGGTGCGCGACAGCGTGACGAACTTCTTCTCGAACATCGGCGATGTCTACATCGCCGCGAACAACATCGTGCAGCTGCGAATCGCGGACGGCGTCGGCGACATCATGCGCGTCGTGATCAACACGGTGTTCGGCGTCGGCGGCCTGTTCGACGTCGCGACGATCGCGAAACTGCCGAAGCACACGGCCGACTTCGGGATCACGATGGGCCGCTACGGCATGCCGTCGGGCCCGTATCTCGTGCTGCCGCTGCTCGGTCCGAGCACGCTGCGCGACACGGCAGGCCTCGGCGTCGACTACGTGGGCAATCCGCTCACCTACGTGAAGCCGGACAGCCTGAGCTGGGGCCTGTTCGGCGTGAACCTCGTCAACACGCGTGCGAACCTGCTCGGCGCGGGCGACGTGCTGGATGCCGCGGCGCTCGACAAGTATTCGTTCGTGCGCAACGCGTACCTGCAGCGCCGCCAGATGCTGATCGACAACGCGCGCGGCGAGGCCTCGACGGCGTCGAGCAACGACGCGCTGCCGAAGTACGACCTGCCGGACGACGGCGCGGCACCGGCGGCAGCCGGCGCGGCGGGAACGGCGGGTGCGGCCGCGGTCGGCGGCGCGACGGCGCCGGCCGGCGCATCGGGCGCGGCCGTCGCCGCACCGGCGTCGGGCAGTGCCGAAGCACCGAACCCGGCCAGCGCGACGAACGTGCCGGCAATGCAGATGACGCCGCCCGCTCCGGGCGGGATCCGTTTCCCGAGCATCAAGCTGCACTGACCCATTTACATTCGTTACAGCCGGAAACGATTGAGTCGGTGGCGCACGCGAACTTGCGCGTAAGCTACCGGCTCCAACCTACGCATCGACTCTTCATGCAGGTCACTATGATGAAAAAACTGTTCCTGATCCCCGTTTTCGCGGCGCTGTTCTCGTTCGGCAGCGCAGCTCACGCGCAAGTCGACCAGTCGAACCCGCAGGCGCTGATCAAGACGGCGACGCAGCAGGTCCTCGACGAGGTCAAGCAGCAGACGATCAAGCAGGGCGATACCAACCGCATCATTACGATCGTCAACAAGGACATCCTGCCGTACACCGATTTCCGCCGCACCACGCAGCTCGCGATGGGTCGCAACTGGCGCACGGCGTCGGCCGAGCAGCAGCAACAGGTTCAGGAGCAGTTCAAGCTGCTGCTGATCCGCACGTATTCGGGCGCGCTCGCGCAGTTGAAGCCGGACCAGCAGATCCAGTACCCGCCGTTCCGCGCCGATCCGGCCGACACCGACGTGGTCGTGAAGACGGTCGCGATGAACAACGGTCAGCCGGTACAGATCGACTATCGCCTGTACAAGTCGGCGAATGGCTGGAAGGTGTATGACCTGAACGTGCTCGGCGCGTGGCTGATCCAGACGTACCAGCAGCAGTTCAACGAGAAGATCCAGCAAAGCGGCGTGGACGGCCTGATCCAGTTCCTGACGCAGCGCAACCAGCAACTTGCCGCCGGCAAGCAGGCGTCGTGAGCGCCTTCAAAGCAGGCTCATCGCTGACCGTTGCGAGCGCGAAGTCCGCGCTCGCGGACGGTCTTGCGCGCATCGGCGCCGGCGCGACCGCCGTCGATTGCGCGGCGCTGACGCAGTTCGACTCGTCCGCGCTCGCCGTGCTGCTCGCATGGCAACGTGCCGCCAAAGCGCGCGGCGCGACCCTCGACCTCCTCAATCTCCCGCAGAAGCTCGCCAGCCTCGCGCGCGCCTACGGCGTCGACGCGCTCATCGACGGCACCGGGCGACATTGACCCTGTCCGACCGAAGCCTGCCGCGCCAGCCGGCGCGCGCACGCTTCAGTCCGCGCGCCGCCTGCGCCGGCCCCACCAGTCGGTTTGCCCTATAATCAAGCGTTTTGCGGGGCAGCCAATCGGCGTCCGCCCCCATTTTCTTTCGCAGCAAGCACAGAATAGGCGTCGCGGCCCTTGCGCCGCGCACAGTCATGTCAGCCATAGAAATCCGTCACGTCAAGAAGCGCTACAAATCGCTTCAGGCGCTCAAGGGCGTCAGCCTGTCGGTCGAGGAAGGCGAGTTTTTCGGTCTGCTCGGCCCGAACGGCGCAGGCAAGACCACGCTCATCAGTATCCTCGCCGGGCTTGCCCGGGCCGATGAAGGCAGTATCTCGGTGCGCGGCCACGACGTCGTCAAGGACTTCCGCGATGCGCGCCGCGCGCTCGGCGTCGTGCCGCAGGAACTCGTGTTCGACCCGTTCTTCACCGTCCGCGAAACGCTGCGGATCCAGTCCGGCTATTTCGGGCTGCGCCACAACGACGACTGGATCGACGAAGTGATGGCCAATCTCGACCTCACCGAGAAGGCCGACGCGAACATGCGCGCGCTGTCGGGCGGGATGAAGCGCCGCGTGCTGGTCGCGCAGGCGCTCGTGCACCGGCCGCCCGTGATCGTGCTCGACGAGCCGACCGCCGGCGTCGACGTCGAACTGCGCCAGACGCTGTGGCAGTTCATCTCGCGGCTGAACCGCGAGGGCCACACGATCGTCCTGACCACCCATTACCTGGAAGAAGCCGAGTCGCTGTGCGACCGCATCGCGATGCTGCGTCGCGGTGAAGTCGTCGCGCTCGATCGCACCGACGCGCTGCTGCGCCGCTTCGCGGGCCTGCAGCTGTACCTGCGGTTCTCGACCGGCGCGCTGCCCGCCGAGCTGCGCGGGCTGGAGACCGATCCGGCCGCGCGCGCGCCGGGCGAGCATCTGCTGCGTCTCACGAGCTACGACGATGTCGAGCGCATCCTCGCGCAGTGTCGCGCGGCCGGCTGCACGTTCGACGAGATCGAGGTCCGCAAGGCCGACCTCGAGGATGTGTTCGTCCAGGTGATGAACGGGGCCGAGGTCATCGAGGGTCTGGCATGAGCGGTTTTCAAACGCTGTTCTACAAGGAACTCCTGCGCTTCTGGAAAGTGTCGTTCCAGACGGTGTGCGCGCCGATCGTGACGGCGCTGCTGTACCTGACGATCTTCGGCCATGCGCTGTCGGGCCGCGTCGAGGTGTATCCGGGCGTCGAGTACGTGAGTTTTCTCGTGCCGGGCCTCGTGATGATGAGCGTGCTGCAGAACGCGTTCGCGAACAGCTCGTCGTCGCTGATCCAGTCGAAGATCACCGGCAACCTCGTGTTCGTGCTGCTGCCGCCGTTGTCTTACAGGGACATCTTCGGCGCGTACGTCCTTGCGTCCGTCGTGCGCGGGCTCGCGGTCGGCACGGGCGTGTTCGTCGTGACGATCTGGTTTATCCCGATGCATTTCGCGGCGCCGTTGTTCATCATCGCGTTCGCGCTGCTCGGCTCGGCGATCCTCGGCACGCTCGGGCTGATCGCCGGCATCTGGGCCGAGAAGTTCGACCAGCTCGCCGCGTTCCAGAACTTCCTGATCATGCCGCTGACGTTCCTGTCCGGCGTGTTCTATTCGACGCATTCGCTGCCGCCCGTGTGGCGCGAGATCTCGCGTCTCAACCCGTTTTTCTACATGATCGACGGCTTCCGTTACGGGTTCTTCGGCGCGTCCGACATCAACCCGCTCACGAGCCTCGCGATCGTCACCGGTTTCTTCGTGCTGCTCGCGATGTTCGCGATGCGGCTGCTCGCGACCGGCTACAAACTGCGTCATTGATATCGACGGCGGCGGCCGCCACGGGCGGCGCGCGCCGACAGGAGCCCCTCATGTTGCCGACTCCCGAACAGGTCAAGCAATACATCGCCGGCGGTCTCGCCTGCACTCATCTGGAAGTCGAAGGCGACGGCCAGCATTTCTTCGCGACGATCGTGTCGGCGGCCTTCGAAGGCAAGCGGCCGATCCAGCGGCACCAGCTCGTTTATGCGGCGCTCGGCGATCGCATGAAGCAGGAAATTCACGCGCTCAGCATGAAGACGCTGACGCCCGCCGAATGGCAGAACGCATAACCGGAACCACTGAGTGCAAGTCACCGTCAACGAGCGCGACGCCGTCCAGAGCGTCGCCACGGCACACCCGGCCGCCAACGGGGAATCGCAGGGACTTGGGATGGACAAGCTGGTGATCGAAGGCGGTCGCCGGTTGTCGGGCGAGATCGTCGTGTCGGGCGCGAAGAACGCCGCGCTGCCGATCCTGTGCGCGGGGCTGCTCAGCGCCGAGCCGGTCGAACTCGACAACGTGCCGAACCTGAAGGACGTGCGCACCACGCTGAAGGTGCTGAACCAGATGGGCGTGAAGAGCGAGACGGACGGCTGCCGCGTGCAGCTCGACGCGTCGCGCGTCGACAACCTCGTCGCGCCGTACGAGCTCGTCAAGACGATGCGCGCGTCGATCCTCGTGCTCGGGCCGCTGCTCGCGCGCTTCGGCGAGGCGAAGGTGTCGCTGCCGGGCGGCTGCGCGATCGGCGCGCGGCCGGTCGACCAGCACATCAAGGGCCTGCAGGCGATGGGCGCCGAGATCAGCATCGAGCACGGCTTCATCGAGGCGCGCGCGAAGCGCCTGAAGGGCGCGCGCATCGTGACCGACATGATCACGGTGACGGGCACGGAAAACCTGCTGATGGCCGCGACGCTGGCCGATGGCGAGACGGTGATCGAGAACGCGGCGCGCGAGCCGGAAGTGAGCGATCTCGCGCACCTGCTGGTCGCGATGGGCGCGAAAATCGACGGCATCGGCACCGACCGCCTCGTGATCCAGGGCGTCGAGCGGCTGCATGGCGCACGCCATTCGGTGATTCCCGACCGCATCGAGGCCGGCACGTTCCTGTGCGCGGTCGCGGCGGCGGGCGGCGACGTGATGCTGACGGGCGTGCGCCCGCACATCCTCGACGCGGTGATCGACAAGCTGCGCGAGGCCGGTGTGTCGATCGAGGAAGGCGACAGCTGGCTGCGCGTGAAGATGGACCGCCGCCCGTCGGCGGTGACGATCCGCACGTCGGAATACCCGGCGTTTCCGACCGACATGCAGGCGCAGTTCATGGCCCTCAATTCGGTCGCGACGGGCACCGCGCAGGTCGTCGAGACCATTTTCGAGAACCGTTTCATGCACGTGCAGGAGCTGAACCGGCTCGGCGCGAACATCACGATCGACGGCAACACGGCGCTCGTGACCGGCGTCGACAAGCTGTCCGGCGCGAACGTGATGGCGACCGACCTGCGCGCGTCGGCGAGCCTCGTGATCGCCGGGCTGCGCGCCGAAGGCGAAACGCTCGTCGACCGCATCTATCACCTGGACCGCGGCTACGACCGCATGGAAACCAAACTGACCGCCGTCGGCGCGAACGTGCGCCGCCTCTCCGGGAGCCAAGCATGACCGCGCCGCTGACCCTCGCCCTGTCGAAGGGCCGGATTTTCGAGGAAACCCTGCCGCTGCTGGCGGCCGCCGGCGTGCAGGTGGCCGAGGATCCGGAAACGTCGCGCAAGCTGATCCTGCCGACGACCGATCCGAACCTGCGCGTGATCATCGTGCGCGCGAGCGACGTGCCGACCTACGTCGAATACGGCGCGGCCGATTTCGGCGTGGCCGGCAAGGACGTGCTGGTCGAGCACGGCGGCTCGGGCCTGTACCAGCCGATTGACCTGAACATTGCGCGCTGCCGGATGTCGGTGGCGGTGCCGGCCGGTTTCGACTATGCGAACGCGGTGCGCCAGGGCGCGCGCCTGCGGGTCGCGACCAAATACGTCGAAACGGCACGCGAGCATTTCGCCGCGAAAGGCGTGCACGTCGACCTGATCAAGCTGTACGGCTCGATGGAACTGGCGCCGCTGGTCGGGCTGGCCGACGCGATCGTCGACCTCGTCAGCTCGGGCGGCACGCTGAAGGCGAACAATCTGGTCGAGGTCGAGGAGATCATGGCGATCTCGTCGCGCCTCGTCGTGAACCAGGCTGCGCTGAAGTTGAAGCGCGCGGCGCTCAAGCCGATTCTCGACGCGTTCGAACGCGCGTCGCAGAATGGCAATTGAGCGCATCACCGTAACGGAATTCCCATGGCCATCACCATCCGCAAACTCGATTCGACGAGCGACGGCTTCGACGCCGCGCTGCGTGCGGTGCTCGCGTTCGAGGCGAGCGAGGACGAAGCGATCGAGCAGTCGGTCGCGAAAATTCTCGCCGATGTGAAGTCGCGCGGCGACGCCGCGGTGCTCGAGTACACGAACCGCTTCGACCGGCTGGACGCCAGCAGCGTCGCCGCGCTCGAACTGCCGCAGGACGCGCTGCAGACGGCGCTCGACGGCCTCGCGCCGAAGGCGCGCGCGGCGCTGGAAGCCGCTGCCGCGCGCGTGCGTGCGTACCACGAGAAACAGAAGATCGAGTGCGGCACCCATAGCTGGCAGTACACGGAAAGCGACGGCACGGTGCTCGGCCAGAAGATCACGCCGCTCGACCGCGTCGGCCTGTATGTGCCGGGCGGCAAGGCCGCGTATCCGTCGTCGGTGCTGATGAACGCGATTCCCGCGCGCGTCGCGGGCGTCGGCGAGATCGTGATGGTCGTGCCGACCCCGGACGGCGTGAAGAACGACCTCGTGCTCGCCGCGGCGCTGCTCGGCGGCGTCGATCGCGTGTTCACGATCGGCGGCGCGCAGGCGGTCGGCGCGCTCGCATACGGTACGGCGACGGTGCCGCCGGTCGACAAGATCTGCGGGCCGGGCAATGCATACGTCGCGTCGGCGAAGCGCCGCGTGTTCGGCACGGTCGGCATCGACATGATCGCCGGCCCGTCGGAAATCCTCGTGCTGTGCGACGGCACGACCGATCCGAGCTGGGTCGCGATGGACCTGTTCTCGCAGGCCGAACACGACGAGCTCGCGCAGTCGATCCTGCTGTGCCCGGACGCCGCGTTCCTCGAGCGCGTCGAGAAGGCGATCGACGAGCTGCTGCCGACGATGCCGCGCCAGGACGTGATCCGCGCGTCGCTGGAAGGCCGCGGCGCGCTGATCAAGGTGCGCGACATGGCCGAAGCGTGCCGGATCGCGAACGACATCGCGCCGGAGCACCTCGAGATTTCCGCGCTGGAGCCGCAGCAATGGGGCCAGCAAATCCGCCACGCCGGCGCGATCTTCCTCGGCCGCTACACGAGCGAAAGCCTCGGCGACTACTGCGCGGGCCCGAATCACGTGCTGCCGACGTCGCGCACCGCGCGCTTCTCGTCGCCGCTCGGCGTGTACGACTTCATCAAGCGTTCGAGCCTGATCGAAGTCAGCGCCGAAGGTGCGCAGACGCTGGGCGAGATCGCCTCGGAGCTTGCATACGGCGAAGGGCTGCAGGCGCACGCGCGCAGCGCCGAGCTCCGGATGAAGGGATGACGCGCGCCGGAGCCGCTGCCGACGCAGCGGTTCCGGTCGACGAGGAGGCCCGGCGCAGGGCGGCAGCCGCCGCCTTGCCGACCATTTGACGCCGACGCGACGCACGCCGGCTTGAGACCATGACGACGCCACAAGACATCATCCGCCGCGACGTGCTCGCGATGACGAGCTACCCGGTGCCCGACGCGAGCGGCTTCGTGAAGCTCGACGCGATGGAGAACCCGTATTCGCTGCCGGCACCGCTCGCGACGGCGCTCGGCGAACGCCTCGCGCAGGTCGCGCTGAACCGCTACCCGGCGCCGCGCCCGGGCGCGCTGCTCGACAAGCTGCGCCGCGCGATGGGCGTGCCGGCCGCATGCGACGTGCTGCTCGGCAACGGCTCGGACGAAATCATCAGCATGATGTCGGTGGCGTGTGCGAAACCGGGCGCGAAGGTGCTCGCACCGGTGCCGGGTTTCGTGATGTACGAGTTGTCGGCGAAGTTCGCGCAGCTCGAATTCGTCGGCGTGCCGCTCAAGGCCGACCTGACGCTCGACGCCGACGCGATGATCGCGGCGATCGCCGAGCACCGGCCCGCGCTCGTCTATCTCGCTTACCCGAACAACCCGACCGGCACGCTGTACGACGAGGCCGACGTCGAGCGGATCATCGCGGCCGCGCCGCACAGCCTGATCGTGATCGACGAGGCGTACCAGCCGTTCGCGGAGCGCTCGTGGCTGCCGCGCGCCGCCGAGTTCGACAACGTCGTCGTGATGCGCACGGTGTCGAAGCTCGGCCTCGCGGGGATCCGCCTTGGTTATCTCGCCGGGCTGCCGGCGTGGCTGACCGAGTTCGACAAGGTGCGCCCGCCGTACAACATCAACGTGCTGACCCAGGCAACCGCCGATTTCCTGCTCGACCACCTCGACGTGCTCGACGCGCAGGCGGCCGAACTGCGTGCGGAACGCACGCGCCTCGCGCAGGCCGTGGCCGCGCTGCCGGGCACGACGGTGTTCCCGAGCGCCGGCAATTTCCTGCTGGTGCGCGTGCCGGACGCAGCCGCCGTGTTCGATGCGCTGCTCACGGAGCGGGTGCTGGTCAAAAACGTGAGTAAAATGCATCCGTTGCTGTCCGAATGCGTGCGGCTGACCGTCGGTTCTCCCGACGAAAACGCGCGCCTGCTGGCTGCTTTGAAACTCGCACTGCCCGGTTGAGCCCACGGCGCGGCGGCGCGTGACGATCAATCCCCATTTACATCAGACTCAATCAAGGAATTGCCATGCGTGTGGCGGAAGTCGTTCGCAATACCAGCGAAACGCAGATCCGTGTGAAGCTCGATCTCGACGGGACGGGCCGGCAGAAGCTGGCCACCGGCGTGCCGTTTCTCGACCATATGCTCGACCAGATCGCGCGACATGGTCTGATCGATCTCGAGGTCGAAGCGCATGGCGATACCCATATCGACGACCACCACACGGTCGAGGATGTCGGCATCACGCTCGGTCAGGCCGTCGCGAAGGCGATCGGCGACAAGAAGGGCATCCGCCGCTACGGCCATTCGTACGTGCCGCTCGACGAGGCGCTGTCGCGCGTCGTGATCGACTTCTCGGGCCGGCCCGGTCTTGAATTCCACGTGCCGTTCACGCGTGCGCGGATCGGCACGTTCGACGTCGATCTCTCCATCGAATTCTTCCGCGGGTTCGTGAACCACGCGGGCGTCACGCTGCACATCGACAACCTGCGCGGCATCAACGCGCATCACCAGCTCGAAACGGTGTTCAAGGCCTTCGGCCGGGCGCTGCGTGCGGCGGTGGAGCTCGACGAGCGCGCGGCGGGACAGATTCCGTCGACGAAGGGCAGCCTCTAACTTCCGAACGACAGGACGCCAACGACAACCTCACGGCTTCGGCGCGGCGCGCCGGCTTGCGATGGATCTGCTCAAATCGTTCATTTCGCTGCTGGCGCTGATCAACCCGATCGGCGCGGTGCCGTTCTTCCTGAGCCTGACGGCGCAGCAGTCGGACATCGAGCGGCGCCGCACGATCCGGATCGCGTCGGTGTCGGTGTTCTGCGTGATGACGGTGACGACGCTGCTCGGGCAGCAGATCATCGATTTCTTCGGCATTTCGGTCGGCTCCCTTGAAGTGGGCGGCGGCATCATCATGTTGCTGATGGCGATCAACATGCTGAACGCGCAGATCGGCAACACGCGATCGACGCCGGAGGAGCGCCACGAGGCCGAGCTGAAGGACAACATCGCGGTCGTGCCGCTGGCGATTCCGCTGCTCACGGGCCCCGGCTCGATCAGCACGGTGATCATCTATGCGGCGAACTCGCATCACTGGTATGAGCGAGCCGGGCTCGTCGCGATCGGCGCGGTCCTGGCTCTGCTGTGTTTCTTCGCGATGCGGCTTGCCGAGCCGATCGCGAACTGGATCGGCCGCACCGGCATCAACATCGCCACGCGGCTGATGGGTTTGATGCTGTCGGCGCTGGCGGTGGAATTCATCGTCAATGGACTGAGGGCGCTACTGCCTGCACTGAGATGAAAACTTCGATTGCGATTGTGGATTATGGGATGGGCAACCTGCGCTCGGTCGCGCAGGCGCTCAAGAAGGCCGAACCGGCCGCCGACGTGGCGATCGTCGATACGCCGGCCGCGATTCGCGCGGCCGACCGCGTCGTGCTGCCCGGCCAGGGCGCGATGCCCGACTGCATGCGCTGCCTCGGCGAATCGGGGCTGCAGGAAGCGGTGATCGAGGCGTCGCGCACGAAGCCGCTGCTGGGCGTGTGCGTCGGCGAGCAGATGCTGTTCGACTGGAGCGCGGAAGGCGACACGAAGGGTCTGGGCCTGTTGCCCGGCAAGGTCGTGCGCTTCGAGCTCGACGGCCGGCTGCAGGACGACGGCTCGCGCTTCAAGGTGCCGCAGATGGGCTGGAACCGCGTGCACCAGTCGCAGCCGCACCCGCTGTGGGACGGCGTGCCCGACGACGCGTATTTCTACTTCGTGCACAGCTATTACGTGCGCCCGGACAACCCGGCGCACACGGTCGGCGAAACGGCATACGGCGCGCCGTTTACGTCCGCGGTCGCGCGGGACAACCTCTTCGCGACCCAATTCCACCCCGAGAAAAGCGCGGAGGTCGGGTTGCGTCTGTATCGCAACTTCGTACACTGGAAACCGTGAACGTCGTGTGCGTGCCACAGTCGGCGGGCCGGAAAGGCCCGTTCGCAAGCCCGCTATTGGCGGGAACAGGCCCTATGCGCCGAAAGAGTTGTACTAAACTAGCGAGACGGCGCGGCACCGGTTTGGCCGGTACGCGCCGGATTCTTTTCATTTTCCACGACGACACCCGATTGCTATGTTGCTGATTCCGGCCATCGATCTCAAAGACGGTCAGTGTGTGCGCCTCAAACAGGGCGATATGGACCAGGCCACGATTTTCTCCGAGGACCCGGCGGCGATGGCCCGCAAGTGGGTCGATCTCGGCGCCCGGCGGCTGCATCTGGTCGACCTGAACGGCGCGTTCGCCGGCAAGCCGAAGAATCTCGAAGCGATCGAAGCGATCCTCGACGAAGTCGGCGACGAAATCCCCGTGCAGCTCGGCGGCGGCATCCGCAGCCTCGAGACGATCGAGAAGTATCTCGACGCCGGCCTCTCCTACGTGATCATCGGCACCGCGGCCGTGAAGGACCCGGGCTTCCTGCAGGACGCGTGCACCGCGTTCGCGGGCAACATCATCGTCGGGCTGGACGCGAAGGACGGCAAGGTCGCGACCGACGGCTGGAGCAAGCTGACGGGCCACGAGGTGATCGATCTCGCGCGCAAGTTCGAGGACTACGGCGTCGAATCGATCGTCTACACGGACATCGGCCGCGACGGGATGCTGCAGGGCATCAACATCGAAGCAACCGTGAAGCTCGCCCAGGCGGTCGGCATTCCGGTGATCGCAAGCGGCGGCCTGTCGAACCTCACCGACATCGAGAACCTCTGCGAAGTGGAGGAACACGGCGTCGAAGGCGTGATCTGCGGACGTGCGATCTACTCCGGCGATCTCGATTTCGCGGCCGCGCAAAAACGCGCGGACGAACTGAACGGCGAACTCGACGACGCCTGAGCGCGGTCGTTCCGTTCGCCGGGGTCGCCAGCAGGCGGCCCCGACCGGACGCCTCGCGCGAGGCGTCCGTAACCGGCCGTCCCATCGCGGCATTTGGCGCAACATCATGGCTCTAGCTAAACGCATCATCCCCTGCCTGGACGTGACCGCCGGGCGTGTCGTCAAAGGCGTCAACTTCGTCGAACTGCGCGATGCCGGCGATCCCGTCGAAATCGCCCGCCGCTACGACGACCAGGGCGCCGACGAACTGACGTTCCTCGACATCACCGCGACCTCCGACCAGCGCGACCTGATCCTGCCGATCATCGAGGCAGTCGCGTCGCAGGTCTTCATTCCGCTGACCGTCGGCGGCGGCGTGCGCGCCGTCGAGGACGTTCGGCGCCTGTTGAACGCCGGCGCGGACAAGGTCAGCATGAATTCGTCGGCGGTCGCGAACCCGCAGCTCGTGCGCGACGCGGCCGACAAGTACGGCTCCCAGTGCATCGTCGTCGCGATCGACGCGAAGCGCGTGTCGGCCGACGGCGAGGCGCCGCGCTGGGAAGTCTTCACGCACGGCGGCCGCAAGGGCACGGGCATCGACGCGATCGAATGGGCGCGCAAGATGGCCGAGCTCGGCGCGGGCGAAATCCTGCTCACGAGCATGGACCGCGACGGCACGAAGTCCGGCTTCGACCTCGCGCTCACGCGCGGCGTGTCGGACGCGGTGCCGGTGCCGGTGATCGCGTCGGGCGGCGTGGGCTCGCTGCAGGACCTCGCGGACGGCATCAAGGACGGCCGCGCCGACGCGGTGCTGGCCGCGAGCATCTTCCACTACGGCGAGCACACGGTCGGCGAGGCGAAGCGCTTCATGGCCGACCAGGGCATTCCGGTGAGGCTGTGATGACGACGGAAACGAAATCCCCCGCGTGGCTCGACAAGGTCCGCTGGGACGACAACGGCCTCGTGCCGGTGATCGCGCAGGAAGCATCGACGAACGACGTGCTGATGTTCGCGTGGATGAACCGCGAGGCGCTGGCGAAGACGATCGAGACGCAGCGCGCGGTCTACTATTCGCGTTCGCGCAAGCGCCTGTGGTTCAAGGGCGAGGAGTCGGGCCACGTGCAGCACGTGCACGAGGTGCGGCTCGACTGCGACGAGGACGTCGTGCTGCTGAAGGTCGAGCAGGTGTCGGGCATCGCATGCCACACCGGCCGGCATTCGTGCTTCTTCCAGAAATTCGAAGGCACCGTGGACAGCGGCGACTGGGTCGCGGTCGATCCGGTGCTGAAAGACCCCGAACACATCTACAAATGACGCAATCGACCGAAGACACGCTGCTGCGCCTCGCGGCCGTGATCGATAGCCGCAAGGGCGGCGACCCCGAACAATCGTACGTATCGCGCCTGTTCCACAAGGGCGACGACGCGGTGTTGAAGAAGATCGGCGAAGAGGCGACCGAAGTCGTGCTGGCCGCGAAGGACGTGCGCCAGGGCGGCGCGCCGACGGCGCTGGTCGGCGAGGTGGCCGACCTGTGGTTCCACTGCCTCGTGATGCTGTCGCATTTCGACCTGAGCCCGGCCGACGTGATCGCCGAACTCGAGCGCCGCGAAGGGCTGTCGGGCATCGAGGAAAAGGCGCTGCGCAAGCGTCGCGAGCGCGAGGAAAACGGCGGGTGACGACGCGCGGCCTGCCGCGCCGACGCCAGTGCGGTAAGCTGTAAGAATTGTCATCTAACGGGGGTAGCATCATGACCGATACGCCGAGCCAGTTTCCGACACCGTCGGTGCCGGGCGCAGCGGACGCCGAGCGACTGAAAGGTCTGCGCACGCTGACGCACGTGCTGTACGGCCTCTACGCGATTCATTGGCTGACGGGCGGCGTCACCGGGATCATCGCGATCATCATCAACTACGTGAAGCGCGACGACGTGGCCGGCACGCCGTACGCCGACCATTTCGAGTGGCAGATCCGCACGTTCTGGCGCGCGCTGATCGCTTACGTGATCGGCTTCGCGCTGATGTTCGTGGTGGTGGGATTCGTCGTCATGTTTGTCACATGGATTTGGACGCTGTACCGTATCATCAAAGGTTGGCTGTACCTGAACGACAACAAGACGCTCGATCCGCAGGCCTGGTTCTGACCGGCGCGCGGGCGTTTCGCAGGAGCAACATGAGTCACGATCCGAATTGCCTGTTCTGCAAGATCGCGGCGGGCGAGATCCCGAGCACGAAGGTGCACGAGGACGACGAATTCGTCGCGTTCCGCGACATCCGCCCGGCGGCCGAGACGCACGTGCTCGTGATTCCGCGCCGGCACGTGCCGACGCTGTCGGCGGCGAGCGAGGCCGATGCGCCGATGCTCGGCCGGCTGATGCTGCTGGTCGCCCGTCTGGCCGACCAGCTCGGCGTTGCGTACACGGGGGGCGAGACCGGGTTTCGCACGGTGATCAACACGGGCCCCGGCGGCGGGCAGGAGGTCTACCACCTGCACGCGCATATCCTGGCCGGCCCGCGCCCGTGGTTGCGGATGGGTTGACGTGGCGGGGCGTTTCCCCGCATCGATAGTCGAAGCCGGCGTGCCGCCGGCGATTTGCGCCGCGACGCGGCGTGGTTGAGGAGAGGTTTCATCATGGGTGGATTGAGCATTTGGCACTGGCTGATCGTGCTGCTGATCGTCGCGCTGGTTTTCGGTACGAAGAAGCTGCGCAACATCGGCAACGACCTCGGCAGCGCCGTGAAGGGTTTCAAGGACGGCATGAAGGAAGGCGAGACACCGGCGGATGCGCAGCAACTGCCGCGCTCGGGTTCGGTCGACGTCAACGCGAAGGAAACGACGCGTTCCGACTCGAACAAGGCGTAATGCCGGCACGCTGACAGGCATTCGCGATGCTGGATCTCGGCCTTTCGAAGATGGCGCTGATCGGCGTCGTCGCGCTCGTGGTGCTCGGCCCCGAGCGCCTGCCGCGCGTCGCGCGTACGGCCGGCGCATTGTTCGGCCGCGCGCAGCGGTACATCAACGACGTGAAGGCCGAGGTCTCGCGCGAAATCGAACTCGACGCGCTGCGGACGATGAAGACCGATTTCGAGTCGGCCGCGCGCAATGTCGAGACGACGATTCACGACAACCTGCGCGAGCACGAGAAGGAACTGAACGACACGTGGAACTCCGCGGTCGGCGGCCTTAACGAAGGCTCGGTCGATGCCGGCACGTACGGCTCCGACACGCCCGCGGCGCCGTCGTGGCGCGGCAGCACGGCCGCGCTCGCGCCGAAGCGTCGCAACTGGCGTGTGAAACAGGCGGCGACGCCTGTCTGGTACAAGCGCGCGACGACCCGCCGCACGCACGTGCAGTCGGGCGCCGCGCGTGTCGCGCGCCATCAGCCGGCCAGCCTGCGCCGGCCGACGCGCTTCTTCTGAGTCGAGCGCATGCTCGCTCGTCAATCCTACCGAGGGCCGGTGTGAGCGACCCGCAGCAGAATCCGGGCGACGCCCCGGAAGAAACCTTCATTTCCCATCTCGTCGAGCTTCG
This sequence comes from Burkholderia sp. RF4-BP95, assembly GCF_001521985.1. NCBI lineage: Bacteria > Pseudomonadati > Pseudomonadota > Betaproteobacteria > Burkholderiales > Burkholderiaceae > Burkholderia > Burkholderia sp. RF4-BP95. The sequence goes on along the minus strand of NZ_LOSX01000080.1, from coordinate 111,772 downwards.
CGATCGCATCATTCGCGCGGGGCTGGCCGTGATCGTCGTGTTCCTCGGGCTCGTGTACTGGGCGCCCGACATCTTCCGGCTGCTCGCGCGGCCGCTGATGGAAAACCTGCCGAAGGGCGGCAGGATGATCGTGACCGACGTCACCGGCTCGTTCTTCGTGCCGATGAAGGTCACGATGCTCGTCGCGCTCGTGATCGCGCTGCCGATCGTGCTGTACCAGATCTGGGCGTTCGTCGCGCCGGGGCTGTATCAGCACGAGAAGAAGCTCGTCGCGCCGCTCGTCGGCAGCAGCTACGTCCTGTTCCTGTGCGGAATGGCGTTCGCATACTTCCTCGTGTTCCCGACGATCTTCCGCGTGATGGCGCACTACAACGCGCCGCTCGGCGCGGAGATGTCGACCGACATCGACAACTACCTGAGCTTCGTGCTCGGAATGTTCATCGCGTTCGGGGTCACGTTCGAGGTGCCGATCGTCGTCGTGCTGCTCGTCCGAATGGGCGTGCTGACGCTGAAGAAGCTGAAGGAGATGCGGCCGTACGTGATTGTCGGCGCGTTCGTCGTCGCGGCGGTCGTCACGCCGCCGGACGTGTTCTCGCAGCTGATGCTCGCGCTGCCGCTCGTCGTGCTGTTCGAGATCGGGCTGCTGGCCGCGCGCTTCTTCGTGCCGAAGCCGACGGAAGAACCCGAGGCGGAGAACGGTGCCGCAAGTTGATGAGACGCGGCACGCGGCGGCCGGCATGAGGGGCGCCGTCGATGCGGCCCCTCGACGACGTTGAAGCCGGACGGGCGATCGGGCGGTGCAGGTGGCGGGGGCGAACGCAGCTCCGTCACCGCGACGAAGGATCGTCGAAGCAAAGCAAAAGGGCAGCCGATCAGGCTGCCCTTTTGCATTTCCATCGTTGACCGGCAATCGGCGTCGATACGCCGCCCGCCGGACGTCACTCGCTGTCGCTGTCCTGTTCGTCGAGCGTCTGTTTCGGCGGCGGTGGGCGCTTGCCGATCACCACGCTCACGTCGAACTCCTTGCCCTTGCGCACGACGTGCACCTTGGTCGGCGTGCCCGGCTTGATCTGCGCGACGGTGTTCAGCAACTTCGTCGTGTCGGTGATGTCGTCGCCGTTCACGCTCACGAGGATGTCGCCCGGCTTGATGCCGGCCTTGTCGGCCGGGCCGCCCTGCAGCACGCCCGCGACGATCGCGCCCGACTTCTGCTGAAGCCCGAACGATTCGGCGATTTCCGGCGTGACGTCCTGCGGCTCGACGCCGATCCAGCCGCGCGTGACCGAGCCCGTCGTGATGATGCTTTCGAGCACGGTGCGCGCGGTCGACACGGGGATCGCGAAACCGATGCCGAGCGAGCCACCCGAGCGCGAGTAGATCGCCGTGTTGATGCCGAGCAGGTTGCCGTTCACGTCGACCAGCGCGCCGCCCGAGTTGCCGGGGTTGATCGGCGCGTCGGTCTGGATGAAGTTCTCGAACGTGTTGATGCCGAGGTGATTGCGGCCGAGCGCGCTGATGATCCCCATCGTGACCGTCTGGCCGACGCCGAACGGGTTGCCGATCGCGAGCACGACGTCGCCGACCCGCGACTGGTCGGAACGGCCGAGCGTGATCGTCGGCAGGTTCGTCATGTTGATCTTCAGCACGGCGAGATCGGTTTCGGGGTCGCTGCCGATCACCTTCGCGGTGCCGGTGCGGCCGTCGGCGAGCGCGACTTCGATCTGGTCGGCGCCGTCCACGACGTGCTGGTTCGTTAGAATGTAACCTTCAGGGCTCACGATAACGCCGGAGCCGAGGTTGGCGGCCGGTTCGTCCTGCTGCTTGCGGGCGTTGCGGTCGCCGAAGAAGTAGCGGAACAGCGGATCCTTCGCGCGCGGATCGGGCGGCAGCGAGCCATCCTTGCTGGAGAAGACGTTGACGACGGCGGGCATCGCCTTTTGCGCGGCCTCCGCGTACGACGTGGTCGCCGGTGCACCGCCGATGCCCGGCGCGACTTCCCGCAGCGCGACGATCGGCGTGGCGAGCTGCTTGCCGAGCTGTCCTTGCCGTTGCAGCCATTGCGGCTTGAGCGTCACGACGATGAACATCAGCGCGAGCAGCACGGTCACCGCCTGCGCGAAGAACAGCCAGAAGCGTCTAAGCATCTGAATGGATTAGAGGTTTATATGGATCGGATCGAACTCGAATTGTACTTGAACAATACCCTTGAAACCGCGCGCTTCAAGGACTATTGCCCGAATGGCCTTCAGGTCGAGGGGCGTCGCAAGATCGAGAAGATCGCCACCGGCGTGACGGCGTCGGTCGCGTTCCTCGAGGCCGCGCTCGAATGGGGGGCGGATGCGGTGCTCGTCCATCACGGCTATTTCTGGCGCAACGAGGCGCCACAGATCACGGGCCGCAAGTACCGGCGCCTGAAGCTGCTGCTCGCGAACGACCTGAACCTGTTCGCGTTCCACCTGCCGCTCGACGCGCATCCCGAGTTCGGCAACAACGCGCAACTCGGCGAGAAGCTCGGGTTGATCGGCGAGCAGCGTTTCGGCGACGGCGATCTTGGCTGGATGGCCACGCTGCCGATGCCCGTCACGCTCGAGCACTTCGTCGCGAAGGTCGAGCGCACGCTCGGCCGCACGCCGCTCGTGCTCGGCGATCCGGAGATGCAGCTGCGCCGCATCGCATGGTGCACGGGCGCCGCGCAGAGCTATTTCGATGCCGCGATCGACGCCGGCGCCGACGTGTTCCTGACCGGCGAAGTGTCGGAATCCGTCACGCACGCGTCGGCCGAGAGCGGCGTCGCGTTCGTTGCGGCGGGGCACCATGCGACCGAACGCTACGGAATCCAGGCGCTTGGCGCCCACTTGTCCGAAGAATTCGATATCGAACACCTTTTTATCGATATTCATAATCCGGTCTGAACGACGGATTTGCGGCGGCGCATCGAAATTCCGCAATGTAGCGGACGCTTAAAAGTGAAATGATTTAATCGCTCCGATAGTGGGGGAAAACCCTTGACTATCAACTACTTCGAAGGGATTTTCATCTCCGGGCCTTGTAAATGGCGACTCCATTCGCGCAAACTAGCGGCGGAATGAAAAGTCGTGACGGAAAATCCAACTCAGAAGTGGGGCGTGTGATGCGAGACAAGGAAGAAAAACGCGTCGACAGCGGCCGCCGTACCTGGCTGATTGCGACATCCGTAGCAGGTGGCGTGGGAGGCGTAGCCACCGTCATACCTTTCGCGGCGTCGCTTGCGCCGTCCGCGAAAGCGAAAGCGGCCGGCGCTCCGGTCGAGGTCGACATCAGCGGCCTGAAGCCCGGCGAGATGGTCACCGTGCCGTGGCGCGGCAAGCCGGTCTGGATCCTGAACCGTACCGACGCCATGCTGGCCGACGTCGTCAAGGCCGACAAGGAAGTGGCCGATCCGACCTCCGACAAACCCTATACGATGCCGCTGCCCGCGTATTGCGCGAACGAATATCGCTCGCGGGCCGATCGCAAGAACATTCTCGTCGTGATGGCCGTGTGTACGCACCTCGGCTGCACGCCTAGCCAACGCTTCACGCCGGGTCCGCAGCCGAACCTGCCGGACGACTGGCCGGGCGGCTTCCTGTGCCCGTGCCACGGTTCGACCTACGACCTCGCCGGCCGCGTGTTCAAGAACAAGCCGGCGCCTCAGAATCTCGACATCCCGCCCTATATGTTCACGTCGGCGACGACCCTCGTGATCGGCAAGGACGAGAAAGGAGAAGCGTGATGGCTGCCGACAACAAAGAAGTCTCCACGACAGGTGTCACCGGCTGGATCGACCAGCGCTTCCCGCTCACGTCCACCTGGAAGAAGCACGTTTCCGAGTACTACGCGCCGAAGAACTTCAACTTCTGGTACTTCTTCGGCTCCCTCGCGCTGCTCGTGCTCGTCAACCAGATCGTCACGGGCATCTTCCTGACGATGAACTACAAGCCCGATTCGATGCTCGCGTTCGCGTCGGTCGAGTACATCATGCGCGAGGTGCCGTGGGGCTGGCTGATCCGCTACATGCACTCGACCGGTGCATCGATGTTCTTCGTCGTCGTATATCTCCACATGTTCCGCGGGCTGATGTACGGGTCGTACCGCAAGCCGCGCGAGCTGGTGTGGATCTTCGGTTGTGCGATCTTCCTGTGCCTGATGGCCGAGGCGTTCTTCGGCTACCTGCTGCCGTGGGGCCAGATGTCGTTCTGGGGCGCGCAGGTGATCGTGAACCTGTTCTCGGCGATCCCGTTCGTCGGCCCGGACCTGTCGTTGTGGATCCGCGGCGACTACGTCGTGTCCGACGTCACGCTGAACCGATTCTTCGCGTTCCATGTGATCGCGATTCCGCTCGTGCTGGTCGGCCTCGTGATCGCGCACCTCGTCGCGCTGCACGAAGTCGGGTCGAACAACCCGGACGGCATCGAGATCAAGGCGAAGAAGGACGCGAACGGCATTCCGCTCGACGGCATCCCGTTCCATCCGTACTACTCGGTGCACGATTTCTTCGGTGTCTGCGTGTTCCTGATGGTGTTCGCGCTGATCGTGTTCTTTTCGCCGGAGATGGGCGGGTACTTCCTCGAGTCGAACAACTTCGTCCCGGCGAACCCGCTGCAGACGCCGCCGGAGATCGCGCCGGTCTGGTACTTCACCGCGTTCTACGCGATGCTGCGCGCGACCACCGACCCGTTCAAGATCGTGCTGATGGTCGTGATCGCGCTGCTCGGCGTGCTCGCGCTGATCCGCGCGCGCGGCAAGTGGAAGGTCGGCCTGCCGGTGCTGGCCGCCGCGATCGTCGTGTTCATGTTCCTGACGGAATCGAAGTTCTGGGGCGTCGTCGTGATGGGTTCCGCGGTGATCACGCTGTTCTTCCTGCCGTGGCTCGACCGCAGCCCGGTGAAGTCGATCCGCTACCGGCCGCTGTTCCACAAGGTGTTCCTCGGGATCTTCGTCGCGGCGTTCCTGATCCTCGCGTTCCTCGGCACACGGCCGCCATCGCCGGTCGCGACGCTGATTGCGCAGGGTTGCGCGCTGATCTACTTCGCGTTCTTCCTCGGCATGCCCGTCTGGACGCCGCTTGGCACGTTCAAGCAGCCGCCGGAACGGGTGCGCTTCAAGCCCCATTAACGTGAGCGAGGAGAGAACGACATGAAGAAACTGCTTTCGACGCTCGCGCTGATCGGGGTGACGGCCGTGGCGCTGCTGGCGGTGCCGGCCGTGCGCGCGGAAGGTAATTTTCCGCTCGACCGGGCGCCCGATAACACGGAAAATCTTGTTTCGCTTCAGCACGGCGCGCAATTGTTTGTAAACTATTGCCTGAACTGCCACAGCGCGAACCTGATGCGCTACAACCGTCTGACGGATCTGGGCATATCCCAGAAGGAGATCGAAACGAATCTCCTGTTCACGACCGACAAGGTCGGGAACACGATGTCCGTCGCGATGCGGCCCGAAGACGCGAAGAACTGGCTCGGCACCTCGCCGCCCGACCTGTCGGTCGAGGAGCGGGCGCGCGGCCGCGACTGGCTCTACACGTACCTGCGGAGTTTCTACCGCGACGATACGCGGCCGAGCGGCTGGAACAACGCGGTGTTCGAGAACGTCGGCATGCCCCATGTATTGTGGCAACTGCAGGGGCAGCGCACTGCCAAATTCGAAGACAAGACGGACGAGGAGACGGGCGAGAAGGTCCACACGCTCGTCGGCTTCCAGCAGGTCACGCCGGGGACGTTGTCGTCGCCGGACTATGATGCTGCGGTGGCCGACCTGGTGGCCTATATGACATGGATGTCCGAGCCGGCCCAGCAGACCCGCAAGCGCCTCGGCGTGTGGGTGCTGGTCTTTCTCGGTGTCCTGACTTTCCTGGCCTGGCGGCTCAATGCCGCGTACTGGAAAGATATCAAGTAAACACGCCTGACCGGCGTGGGGCCGGCGCAAGGCGGAACCCGTGAAAGGGGTTGCGCCGCGTGCCGGCCCTCGGCTTTTTTGAGGAAACGCAAATATGATGGTTCTGTATTCCGGCACAACTTGCCCGTTCTCCCAGCGTTGCCGGCTGGTGCTGTTCGAGAAGGGCATGGATTTCGAGATCCGTGACGTCGACCTGTTCAACAAGCCGGAAGACATCTCGGTGATGAACCCGTACGGTCAGGTGCCGATTCTGGTCGAGCGCGACCTGATTCTGTACGAATCGAACATCATCAACGAATACATCGACGAGCGCTTCCCGCACCCGCAACTGATGCCGGCCGACCCGGTGCAGCGCGCACGCGCACGCCTGTTCCTGCTCAACTTCGAGAAGGAGCTGTTCGTTCACGTCAGCACGCTCGAGAACGAAAAGGGCAAGGCAGCGGAGAAGAACCACGAGAAGGCACGCCTCGCGATCCGCGATCGCCTGACGCAGCTCGCGCCGATCTTCGTGAAGAACAAGTACATGCTCGGCGAGGAGTTCTCGATGCTCGACGTCGCGATCGCGCCGCTCTTGTGGCGTCTGGATCACTACGGCATCGAGCTGTCGAAGAATGCCGCGCCGCTGATGAAGTACGCCGAGCGAATCTTCAGCCGTCCGGCCTATATCGAAGCACTGACGCCGTCCGAAAAGGTCATGCGTCGTTGATGGTGCAATGAGTGCATGACGGAGCGGGCGCGCGGCGTGCCGCGTGCCTGCTCCGGGTTCGAGGATTGTGATGCAAGAGATTTCAACGAAACCTTATCTGCTGCGCGCGCTGTACGAGTGGTGCACCGATAACGGTTACACGCCGCATATCGCGGTGAGGGTCGACAACTCGACGCGCGTGCCGCGTCAGTTCGTGCGTGACGGCGAGATCGTGCTCAACATCAGCTTCGAGGCCACGAGCCAGCTGCAGATGGGTAACGAGTGGATCGAGTTCACCGCCCGGTTCTCCGGGAAAGCGCACAAGATCGAGATTCCGGTGGCCAACGTGCTCGCGATTTACGCGCGGGAGAACGGGCAGGGGATGGCGTTCCAGGTCGATGCGGTGGCGGGCGAGGGCGAGGATTCGGGCGCGTTCGAGGACGATGCCGAGCAGGCCGACGATGCGCGACGCGACGAGTCGCCTGCGGTGCTGACGCCAGTTGCCGATCACGGCGCGAACGAAGAGCCGTCCGAGGGTGCCGATGAACCGCCGAAAACCGACGGCGATGGTTCGAAAGGCGGCAGCAGACCTCGCCTCAAGATCGTGAAATGAGGTAGAATCTCGCGCTTACGCCGGCTTAGCTCATCTGGTAGAGCAGTTGATTTGTAATCATCAGGTGGCGGGTTCGAGTCCTGCAGCCGGCACCAAACACTAGTATCGAGTAGTACCGGGAAGTCCCAAAACCCGCGTCCAGCCTAGCGCTGACGCGGGTTTTTTGTTTCTGGAAGTGCCGAGTGGAACCGGGGCATCCCGAAAATTTGGGGGTAAGATTCGGGGTATGACTTCGGGGATTTGGGGGTATGCCGTACCCCCGACGAACAATGAAAAGCAAACCTCTTACCGACGCCAAGTGCCGCAACGCGAAGTTTGATGAGGCCGGGGGAAACAAACTCTTCGACGGTGGCGGCCTGTTTCTCGATCTGCGCCCCAGTGGCTCGAAGAAATGGCGGCTCAAATACCGGTTCAATGGCAAAGAAAACCTGCTGACGTTCGGCGACTATCCCGCGACGTCTCTCGCTGATGCGCGGTCGAGGCGTGACGAAGCGAAGCGGCTGTTAGGGGAAGGGAAGAACCCTGCGTTCGAGCGTGACGTCGAGAAGCAGACTCGCGCCATTGCCGCACAGAACACCTTCGAGGCCGTCGCGCTGGAGTGGTACGAGGCGCAGCAAGCGACATGGAGCGCTTCGCACGCGAACCGAGTAAAGAAACAGCTCGATCGCGAGGTGTTTCCCCTGATCGGCCAGCGTCCGATTTCTTCGATCGGCGCACCGGATTTGCTCGCGGTCATTCGACGCATCGAAGGTCGGGAGGCGTTCGAGACGGCGCGCAAGACGTTGCAGATATGCGGCCAAGTGTTTCGCTATGCCGTCGCGACGAGCCGTGCCGAGCGAGATCCGTCGCCGGACCTGCGAGGCGCATTGAAGGCGGTGCCAGTGAAGCATATGGCACGAGTCAGCGAAAGCGAGCTGCCGGAGCTGCTTCGCTCGATCGCTGCCTATGAGGGCGAGCCGGAGACTCGGCTCGCTCTGCGATTCCTGGCATTGACGTTCGTTCGCACTATCGAGTTGCGGCAGGCGGAGTGGACGGAGATCGACTTGGAGCGCCGAGAGTGGCGCATTCCGGGCCGAGAAGATGAAGATGCGTCGTGTGCATATAGTGCCGCTCCCCTCTCTCAAGCCGCTTCGTCGAAGCGCGCAAGCAGCATCTGGCCGATCGGCGTGAGCGCCGGACGCGCCGCCACCGCATTCACACGCACCTGCGTATCGTCGACCAGCCGCTTTTCGACGAGCACGGCGAACGCCGGGTTGGACGGGTCGACGCTGTCCGGTGCGCGGGCAATGCGCAGCAGCATCGAGAATTCGTGCGGACTCAGCATGGTCCTTGTCTCCTGATCGTCCGCGATCCGGTTCGAACCGGCGTCGATCCTGTCTTTTGATGAAATGACCCGAAGGCATGGGGATGCGGAAATGCGCGGCCGTTTGTGACGAGGGCACGTCGTCGCGAGGAGCCAGGCGCTCCCTGAGCGGGGCGATGTCATCGGATCCGCTGGATGCGTACGCCACGGCCGGGACGTGCAACGTTATTGGGGCATCGTGACGCGGCCGTGACAGCAAAAGAGGGGGGCATCTGGCCGACCGATGCCCACGACCGCGCTCATCGTCGGCGGCACGTTGCTCGTTTGCAGGCAGTGCCTGAAAGATTGGCTGCGGCGCAACGGCATCGCTTGGAGCGGCATTGCAACCGAGGGAATGCACGGCTCCTGACAAGAGGCGTCGCGGGCCGGCCGGGAAATGTTCGGCACCGAAGTCGTGCGAGGACAGATGCTTTCGCCGAGGTGCGGCTTTCAGTCCACCGTCAAGCGTCGAGGGGCTATGGAACCATGGCAAAACGCGATGCTGCGTCGCCTCTCGATGATTGTCCACGAACCACATAACGGACATAGGCTGCCGACAATGCTCCACTATCCGGCGCGTGCTCTGGGCGATTTCGAATATCCAATGCTTAAGCGTGATACTGCGAGCCCAATCATGAGCTGCGTCCGTGCCAACCCACTGCAGACGTTCAACTAATGCTTAAGCAAAACCACCATCACGAAGTAGCGGTCGACTCGGACGAATTTTTGATGCTATGAAGGAAAACCACGCTCGCGCGACTGATGTATGGCATGCAACATGCTCAATGAACTTAGTCACGACTCCGGTGACCTCGTTCTTAGACTTGTCCACGTTCACGGTGGTGGTGGACAATGTGATGTGGTTAACGCCCTCTGGAACTTGCGACAGCTGGACTTTCATCTCGCGCTCGACCTCTTCGGCTACGAATTGGGGAAACTTCGATTGAAGCTCTGTCTGAAGGTGTTGGATTACGCTGTAGACGCTTTCGGCAAATTCGAGGGCCTCTGCCTCCCGCACAATTTTACCTCGGTGGACCACTTTGTTACGCGTCTCGGTAATGCGTGGCTCAAGCTTGAAGGGCTGGCTCTGGTCAAGCATATAGAGGAACTGAAATGCGCCAAATTGGCGTTCTGACTGGGCAGCGACATTTTTCCAAGCCGCCTCAACCGTTTCTTGCGGGGTACCCTTTGCCCGGGACGAGACCCGGATGTAGAACTCGTATATGCGTTCTAGTGCCGAGGACATAACAGCTACGACTTCGTTTGTATATCCGTCGAGCGCTGCACGAGCGGCTGAACGCACGAGTACTTCGTATCTGCGGGCGTTGTATAAGACGACTCCGCTGTGTCCTCGGTCGCAGGTGACGTGAATTATGCCATTGTCATCAAGTTCGCCAGCTATCGGATTGAACTTGGGCTGCTTCCCATCCTTTGACGCTTCTTGAATGCAATCTGGGCATGCGGCGATGGTCTTCATAGCATCTAACGTTTGAATTAAGCGGCACAGTCAGGCCTCCGATTGAACAAAGGGTAGATCCCAACCGCTGCCTATTGTGAGCACATGAACATCGGGAGGCGAATGTAGCCTTCTGGCCGAACAGTCACACCATGTATTGCGATCTTAGATAATCCGAGACAAATCTTTTATGGGGGCAGACCTTTCGATATAATTGCGGTACTTGTTGGCACTTAATCGAACACAGCTCTACGAATCTGTGGGCGATGCAAGGATAAAAGGCGGGGAATGCTCAGTGTTGAGCATATTTCGTCGAGCTGACGAGAGGGTGCCGGGGGATGTGCTACCAACACATCCCACCGGCGATTTTTTGGCTTGGCTGCCTGTTCCATAACTGGAGGAACGACAAGAGCCACCGCGCCTAGGAAACGCATAGCTCTTGTTAGGACGAATGATACCGCGCGCGGCGCGCCGTGCAAAGTAACTTTGCAAAGTTACTTTGTGCGTTTTCCGCAAACTTCGTTGCGCTCGTACTTTAATAGTGCGGCGGGGTTTATTGCCGCCTCTTCCCCCCCCCCTTCTTTCGGAACAGGCCATTTTTTGAACAGAAAATGGCTCTTAAGATTCTTCGACTTATTGGTGTGCTGGATTGCGTCTGACCTGCCCCCGGTTTTAGTCCGAACTGCAGTTAGAGTCCGAGGTTAAAAACTGCTGCTTTGCATCGTGCGCCCGAGCGAACTGCGCCGGCGTCAGATAGCCGAGTGAACTATGAGGCCGCTCGGTGTTGTACTCGATACGCCATTCCTCAATCAGCTGCTTGGCGTGGCGCATTGAGACGAACCAGTGCTCGTTCAGGCATTCATCGCGGAACCGCCCGTTGAAGCTCTCGATATAGGCATTTTCCACCGGCTTGCCAGGCCGAATGAACGACAGCGTGACGCCGGCTTCGTAGGCCCATGCATCCAGCACCTTACCAGCGAACTCCGGCCCGTTGTCGACCGTGATGGATGCGGGTAAGCCTCGCATCTCCTTGAGCCGCTCGAGCACTTGCTGCACGCGTAGGCCCGGTAATGAAGTATCGACCTCGATGGCCAAGCACTCGCGCGTGTAGTCGTCGACCACGTTCAGGCATCGAAACCGCCGACCATAGGCCAGCCCATCAGAAATGAAGTCCATCGACCAGCTCTGATTGGGGCCCGTTGGTAGCCGCTCACCGTCTGCCTATAATCACTGCCGACGCGGCGTGGATAATTTCAGATAACTCGAGCGCACGGGGGAAAATATGGATGAGCGATTAGTGTTCGTAAATGTGGGCTGGATGGTCGCGTATCGAGGTCCGACCAACGACCCAACGCTCGGTGGCCATGGTTGGCTTAAGACGCACGATTATGGTCATGAAGCCTGGAACTATCTTCCGCATGACGGGAACCTCTACGGCTATGTGCCACGCTCTGCGCGCATCGATATCAAGAGACTTGGAGCAGCTAGGACCGACGAGCAACTTGATGGTGTAACGGTCGTTTGGATAGCGCGCAACCCGCGAAATAAAGTTACCTACGTGGCAGGTTGGTACCGTGATGCATCGATACACCGCGATAGCCGGTATTTCAAGGTAGCGCGCCCATCCGGAGACATTATCGAGTACCAGATTCGGGCACCTGTTGTTCGGGCCAAACTACTATCACCAGATCAACGAACCGTTGCGGTTCCGACTGCGAAAAAGCCAGGCAATCTCGGGCAGAGTCCCGTCTGGTACGGAAACGACGCCTTCGTCGCGCGAGTTCGCGACTACCTCGCGTCAGATGGTATAAACCGCCCGCCCAAAAAATCTGGTGGCAACGGCCGCAACGAGATCGACCCAGCTACACGAAAGTTGATCGAGGTAGCGGCCGTCCGGCATGCGGTTCGCTACTACGAGTCCGACGAAGGTGGAAATCTCACGGTTAGTTCCGTCGAGAAAGATAACGTGGGTTGGGACCTGACCGTGACCGGAGGTGACGTTACACTCAAAGTGGAGGTCAAAGGGTTGTCAGGGCGCGAACTGTGTGTCGAACTCACGCCGAATGAGTACAAGCAGATGTTCTCCCCAGAGCACAGAGCAACGTACGTGATTTACGTCGTAACGGAGGCGCTAAGCCCCACAGCTATGGCTCACATCTTCTACTACAACGCTGAAGCCAGCCGCAGGGGTGATCATGTATGGAACAGCATAGACGGACGAATTTTGACCGTTCAGCAAATTGTAGGGGCTCGGCTATCCGTGAGTTAGCTCGCTGAAGTCGACCCTAGCCTACATAGCGATCGCCGACCGGTCGAGTAGTCAACGATCGATGCGAGTCGATTGCAGCCCTTGGTGAAGTAACGGCCAAGCAATCTCAGGCCTGATCTAACGCAGACTGAGAGATCGAGTCTGGACTTATGTAGGCATCCGCGTGGCGACACTGTCTATCTTGCCGCCACAATCGAGATGATCTGCGCCCCACCCTGTTTGTCTAGATAGTCCGCCCACCACTGCATCATGCGATGGCGCTCCGAAAGATATTCGGCATGGTTGTATGCCGCCCGCACACCATCCTGTTCCGAGTGGGCGAGCTGACGCTCGATCCAGTCGGAATTGAATCCCTTCTCGTTCAAGATCGTTGAAGCGAGACCCCGGAACCCGTGTCCGGTCATGCGACTGCGATAGCCCATGCGGTAGAGCGCGTACAGGATCGTGTTCTCGCTCATCTGCTGCAACGGTCTACGGCTATTCGGGAAGAGCCAGCGACGATGGCCCGTCAGCGCGCGCAGCTCGGCAAGCAGCGCGATTACCTGCTCGGAGAAGCGTCATGCAGATGGGCGTCACGCCTTCGCCGCAGCGAAGGACGTGACGCAACGCAAGCGCGGCGAACCGCTTACTGCGCGACCGGCACCGTCACGTCGCTGCCGAACCAGTGCATCGAGATCTTCTTCAACGAGCCGTCCTTGCGCAGCGACTCCAGCGCATCGTTGATCGCCTTCTCGAACTTCGGATTGCCCTTGCGGAACGGGATCGCCATCTCCTGCTTGCCGCCGTTCAGCACCGCGCCCGAGCGCAGCGGCAGGTTCGACGTCTTGATCATGTACGGCAGCATCAGGCGGTCGTCGAGCGTCGCCTCGATCCGGCCCGCGGCGAGGTCACGCAGCTTTTCCGGCGCGCCGGGATACGTCTGCACCTCGATGCCCGGCACGCTGCGCGCCATCTGGTCGTAGTTGGTGCCGAGCGTCACGCCGAGCTTCTTGCCCTTGAAATCCTCGAGCGACTTGAAGTTGCGCGTGTCGTCCTTGCGCTGAATCAGCTGCGCGGCCGAATACGTGTACGGCTCGCTGAAGTCGAGCGCTTCCTTGCGCTGCGGCGTGATCGTGACCTGATTGACGATCACGTCGAACTTGCCGGCCTGCAGCCCCGCGATGATCCCACTCCATTCGGTCGGGACGAATTGCGTCTTCACGCCGAGCTTGCCGGCGACGGCATTGGCGACATCGACGTCGAAGCCCTCGAGCTGTCCCGACGTGCCGCGCGAGTTGAACGGCGGATACGTGCCTTCGAGGCCGACGCGCAGCACGCCGGCTTTCTTTACCGAGTCGAGCAGGTCTTCCGCATGTGCGGCAACGGCCGTGAAACCGAGGGCCGACGCGAGCAGCAGGCCCGACAGCAGGAACTTCGAACGTTTCATCGCAGATCTCCAGTGTTCAGTGTGGTAATCGAGCGCCGGGCATCGGTCGTGCCCGGACTGGGCCGGAATACGGGCACGTAGACACTACTCGCAACCGGCCCGCACCGGAAGTCGAATTGGCCCTGATTGCAATCGATTTCCTCTGGCCGTGGGCGAACCGTACAGCGTCGAACAAGCGTTCGAACGGTTCGCCCGGGCCGCTCGGGGGACGCTTGAAAAACTCTTTTAAATCAGTTCCATTTTTGGAGACTCGCAGTAATTTGTCTGTAAAATCGCGCGAGCGAAATCGCATAACGCGCCATCCGAGGGCGCGTCAAAAGAAGAAAAGGCCGTTGCCATGAACATGCAGAACACTGTTGCCGCATTGCGCGGCGGGTTGCTTCAGCAGGACCGGCTGCTGAAGCTCGATACGCCATTGGGCGCCAACGTGCTGACCGTGCAGCGGGCCGTCGGCCGTTCGCGCATCGGGCGCGCGTACGAATTCACGCTCGACGTGCTGTCGACCGATAGCGATCTGGAACTTAAAAAGCTGATCGCGCAGCCCGTCACGTTGTGGATCCAGCAGGGCGATCGCAGCTACCGGCCGATCCACGGATACGTCCACACCGCGCGCCGCCTCGGCGCCGACGGCGGGCTCACGACCTATCAGCTCACGTTCGCCGATTTCACGCATTTCCTGAAGTTTCGTCGCGACCAGCGGCTCTGGAACGATACGACCGTCGACCAGGTCATCAGCGATGTGCTGAACCAGCATCCGCAGGCGCGGGGGCATTTCCGCTTCGCGCTGTCGCAACCGCTGCCGAGCCGTTCGTACACGCGCCAGCACGACACCGACTGGCATTTCGTGCATCGGCTGATGGAGAGCGAAGGCCTTTACAGCACGTGGCAACAGGCCGACGACGGCAAGTCGCATACGCTCGTGATCACCGACAACCTGCAGGCGTTCGCGCCGCTGTCGCCGGAGACCGTGCGTTTCTATCGCGGCGGCGCGGCGAGCGAAGCCGATGCGTTCACGCAATGGTCGGGCTCGCGCACGTTGCAGAGCGTGACCCGAACGACGCGCACCTTCGACTACAAGAATCCATCGCAGCCGTCGAACCCGAAGGGCACGACGCTGCCGACGATGAGTGGCCAAGGCGAATTGCCCGACCAGCTCGAAGTGTACGAGTACACGGGTGCGTACACGTATCTGGACCAGACGCGCGGCGACCATCTGACGAAGGTGCGGATGGAGGAATGGGAGTCGCACGCGAAGCGCTTCCATGGCGCGGGCGGCGTGCGCGCGATCGATGCGGGCCGGCGCTTCACGCTGTCGGACCATCCCGAACACGATCGCGATCCGGCCGACCAGCGCGAATTCGCGGCGATCGGCGTCGAATGGTGGATCGAGAACAACCTGCCCGTGGCGAGCAGCAGCGCGGACTTTCCGTACAGCCTGCGCGACGCGTTGATGCAAGCGCAGGAAGGCTACGGTGCCGATCCGGCGTTTCGCGTGCCGCACGACGATGGCTCGGTCGGCTTCTATCTCGTCGAAGTCGAGGCACAGCGCGTGAGTGTGCCGTATCGCAGCCCGTTCGAACACGAGAAGCCGAAGATGCATCTCGAGACGGCGATCGTCGTCGGGCCGCAGGGCGAGGAAGTCTATACGGACGAGTTGAACCGGATCCGCGTGCAGTTCGTATGGGATCGTCTGAACCCGGGCAACGAGAACGCGTCGTGCTGGGTGCGCGTCGTGCAGTCGGATACCGGTGGCGGCTACGGTGGCGTGCATGTGCCGCGGATCGGCGAGGAAGTGCTGATCGATTATGTCGGCGGCGATTGCGATCGGCCTTTGGCGGTCGGGCGTGTGTACAACGGCGCGAACCAGCCGCAGTGGCATAGCGACGGGATTCTCTCCGGCTATCGGTCGAAAGAATATTCGGGCAGCGGCTACAACCATCTCGTGATGGACGACGCGACCGGGCAGAACCGCGTGCAGCTGATGAGCAGCAGCGCGAACAGCCTGCTGCATCTGGGCTACCTCATCGATCAGAACGGTAATTCGCGCGGATCGTATCTGGGCAGCGGCTTCGACCTGCGTTCGGATGCGTATGGCGCGGTGCGGGCGAGCCAGGGGCTGTACGTCACGACTCATCCGAAGGCGCCGAACAGCCAGCCGCTCGACGTGAAGGAAGCGCAGCAGCAGCTCGTGACGGGCGAGAGCCTCGTCGAGGCGATGTCGGGTGTGAGCGAGCAGCATCAGGCGGAAAGCCTGAAGGATGCGCACGAGACGATGCGCGCATTCACCGACGCGACGCAGGACAGCGCGTCGGGCAGCGCGTCCGGTGGACGCACGGCGGGTGGCGGCACGGGCAGCGCGAATGCGTTCAAGGAACCGGTGATGCTGTTCGGCAGCCCGTCGGGGATCGGGATGTCGACGCAGCAGTCGCTGCATCTGGTCGCGAACGATCACGTGAACGTCGCGAGCGGACAGAGCGTGCATGTCGCGACGGGCAAGTCGCTGATCGGCAGCATCGGGCAGAAGCTGAGCCTGTTCGCGCAGAACGCGGGGATGAAGCTGTTCGCGGGCAAGGGCAAGGTCGAGATCCAGGCGCAGTCGGACAACGTCGAAGTCACCGCGCAGAAGGCGGTGAAGGTTGTGTCCGCAACCGATCGGATCGAAATCGCGGCTGACCAGGGGATTCTGCTGACGAGCGGCGGCGGGTATATCCGCATCAAGGACGGCAACATCGAGATTCATACGCCTGGCGCGGTGGATGTGAAGGGTGCGTCGCATACCTTCGCGGGGCCGGCAAGCATGGGGTATCCGTTGCCGAGCCCAAGGCCGGATCAGCCGGGGCAACTGGAGCTGTTTCACAAGTACGTGAATGGAGAGGCGGTGAAGGGCGGGCTGTTCACGGTGAGAGACGTGAACGGCGCCGTGCTGAAACAGGGCGCGCTCGACAACAGCGGCCATACCGTCGTGAGCGGTTTGCCGCCGGGCGCGGTGCGCGTCGAATTCGGCAAGGACCCGCGCGAATCGGATCAGCCGGCGAACTATTTCAAGCAGGCGAAGTGGCCGGCAGAGCCGGTCGCGCCGTCGCCGGAGGCGGCACAGGCAGCGGCGAGCGGGCAGCTTGCCAGCCAGCTCCAGGGAATGGCGCCCGCTGCGACCACGGCGGCGTTGGGCCTCGTGAGCGGTGGCGGCGCCGGCGCGGCGCTCGGCGGTCTCGCGAGTTCCGCGTTGCCGGCTGCCGCGAGTGCGCTCGGTGGGGCAGGCGCCGTTTCCGCGCTGCAGACGGCTTCGAGCCTGGGCAGCGCTGCGAAGCAGGTGGCCGGGATGGTGCAGGCCGCACGGCAAGGTGGGCTCGCGGCGTTGGCGACGCCGGCTGCGAATGCGGCGTCCGGTGCGCTGCAGGGCGCTGTGCCGGGTGTTGCCGGAATTGCCGGCAAGGGCGCTACGGCGGTGGCATCGGCTTCGGCTGCCGGTGTCACCGGCATGAAGCTGCCGACCAGCGGGTTCGGCGGTCCGTTGCAATCCTGAGAGGGCGGCGTGTTAGCCGTCTGCAAAAAACGATTTGAACGAAAAGCGACATGGCACAACAACTTCCACCGGGCGCCGAGAAGGAACAGGCCGTTCCCTGGCTCAGCGACATTTCGACGAAAGATGTAGCGGCTGGCGGCGACCGCATCAATCAGTGGCTGCTCAGCATCAGCGGTAACCACATTTCGTTCGAAGATCTGAAGACGGTCGCGAGCGCGGTGCCGATCATCGGCAACCTGATGGCGTTTTACGATGCGGTGTGCGACATCGTGACGATCATCGAGAAGCGCAGAGCCGATTTGCTCGACTATCTGGGCCTTGCGATCAACTTGATCGGCGTGATTCCGGTTCCGCCGCCGCTGGCGTCGTTCCGGCTGTCCGCACGTCCGCTGCTCGCGCTCGTGCGCAACCAGTTGCTCGTATCGCGCGGCAATCTCGCGGCAGCACTCATTTCCGTGCTGGTCACGCACGTCAACGCCGCGGCCGCGACCGAAATCGAAAGTTTTCTGAACACGCTGCAGCAAGTCCTGACCGACCTGCTGAACGACTGCGCAGCAAAAGCGCAGGAATTGATGGTCGGCATCGCGAATGGACTCGAACTCGCGCTGCAGGGGCGGCTTTTCGATAGCAGTACAAACGTGCGGCGCACCGAGGCGGTCGCTCGCAAAATGGACGAGCGGTCCTGGTACAACCCGATGCTCGTCGTCGACGCGATCGAATACGGCTACGAAGGCTCCGTCGCGCTGGGGAAAGAAGCCGGAAACGCGGTGGCAGGGACGGCCGCGAAGCTCGCGCCGGATTCGTGGCTGCAACCGTTCCGCGATATCGTCGCGTTCCTGAAGGCCGAAGCACCAAAAGTCGCGAAGGCGATCCGCGAGTTGAACGGCAGCGAAGAAGGCAAGATGCTGTGGCTCATCGCGCAGCTGGTCGCGGCCGTCGCGCAGGTGCGCGCGCGCGGAAAGCTGCATGAAAAAGCCGCCGACGTGCCGCCCGGCGGCAAGGGGCAGGCACAGCACGAGCGTCCGCAGGGGCCGCTCGGCGCAATCGAACAAGAGAAGAAGCCAGGCGGCGCAGGTCCGAGCCCATGCAAGGGCTGCCCGATCGCGTCGCCCGGCTCGATCGATTTCGCGTTCGGCGATGAGACATTCACGCACACCGATTTCGAATTGCCGGGCGCGTTGCCCGTCGTATGGGCGCGGACGTATCGATCGCGCCTGTCCGCATACGACAACGGCGAACTCGGCGCGCGGTGGCTCACGCCGTACACCACCCGCATCGATGTCGAAGGCGACACCTGGTTTTACCGTGATGCGAACGGACGTAGCATCGAATATCCGGCGCTTGCAGTCGGGGGCGTGCACGACGATCTCTCCGAAAGCCTGACGCTGTCGCGCCTCGACGACACGTGGGCGACGGTTGCATATGGCCACGACGAACTGCACGTGTACGAACGACGCGGCGATGCATTCCGACTCGCGATGCAGAAGGATCGAGCCGGCAACACGATCACGCTCGACTACGACGTACTCGACCGCCTCGTCCGGTTGATTGATGCCAGCGGCAACGTGCTGTCGTTCGAATACGACAAGCAAGGGCGCATCGTGTTGATCGAGCAGGTCCTGCAGGACGGCAAGCGCCGCACTCTGGCGATTTATGCCTACGACGACGCGGGAGACCTCGTGCGCGCGATCGACCGGCACGGCAATGCGTGGAGCTATGCGTACCGTCGACACCTTGTCACGCGCTATACCGACCGTACTGGCCGCGGAATGACGCTCGAGTGGGACGGCGCCGACACCGACGACAATGCCGATGCGAAATGCGTCCGCGAATATGCGGACGACGGCAGCCTCGACATCCGCCTTGCGTGGCATCCGAAGATCCGGCTTACCTACGTGACCGACGCGCTCGGTCAGATGACGCGCTATTACTACAACATCAAGGGCTACATTTATCGAGTTGCATACCCGGACGGCACCGAGGAGTGGTTGCGGCGTGACGAGCACAACAATCTGGTGCTGCACATCCTGCAGGACGGCAGTATCGAACAGATGCGTTACGACGCGCGCGGCAACCGTACGTGGCACGAACGCGCGGACGGCAGCATCATCGAGACGGCCTATGATGACAAGGACCAGATGATCAGGCTCGTCGATCCGAACGGGCACGTGTGGCAGCGCAAGTACGACGACGCCGGCAATCTCGTCGAGGAGATCGATCCGCTCGAGCACGCGACGAAGTACGCGTACAACGACAAGGGGCTGCCGACGCAAATCACCGATGCGAAGGGCGGGACGAAGGCGCTCGAATACAACGATGCCGGGCAGCTCACGAGCTACACCGATTGCTCTGGAAAGAAGACGGAGTGGCAGTACGACGATATCGGACGCGTGGCAGAGGCCAAGGATGCGTCCGGTGGCATAGTCGCCTATGGTTACGGACCGAACGGGCAGCTGTCTGAGATTCGTTCTCCCGCCGGCGTCGAGCACGTGCAGTACGACGCCGAAGGCAGATTGCTGCGGCATACCGATCAACTGAACCGGTCGACGCGATACAGCTACGATGTGGCAGGCCGCATTGCGAGTCGCGCCGACGCGCTCGGGCAGACGATTGCGTATCGCTACGATCGTCTCGGCCGGCTTACCGCACTGATCGATGCGAACTTTGCGACGTATCAGTTCCACTACGATCCGGCGGGACGGCTGATCGAAGAGATCGGCTTCGACGGCAAGTCGACGCGTTACCAATACGACACGGAAAGCGGCAGCCTCGTCTGCGTCGACGAAGCCGGCTGCGTGACGTCGGTCGACCTCGACGCGACCGGACGGCTGATGAAGCGCGCCTCCGGCGAAAGCGAGGAACGGTTTGCGTACGATCGGAGCGGCCGGCTCATCGACGCGGTGAACCGCTACAGCCGTGTGCAGTTCTTCTTCGATCCTGTCGGCAATCTCGTCCGAGAGCATCACGCATACGATCTGTTCGGCGAGCGACGCAGCTACGTGTGGCATCACGAATACGACGAACTCGGCAATCGGCGGCGCACCGTGCGACCGGACGGCCACGCGATCGACTGGCTGATGTATGGCTCGGGGCACGTGCACGGGATGCTGCTGGATGGCGACGAGCGTGTGCAGTTCGAGCGCGACGATCTGCATCGCGAAACGGTGCGGCTGCTGTCGAGCAAGGTCGGGCAACGCACGCACTACGATCCGGCTGGACGGGTGCTGCAACAGACGATTCAGCGGTCCACGTCGCCAGCGCCGCTCGCCGAGCGGCGGTATCGCTATGACGCGGCCGGTCAGTTGTTGCGGATCGAGGACAGTCGCAAAGGCGGGATCGACTATCGATACGATCCGGTCGGACGGCTGATCGAGGCAATCAGCCCGGTTGCGAAGGAGCGGTTCTCGTTCGATCCCGCGAGCAACATTGTCGATCCGGTGCGAGCGAGCGACACGCCCGCGTCGCGGCCGAGCCTGGTGCGGCCGGAAAGCACATTGCCGGCAGAGGTGCCGAAGGTGCTGGGCAACCTGCTGAAGGCGTATGCGGGGATGCACTTCGAGTACGACGCGCGGGGCAATCTCGTGCGCAAGCGTACGCCGGCGGGCGAGCAGGAATACGAGTGGGATGCGTTCAACCGTTTGCTGTCGGCGCGCGTCGCGGAGACGTCGCGGCAGAGTGACGCGCGGTACTTCTATGACGCCTTTGGCCGCCGGATCGCGAAGGAGGTGAACGGCGAGCGGACCGTGTTCGGGTGGGATGGCGATACGCTCGTGTACGAAAGCGATGGTGAGCGCGGCACGCACTATATCTACGAGCCGGGGACGTTCGTACCGCTCGCGCAGTATGTGGCCGAGCCGGTTGTTGGAATCAAGACGCCGGCGTGGAAGAGCAGTGATCGTTACGTGCCGGAGGAAGATCCACTGCAGAAGGTGCCGCAGCGTCGGGCTGACGCGAAGCTTTTCTATTACCACTGCGACCAGATCGGCACACCGCAGTTGCTGACGGATGACGATGGGGACGTCGTTTGGGAAGCTTCGTACAAGGCGTGGGGGGAAGCGTGCGAGGTGATCGCGCGCGCGTCGAAGGCGGCGGGGATCGTGGCGAGGAATTCGTTGCGGTTCCAGGGGCAGCAGGAAGATCATGAGACTGGGCTGCATTACAACCGGCATCGGTACTATGACACTGCGTCCGGGCGGTTCGTCAGTAAGGATCCGGTTGGGCTGGCTGGTGGAATCAATGTCTATCAATACGCGCGTAACGCTGTACTATGGGCCGATCCGCTCGGCCTCACGCCTTGCAGCTTGATCCGCTATAAAATTAGAGACAGCCTCGCGCCAATGGCGGGCTCTCGTCAAACGGGTATCAATCGTGCCTGGAAAGCCGAGCAGGAACTCGTGAAAGCCACTGGTTCGGGGACTGTAGATTGGACGCCAGCACAGATGGATGAATTGCTTAGCAACGGAAAGGTAACCGGGTTCACCGGGCATCATATAAACAATGTTGAAAGCAACCCCGCATGGGCCGGAGATCCTCGAAATATTGTCTTTCTGTCAAATGGGCCCAACGGGGGCGACCATCTGAACAGCCTGCAGGGGCATCGCGGTAATTACCAAAACGCAACATCGGGCCGCTTGATCGACCGTGCGGCAATGATTAGTCAGCATCAGAGAGCAAACGAAAATGCAAACTGCCGATAGTGTTTTTCGTGAAATACGTACGATTCTCGGAGCGCATGCCAGTGTAGTCGATCAAGCGACCACACCTGCTGCATCAATATCGGCTGGATACAAGGAAGTTGCCACGTGGATATCGGCCTTGCAAGGAGCGGATCTGACAATTCCTTGGTCCGCGGAGGAGCTTCACCTGTACGGAAGTCAGACGACGTTAGAGGCGGCGCAAATCGGGTATCGGGTCGATGCTTCGGGGGGACGTCTGTCTGCATGGAAGGACGAGTGGCTCGTGCTTGGACAGATAAGCGGAGACCCGATCATCGGCGACTTCAGCAAAGAAGACTGCATTATTCTTTTTGCACGTCATGGATCTGGCTCATGGCGAGCAAATCATGTTTCAAACGACATAACGACCTTTGCCGATGTGTTGCACATCTGGTGTGATCTCTTTATCACGAAATATGCAAAGGACGTTTACGACGATACACTGGCTCTCCGATCGGATTTCCTAGCCCAATTGCGGCAACGAGTGAGTCAAAAATTATCGAATACCCAAACCGATGTATTCATGAGCATGGTCGATGGTTAGTGTTGCTCCCGACCATCGCACCGGTTAAGAGCGCCGAGCTGCGTTGCGAGCCGGAGCGATTGCCGTCGAGCAAGATCGGGCAACGTACGCATTACGATGCGGCGGGACGCACGGCTGCAACAGACGATCCCACGATCCGCGGCTCCAAGTCGCTTGCCGGGCAGCGGTATCGTTACGACGCGAAGGATCAGTTGCCGCCGGTCGAGGACAGCCGCAAGGGCGAGGTGCGTGGTGGGCGCGTTGCCTCGCTACGAGCGAAGCAACGAAGTACTCAGCGAGGCACGAGTAACGCGCGCCCGATGCACCTGCAGCCATCGCAAGCGGTGACAGCAAAGAAAAAGGCAGCTTGCTGCTAGCATGCCGAGCGTCGAGCAGGTGCAATACGACGCTGAAGGCCGGTTGTTACGGCATACCGATCAACTGAGCCGGTCGACGCGATACAGCTACGATGCGGCAGGCCGCATTGCGAGTCGCGCCGACGCGCTCGGGCAGACGATTGCGTATCGCTACGATCGTCTCGGCCGGCTTACCGCACTGATCGATGGGAACTTTGCGACGTATCAGTTCCACTACGATCCGGCGGGACGGCTGATCGAAGAGATCGGCTTCGACGGCAAGTCGACGCGTTACCAATACGACAAGGAAAGCGGCAGCCTCGTCTGCGTCGACGAAGCCGGCTGCGTGAGGTCGGTCGACCTCGACGCGACCGGACGGCTGATGAAGCGCGCCTCCGGCGAAAGCGAGGAACGGTTTGCGTACGATCGGAGCGGCCGGCTCATCGACGCGGTGAACCGCTACAGCCGTGTGCAGTTCTTCTTCGATCCTGTCGGCAATCTCGTCCGAGAGCATCACGCATACGATCTGTTCGGCGAGCGACGCAGCTACGTGTGGCATCACGAATACGACGAACTCGGCAATCGGCGGCGCACCGTGCGACCGGACGGCCACGCGATCGACTGGCTGATGTATGGCTCGGGGCACGTGCACGGGATGCTGCTGGATGGCGACGAGCGTGTGCAGTTCGAGCGCGACGATCTGCATCGCGAAACGGTGCGGCTGCTGTCGAGCAAGGTCGGGCAACGCACGCACTACGATCCGGCTGGACGGGTGCTGCAACAGACGATTCAGCGGTCCACGTCGCCAGCGCCGCTCGCCGAGCGGCGGTATCGCTATGACGCGGCCGGTCAGTTGTTGCGGATCGAGGACAGCCGCAAGGGCGGCATCGACTATCGGTACGATCCGGTCGGACGGCTGATCGAGGCAATCAGCCCGGTTGCGAAGGAGCGGTTCGCATTCGATCCGGCGAGCAACATCATCGATCCGGCACGCGTTGAGACGGCTCGCAAAGAGAACAGGCCGAGCCCGGTGCGTGCGGAAAGTTCGTTGCCTCCCGAAGTGCCCAAGGTATTGGGCAATTTGCTGAAGCAATATGCCGGGCGGCATTTCGAGTACGACGCGCGTGGCAACCTCGTTCATCGCACATCGCCGGCGGGCGAGCAACGTTACGAGTGGAATGCGTTTAATCGGATGACGGCTGCGAGCGTGCAGGAGACTGCGCGCAGCAGTGAGTCACGGTACTACTACGATGCGTTGGGCCGCCGGATTGCGAAGGAGGTGAACGGCGAGCGTACGGTGTTCGGTTGGGACGGAGATACGCTGGCGTATGAGAGCGGTGAGCACGGCAGCACGCACTACTTGTACGAAGCAGAATCGTTCGTGCCGATGGTGCAATACGTCGGTGCACCGGTCAGTGTATGCGAGACACCGTCGCGTGGCGATACAGATCGCTACGTGCCGGAAGATGATCCGCTGCAACGGGTACCGGAGCGGGCAGGGCAGGTGCATGCCTTCTATTACCACTGTGATCAGATCGGCACTCCGCAGGTACTGACGGATGACGATGGCGATGTGGTGTGGGAGGCGTCGTACAAGGCGTGGGGTGAAGCTCGCGAGGTGATCGCGCGGGCGTCGAGGGCGGTAGGGATCGCTCCGAGGAGTTCGCTGCGGTTCCAGGGGCAGCAATTTGATGATGAAACGGGGCTGCACTATAACCGGCATCGGTACTACGATCCGAGTAGTGGGCGCTTCGTGTCGAAAGATCCGATTGGGTTGGCTGGCGGGGTCAACGTCTACCAGTACGCGCCGAACCCGATAAGCTGGATTGACCCGCTTGGCCTCGCGAAGCGCGGCCCGAAAACCGGCGGGTGCGGCCCACATAACGAAATGATTGCCGCGTGGGGGCAAGAGGTGGCAGATGCTGGAGGAATAGTCATTGCCGGTGGCGGAGTCGAAAAAGAAGTACTGGTCGGGACCCCCGGTGGATTCAAAGGGGGGCGACGTCCAGACATTATCTACACTGATTCCGACGGCAAGACAATCTTCGGCAATGTTGGCAAGGTGCGCGCTGATGGCGTGACGCCAGTGAAGCGGGAAGAGCAGGCAATGGATGACTTGCGCACAAAGACGACGGGGAAGAACGTTCCAGACGACGTCCAGTTCCGAGCCTACAATTGCTGTCCGTGTAAGGGGAAATAGGCATGGATCGCAATGTGTTTATGACGTTCGACGACTTCGTGAAGATCAATACGGAGTTACTCGAAAGGACGGGGCTGGCACTGTATCGTTCGGAAAGCTATGACCATCCGTTTGTGCATGTCGAGCGTGTCGACGCTGATGTGTGGCGGGACAGTGGATTGCGTGCGCTGGCTCTATTGATCGGTGATCCTGGGGATGCTCACAATATTCTTGGGCCGCGTCAGTTCGACGTTAAACGCCCTGCTCGCGTAGGCTTTGTTAGCGTGCGGTACGGGGGAGACGACGAATATGCGATTGGTGCAACGCATTATGGCGGGGACGGTTCTAACACTGAGAAATTGATCAATCGTGAACTCAACAAGCTGTTGCGCCAATATGCTCATAAAGGCGTGATTGACGTCGAAGGCAATAGCGGACGGATTTCCGATAACTACTACTGGACAGACGCGGCACTGGCTAGCCATAAGAATTGGCATCAGTTCATTGGAACAGGCGTTCGCAAAGAGGGCAACAAGGACCCCGGTTACCGGCCGAAGCCGGACTGAAGCGAGGGCCGCATGAGCGGCCCTTGCTGTTTCTGGACTAGAGGCTCGAACGCGGCCCGGAGATTGGCCAACGTGCACTTACGCATTTCTTCCCCGATCGGGGAGAGATGCAGCGGCTGCCGTCAGTCTGCCGTCGGCTAGAAGAGCCGCTTTGCAACTTCGCGGCGAGCGTCGTCGTCGAAGGCGGCAGTTGACCATGTTCATGCTTACGATCCAACCGGTAAAGTCAAGGTCGTGTCGCCAGATGACGGAAACCCGCACTTCCCTACTAAAGGTGAATAGAAATGCAAGGTATATCGAGCCAAGACTATTTTGAAACGAGTGATGGGACTGTTCGAATATGGATCGAACAAGGTTCGTCCATCCATATCAAGGCGGTTACAAAAGAGAATGACCCGGTTGAGCTGTCTGAGTCGGAGGCGTTGGAAATAGCAGAAGTTCTTAGGCACTTTGCGAGCCGAATCTGACCGTTTGTAAAGCTAGACCAAGGGCCGCGTTAGCGGCCCTTGTTGTTTGTGTGATGAGTTGAAGCTTGGCGTTCAAGTGGCGGCGAGCGTACGGTGTTCGGTTGGACGGAGATACGCTGGCGTATGAAAGCGGTGAGCACGGCAGCACACACTACTTGTACGAAGCAGAGTCGTTCGCGCCGATGGTGCAATACCTCGGTGCACCGGTAAGTGGATGCGAGACACCGTCGCGTGGCGATGCAGCTCGCTATGTGCCGGAGATTTCGTTCCCGACCACCAAACTCCGAACGCGCTGAACGAGGAGGGGAAGGCCCGGCGGCTGTATCCTCACTGTAAGCGTTGCAGTCTCAAACAGGCTGGCCAAGTCACGCGGGCAAAGAGGAGGAAAGGCTAATGAGCAAGTACGTTTTTTCAAACTGGCTCAACAGTTCAGGCGGACCATTGGTGGTAATGGAGGAGGCAAAGGCGTCGCTATGGAATGGCACGGGTGGAAGCCCGTCTGATTTCGATTTGGCATGCCAATCTGTTGACTACGCCAGCAAGCTGACATTGCACGGATCAGATGTGCTTGTCTTGGGCGACGAGCCATTGCAAACAGCGATCGCTACGTCTGACAGCAGGCAACTGATCGTTCGCTGGAAGTGGGCCGATAATGAGGCGGATGTGCGTGCTGCAATCGAGCACATCGATTTCAACACGATAAACATTATCGAAAAATTGACAATCAACTGGGTCAATCAGCCACTTGTTGTGTTTGATGCCGTTGACATATTTGATCCCGCCCAATGCCTGAGATTCACAGCGCATTCTGGCTCCAACGAAGGGTCAACGTTCATCCACCAGCCGACTTCGAGGACATCTCTACTGGTGCACGCGATTGCCGCCGTGTAGCTGGATGTGGTGACATGGAAAGTGTAGCCGGGGCTGCACTATAACCGGTATCGGTACTACGATCCGAGTAGTGGGCGCTTCGTGTCGAAAGATCCGATTGAGTTGGCTGGCGGGGTCAACGTCTATCAATACGCGCCGAACCCGACGCCGTGGACCGATCCGCTGGGTTTGCAAAAGAAACCATCGGTTCCACCGCATATATCGCGGCAGAAGCAAGCGGGTCGTGTACTGGGTGGCCCCAGTATGACAGTCGAGTTAAACAAGGTAAGCCCACCTCGTGCTTCTGTGATTGGGACGATGCAGTGCAGTACACAGATGAGGCTTGGAGCAAGGGTAGCCCCGTCCCTGGGCGCCCGAATGTACGGGACCACGATTTCAAGACGCCCATTGGTTTTGGCCCCAACGGAGGCACTCAAACTTCAGTGCGCGTTCACCAAGACAATGGAGGAAAAATACATGGACATCCCAAAGGCCCAGAGACCCCATGATTCGAATTTTGATTGGGAAAGATTCTCGCGTTCCGTTATTGATTCGTACGGGAGTTTTGAATCCCCGGACTACTCGTTCGTTAAAGAGAATCTTGCTGCGACAAAGTACCCTGGTGTGATTCAATTTCTTGAAAAGAATTTTGATTTCCATGAGGATACCGAGCCCAACACCGACGTAAGTTACGGATATTTCGTGAGGGGTGATGGTGCGGATTTCATATTGCGAGTATCGTTTGTTGGTCCGTACTACTATTTATCGTCGTTGTCGGCGGACGGAAGTCAAGACTCACCGAGTATTGATCTGCCATCAACCAATTCAGTGTACCCGCTGATAAAGAACATGGAGGAGGCTGGTATGATTTTTACTCCTGTTGAGGTCTTGAATAAAAAATTTAATTTCGGTAATCAATTCTCAAGTGTCTACTCGATTCTTTACTGTTACGAGGATGAGCCGTCCTGGATCGAAATGTAGGGGATGGATGTCTCTTGAACGTTTGATGCCTTGGCGACGCTGGAGAACCTGTTGTCGTTCTTTGGTCGCACGAGACAGGGCATGCGTCAGCGATTGCAGATAGCTTTGCAGCCTTCCTAACTACGCCCGGTCGACCGGGATAGCGATGAAGGAAGCATCGACACTCAATAAAATAAGGATCCTCCATGCGGCGTTCACTTCTTGCGCTAATCTTGCTTGCGACCGTAACGGCAGCGTCTGCCGATAACACTGATTCAAGGGCCGCGGATGCGCCTGATCTGGTGCATCTCAAACCTTATGCCGCGAACGGCGTCAGCTTCCAGCTTCCTTCGAACTGGACGGTTACGTGGAGTGGCCGGCTGGAGGACACGAATGGGCAGGGGGTCGATATCGAAGCCGACAAGGCGGCATTCGAGGTTCTGACGTTGGGTGTCACGGTTCAGGTTGTGCCCACCAAGGTTGCGCCGACGCTAAAGGGAACGGCGGCGTATCTCTACAACCTGCAAGTCGACGACAAGCCTGCTCAGTACACGAAAGCGAATTACGAGCCGATCATGCTGAACGGCAAATATCCCGCGCTCGCATCGCGCTACTCGCATAAGATTTTCAAGGACGACCGGGTGTATGCACATCGGCTCGACCTGATTGCGAGCAAGCCTTGCGGCGACGGCTGGACCTGCATCATTTTCTCGACAGGTCTGGCCGCCAACGAAAATCCCGCGAAGCAGGGCATGGCGAAGATCTACGAGACAGTTCGCTACCAACCCTGAAGGGCAGTCCGACGCGGGAAATTGGACGCGATCTCGAATGTGGGTACCGCGTCCGCCAACTGACTGGCACACTGCCGCTGCCAACCTCGCGCATAAGACATTGGCATAATCACGCTTTGCCGGCACGAACGCCGCGGCGCAGGCGCACTTGTGCAACTGCCGCATCTCGCCCCGAGCGCATTGACTCCAGCCCAGTTACCACCGCACTACCCATGTCGACCCTCACCACGACCACCGCGTCGTTGAAACACATTCTCGAACACCCGGGCGATTTCTCCGGTTGGCTCTGCTTGCCGCCGATGCCGTGGACGCTCGATACGGACGGCGTATTCACCGAAGACGCCAACGACGCCAACGACCCCGAGAACGACACGCCTCCCGCCACTGCCCCCCAACCCGGCTGGCGCGTCACGCTGTCCAGCGCGACGATCGAGGACATCGTGATCAACGCGCATGACCAGGTCGATGAACCGAGCGTGACGCAACTGTTCGATGCGTTCGTGTTCTACGTCGACAACGAGGAATTCATTCTGCTTTGACCACGCGCGACGACGCGCACCACGCGCCACAGCAAAAAAGGACCGCCGAGCGGTCCTTTTTCGATGAAGCATCAACACCCGAACGAAGCGCGCCTCAAGGCAGCGAAATCGTCAAATTAGCCGACTCCGGCCCCACCTTGATCACCTGCGAATAAGGCGCCAACGCCTGCAGCGTCTTGTCCTTCAGATAAGTATTGAGCCCGAGATACCCGAGCAGGGCCACCAGCGCAAACACGGCGCCGATCGCCCAGACCGGCACCTCGCGCTTCAACCGATGCGCGATCTGGTCCGGCAGCGGCCAATGCGGCGCGAACGCGGCGCGCTTGCCCTTCATATGCGCGATCTCGTCCCCCAGCCGCGCGGTGAGGTAAGCGAGCTTCTCCGGCCCCTCGAGCAGATACTTGCCCTGAAACCCGAGCAGCAGGCACATATGAAACACCTCGAGCGACTGCAACCGCGCCGCGCCCTGCGCCCGACATTCCTCGAGATACTGGAAGAACTTCTCCCCCGCGAGCTGCTCGCCGAACAGCACGAGCTGCAGCGGCCGGCGTTCCCAGTCGGTCCGGATCTTGAACTGCGACGACAGCACCATCTCGTCGACGGCCGCGCAATACGCGAACTTCGCGCCATACACGTCCTCGGCCGGAATGTTGAGCTTCTTCGCGCCGCGCTCGAAATCCGACAGAAACTCCTGGATCTTCGTGCTGAACTCGCTCGCGCTGTCCGGCTCGCGGCCGTTCTTGAGCAGGAACAGCATGAAGAACCCGTCGTACAGCAGGTCGAGCAGCGAACGGGCCTGGAACGAGGCGTCGGTCGACGCCGGGGTATGCAGCGGGGCCGGCGCGTTGTCGCCGAACAGGGAGGGCGCGTAGCTCATGATGTGACCGCGATCAGTTCGAATTTCAGGTCATTGATGCCAGTCGGCGCGTAGATCATCGCGGACTGGGCCTGCAGCATGCGCTCGTAGAGCGCACCGCGCGAATCAAGCTGGAAATAGCACGCGCCGGGCCGCACCGGAATCGCGGGCGGTACCTGCGGCATGTAAGACAGCCGCACGCCGGGCATTGCCGATAGCACCAGTTTGTCGACGTCGTCGGGCGCGCCGACCTTGAAGCGTGCCGGCACCGCATCGACGAGCTCGACACTCGGCATGTCCGCGGACACGGCCAGGTAGAACTCGGTCTTGTCGTCGATCTTGCCCGAATCGAGGCGGCCGAGATGGAACGACGGACGCACTTCGTCGAGCGTGATCGCGAAGTAGCGCGTCGAGATCACGGTATCGAGCAACTCGCGCAGCATCAGGTCGAGGCGCGCGAAGCTCGGGCCCGGATCGTCATGGCGATACACGGGCAGGTCGGCGAGCGTGTAGCCCTTCGAAAACGTCATCAGCTGGCCCGCGAGGCGCAGCAGTTCCTGGAACAACCGCTCCGGATGCAGCGCCGCATGCTGGTGCAGGTGCGCGAGCGTCGCGAACGCGGCGTTTGCGGTGTGCAGCAGCCAGAACGACGCGATGTCGCCCGAGCGGAATTCGATGATGTTCTTCGACGGCTCGCGGTGAAAGCCGTACAGCGCGTTCACCTTCGCCTGCAGCGCGTCGACGAGCTGGCGCAGCCGCTGGTGCAGGATCGGCGAAGCTTCGATCGCGAGGCACGGCGGCACGAAGCTGTCGTCGATCTCGAAGCCGGACGTCGCGGTGCGGCGCACGCGCACGAGCGGCACCGACAGCAGCTGGTCGCGCGGCTCGCTGTGCGCGATCAGCTTGACCTGCGTCTTGAGGAACGTGATGTCGGCTTCGGCGGCGTCGGTGAAGTTGTCGGCGACGCTCGTCTGCTCGCTGACGAAACGCGTCATGAAGCCGGCGGCCGGATCGTCGCTGTAGTTGGTGCCGTTCTCGCGCAGCGGGTGCAGCGCGAGGTAGAAGACGAATTCGTTGATGCCGTCGGGCAGCGTGTCCAGCGCGATCGGCGGCGGCAGGTCGTCGGCCTGCGGCGCGGCATACAGCGCGCCGTCCGGGAACACGAGCGCAAGCTCGGCCACGCGCAGCACGTTGCTGCCGAGCGCATCGCGGTCGATGCGCACCGAGCGCACGCCCCAGTTGTACGGCTGGATCGCCTGGATGGATTCGAACAGGCGCGCCTCGTGATAGGCGTCCTGCCGCTGAAAATGTTGGGGCCGGAGGAACAGCCCTTCCCCCCAAAGCACCTTGGCCGAATAACTCATGTCAAATCCGGTTAATGTGGCGTTGCGATGTAATCGATTTGTTCATGCCCGAATTAAATCGCCAATTTGTTAACTCTTGTTAATTGACATTCGTGCGTCATGCTTAACCGCAGGTGACCGACGAAAGCAAATTCAGCGGTTGCGAAGGCGCGCCCTGTTGCGGTGCGATGACCGAGCCGTCGGCGACCGTCATCGCGCAATTATGCAGGCCGATGATTATGCCGGATTTCTCCGACTTCGCCGGGTCGAACGTCAGTTTCCAGCGCTGGATGGCGGGATCGCGGAACAGTGCGACGATGCCGAATGCCTGCGCTTCGCGCGACACTTTTTCGGTTGCCGTATAGCGCTGGCCCGGAATCAGCGTGATTTCACGCACGTTCAGCAGATCGGTGCCCAGCGCGGCCTTTTCCTTGGCCGGATCGGTGAATGCGTCGAATGGCGCCTGCTGGAACGAAGTCGGATCCTTCAGCGCGTAGAGCCGCACCACTAAAGCGAGCGGCTTGCGATCGTTCGCGGCGTTGAGGTTCGGCGCGGCGGCGAGCGTGAGCCCGATGTTGCGCGGTGGCTTCTGGGCATCCGGCAGTTCGGGCTTGCCGATGCCGGCGGCCTGCATCACGGCGCTCGCGGCGGAGCCGAGCAGCGGGGCGGCCGCGCATCCGGCCAGGAGCGCGCAGGCAATCAGCGGCAGCGCATAGCGAATCATGGACGATCTCATCGTGTTTCCGGCGTGCCGCCTTTAACTCCCCTGTCAAAACTACCGGGCATTTCCGCGTTCATCGCGAATGCTGGCTTATCTGCCGTTCAACTATTAAGCACACGTGCGGCGCATCGCGCTTCCGGAAATTTTTTCCGTCACCCGCGCGAGGCGTTGTCGAGCAAGTAAAACTTGCGCATTCCGGTCGCTCGAAAAACCGTCGCCGGGCCGTTGCCGGAGACGTTTCGAGGGGGTAGCGCACGGATTTAAAAGGAATTACTCTGCACGCAGCGATTGAATTATGAAAAATTGATCGGTACTATACCCGCGCGCTTCTTGCAAAGCAAAAGAACCAGATTCTCAACGATTTTAATACTCACGCGCCGGTGGATATAACGATGAAAGACCGTCTCTTCGCAAAATTGTCTGGGGTAGTGCTGGCTTGCGGCGTGATCGCCGGTTGTGCGAGTCAGCCGCCGGCGCCGACTGCCGAGGTGTTCAACAAGTCGCTGGCCGATGCGGACGCCGTTGCGAAGTCGGGTGACCAGGACAAGGCGCTCGGCCTGTACCAGCAGCTCGCGAAGTCGGATCCGACGCGCGAGGAACCGTGGTCGCGCATCGCGCAGATCCAGTTTGCCCAGAACCACTATGGCCAGGCGATCGTCGCCGCGCAGGAGGCACTGCAGCGCGACGCGACCGATCGTCAGGCGAAGAGCGTGCTCGCCGTCGCGGGGCTGCGGATCGCGACGCAGTCGCTCGGCGAGCTGCGCCAGGATGCATCGCTCGCGGGCGATGCGAAGTCGGACGCGCAGGCGCTCGCGAAGCAACTGCGCGACACGCTCGGCGAATCGGCGCTGTTCCCGCCGGAGCAGCGCGCCACGAAGGCGCGTACGGCGCGTCGCGTGATTCATCGTCCGAAGGCCGGCGCGGCGCCGGCCACCGAGGCGGCTGCAGCCGCAACCACCGCGCCGACGCCGGCCGCCGCGCCGCAAAAGGGCGGTGCCGATCCGTTCAGCGCGCTGCGCAACTGACCGCAACAGACGCGATAACCACAACTAACCTGGGAGCCGTCGAGATGGCCAAGAAAGAAAGCATTCAGAAAAGCTTGCAGAAAATACGGCCGCCGCGCGTCCAGCTGACCTACGAGGTCGAGAAGGGCGACGCGATCGAGGTGAAGGAACTGCCGTTCGTCGTCGGGGTCGTCGGCGATCTGGCGGGCCAGTCGGAAGTCGAGCAGCCGAAGCTGCGCGACCGCAAGTTCGTCAACATCGACCGTGACAACTTCGACGACGTGATGAAGGCGATCGAGCCGCGCGCCGCGTTCCAGGTGGAAAACCGCCTGAGCCCGGAAGGCGGCAAGTTCGCAGTCGACCTGAAGTTCCGTTCGCTGTCGGATTTCAGCCCGGACGAAGTCGTCGAACAGGTCGAGCCGCTGCGCCGCCTGCTCGAGGCGCGCTCGAAGCTCGCCGACCTGCGCAACAAGCTCGCCGGCAACGACAAGCTCGAGGATCTGCTGTCCGAGGTGCTGAAGAACACGCAGCAGCTGCAGGAGCTCGCGAAGGGCACCGGCGGCGACAAAGACGGCGAATGACGACGGAGTGTTGAGATGAACCAGCAAACGGCTGCGGCCCAAGCGAGCGGCGCGGAATACGCCGCCGGGACTTCGCTGCTCGACGATATCGTCGAGAAGAGCAAGGTCGCGAAATCCGATTCCGAGCATGCCCGTGCGAAGGACCTGATCGGCGAACTCGTGCACCAGGTGCTCGACGGCACGGTGATCGTGTCGGACAACCTGTCGGCGACGATCGACGCGCGCGTCGCGGAACTCGACCGCCTGATCTCCACGCAGCTGTCCGCGGTGATGCACGCGCCGGAATTCCAGCGCCTCGAAAGCACGTGGCGCGGGATGGACTACCTGGTCAAGGAAAGCAACACCGGCCAGACGATCAAGATCAAGGCGCTGCACGCACCGAAGCGCGACCTCGTGCGCGACTTCAAGGGCGCGAGCGAGTTCGACCAGAGCGCGCTGTTCAAGAAGGTCTACGAAGAAGAGTTCGGCACGTTCGGCGGCTCGCCGTTCGGCGCGCTGATTGGCGATTACGAGATCTCGCGCCAGCCGGAAGACATGTACTTCATCGAGCAGATGTCGCACGTCGCGGCGGCCGCGCACGCGCCGTTCATCGCGTCGGCGTCGCCGGAGCTGCTCGGCCTCGAGTCGTTCTCCGACCTCGGCAAGCCGCGCGACCTCGGCAAGGTGTTCGACACCGTCGAATACGCGAAGTGGAAGTCGTTCCGCGACGCCGAAGATTCGCGCTACGTCGGCCTGACGCTGCCGCGCTTCCTCGGTCGCCTGCCGTTCAATCCGAAGGACGGCCAGACCGCGGAGAACTTCAACTTCGTCGAGGACGTCGACGGCACCGAGCACGACAAGTACCTCTGGTGCAACGCGGCATGGGCCTTCGCTGCACGCCTGACGGCCGCGTTCGACGACTTCGGCTGGTGCGCGGCGATCCGCGGCGTCGAAGGCGGCGGCCTCGTCGAGGACCTGCCGACCCACACGTTCAAGACCGACGACGGTGAAGTCGCGCTGAAGTGCCCGACCGAAATCGCGATCACCGATCGCCGCGAGAAGGAGCTGAGCGACCTCGGCTTCATCCCGCTCGTGCATTGCAAGAACTCGGATTACGCTGCGTTTTTCGCCGCGCAATCGGTGCAGAAACCGAAAAAATACAGCACCGACAGCGCGAATGCGAACGCCGTCCTGTCCGCCCAGCTTCAGTACATCTTCTCGGTATCGCGCGTCGCGCACTACCTGAAGGCGATGATGCGGGACAAGATCGGCAGCTTCGCATCGGCGCAGAACGTGGAGACTTTCCTCAACCGGTGGATTTCGCAGTACGTCCTGCTCGACGACAACGCGTCGCAGGAACAGAAGGCGCAATTCCCGCTGCGCGAGGCATCCATACAAGTGTCGGAGATTCCGGGCAAGCCGGGCTCGTATCGTTCGGTCGCGTTCCTGCGCCCGCACTTTCAGCTCGACGAACTCTCGATTTCTCTGCGACTTGTCGCTGATCTGCCCAAACCGGCAAATTCATAAGCGAGTAAATCGCCCGGGCGGGCCGCCTGGGTAGGACGTTAAAACCACCTCTTTGGGGAGTCGAAGGGCCATGTTACATATGCACTTGCAGTTTGGTAGTCCGGCGGTGAAGGGCGAATCCGCGGACAAAGACCATCAGGGCTGGATCGAACTGAAATCGTGGGATCACTCGATCGTTCAGCCGCGTTCGGCAACGGCATCGACCGCAGGCGGTCACACGATGACGCGCTGCGAGCACGGCGACATGATTTTCACGAAGGAAATCGATTCGTCGAGCCCGCTGCTGTATCAGCACGCATCGGGCGGCACGACGTTCGATGAAGTGACGGTCCATTTCTCGCGCGCGGACGGTGAAGGCAAGCGCGTGCAGTATCTGGAAGTGAAGCTCAAGTACGTGATCATCTCGAGCATCGCTCCGAGCGTTCGCGAAGAAGGTCTGCCGCTCGAGACGTTCTCGCTGAAGTACGCGGCCGTGCAGTGGAAGCAGACCCAGCAGAAGATCGGCGGCAACCAGGGCGGCAACACGCAAGGCGCCTGGAGCCTGACGAAGAACGACAAGACCTACGCGGTCTAACGTCGGTTGCGGCAACGGGGCGCTCGGCGTCCCGTTGCCGTTTTCGCTGTGTACTCGACGTATTCGCGAGGAGCGTGACGCCGCGATCGGCCCTTTTGGGGGCCAGCCCCACGAACGGATTTTTTCAAAACAGGGGAACGTGCGTTATTGGCGGAAACAGGCCCTTATGAAACGATTCGAACCCAGTTTTCTCGACAAGCTGTTCGACGACGAACCGCACCTGCCGGCCTCGGCCGCGATGCGGCAATTGTCGCTGGACGAGCTCAAGAACACGGTCGCCCGCGACGTCGAGGCGATCCTCAACACCCGTATCGCGCACACCGAAATCGAGCTGGCCGCGCTGCCGGA
Source organism: Burkholderia sp. RF4-BP95 (assembly GCF_001521985.1). NCBI lineage: Bacteria > Pseudomonadati > Pseudomonadota > Betaproteobacteria > Burkholderiales > Burkholderiaceae > Burkholderia > Burkholderia sp. RF4-BP95. Next base: position 75,646 of record NZ_LOSX01000080.1, on the reverse strand, counting down.
ATGCCAGAAATCGGTGCTGACCTACGGGCTGAACGATTTCGCGGGGCTGAGCCTCGCGAGTCACTACGACCGCGCGTTCATCTGCAAGTCGATCCAGCAGGCCATCGCGCGCCACGAGCCGCGGCTGCAGCAGGTGCAGGTGACGTTCGAGCTGAACGAGCAGTCGACCAACGCGCTGTACTTCGCGATCCAGGCGCTGCTCGTCGTGCATCCGGCCGAGGAGCCGGTGAGTTTCGACGCGATGCTGCAGCCGTCGACGCTGCAGTATTCGGTCACGCGCACGCGCGCGGCCAGAATGCTGTAAATCAAGCCGCCGAGCGGGCCGGACCGCCCGGTGATGGTTCAGGGTCCGGCAGGAAATATTGAGGTTCTCGGGGTCGTCGATGGAAGAATTGCTGCCGTACTACGAGCGCGAATTATCGTTTTTGCGGCGCTATTCGCGAGATTTCGCCGAACGTTATCCGAAGATCGCCGCGCGGCTCGCGTTGTCCGGCGAGCACTGCGAGGATCCGCACGTCGAGCGGATGATCGAGTCGTTCGCGCTGCTCGGCGCGCGCATCAACAAGAAGCTCGACGACGACTACCCGGAATTCACCGAAGCGCTGCTGGAAGTGCTGTATCCGCACTACCTGCGGCCGTTCCCGTCTTGCTCGATCGCGCAGTTCACGCCGGCCTCGCCGGGTCAGCAGACCGAACCGGTCGTGATCGACCGCGGCACCGAGCTGAAGAGCCGTCCGATCCGCGGCGTGCAGTGCCGGTTCCGCACCGCATACGACGTGACGCTCGCGCCGATCCGCATCTCGGAGGCGCGCTTCACGCCGGTCGCGCTCGCGCCGAGCGCGACGGTGCTGCCGTCCAACGCGACGGGCGTGATCTCGATCACGTTCGAATCGCTCGCCGCGCAGCTCGATCTCGGCGCGCTGAAGCTGCCGACGCTGCGCGCGCACCTGCACGGCGAGCAGTCGTTCGTCGCCGCGCTGACCGATTGCCTGTTCGTCAACGTGCTCGGCGCGTATGTCGAGCCCGAGCGCAACGGCCGCTGGACCGCGCTGCGCAAGCTGCCGATCGCGCATGCCGGCTTCGACGAGGACGACGCGCTGATCGACTACCCGGCGAAGTCGCACCCCGCGTATCGCCTGCTCACCGAATACTTCGCATTCCCCGACAAGTTCGATTTCGTCGATTTCGACCTCGCGGCGATCGCGCGCGCGTCGGGCCGCTGCCAGCGCGCGACGCTGCATCTGGTGCTGCAGGACGTGCGCAGCGATTCGCACGTCGCGCGGCTGCTCGAGCTGCTCACGGCCAGCCATTTCCGGCTGTTCTGCACGCCGATCGTCAACCTGTTTCGCCAGCACGGCGAGCCGATCCGCATCACGCACCGCGCGGTGTCGTACCCGGTGATCGCCGAAGCGCGCCGCGCGTTCGCGTACGAGGTGTATTCGATCGATTCGGTGAAGCTCGTCCGGCAGCAGGCGCATGAAGAATCGGTGATCGAGTTCCGGCCGTTCTATTCGCTGCATCACGGCGAGTCGGCGCGGATCGGTCATTACTGGTTCGCGCGCCGCAACGACTGGGTCGCACAGAAAAGCCCCGGCTACGAAACCGAGATCTCGATCGTCGACATCGACTTCGAGCCGACGTCGCCGCAAACCGACACGCTGAGCCTCGACCTCACCTGCACGAACCGCGACCTGCCGTCGATGCTCGCGTTCGGTCTCGAAGGCGGCGACCTGTTCCAGGAAGGCGGCGCGCAGACGAGCGGCATCTCGCTGCTGCGGCGCCCGACGCAGAGCGTGCGCTTCGAGCGCGGTCGCGCCGCGCACTGGCGGCTCGTGTCGCATCTCGCGCTGAACCACGTGTCGCTGGTCGCGCACGGGCTCGCGCCGCTCAAGGAAATGCTGACGCTGTACGACCTGCGGCGCACCGCCGTGTCGATGCGCCAGATCGACGGCCTCGCCGGCGTCGAGCAGCGCGGCGCCGTGCAGTGGCTGCCCGGCAAGCCGTTCGCGACTTTCGTGCGCGGCATCGAGATCCGCCTGACGATCGACGAGGAGCACTTCGTCGGCGCGAGCCTCGCGTCGTTCGTGCGCGTGCTCGACAGCTTCTTCGGGCTGTACGTCCACCTCAACAGTTTCGTTCAACTAGTCGTGGTGTCGAAGCGCACCGGCGAGGAGATCATCCGATGCAAGCCCCGGACCGGCGAATCGATCCTGGCGTAGTCGACGCGCTGCTCGACGAGCCGCACCGCTTCGAGTTCTTCCAGGCGGTGCGCGTGCTCGAGGGGCTGTTCGCGCGGCAGGCGTCCGATGCGCCCGGCGCATGGCGGCAGGGCGACGTCGTCGCGCAGCGCATCGAATTCCGCAACACGCTGTCGCTCGGCTTCCCGCCGAGCGAGATCGAAGGCGCCCGTTCGTTCGACGACGGCGGCACGCTGCTCGATTCGGGCGATCAACGCGGCGCCGCGCTCGCGGCCGGCGAGCTCGGTCACGTCGAGCTGACGCCCGCATTCTTCGGGCTGCTGGGCGGGCAGGGCGCGCTGCCGCTGCACTACACCGAGCAGATCGTCGCGCGCGAGCACCTGAAGCGCGACCACGCGGCGCGGGCCTTCTTCGACGTGTTCTCGAACCGCGCGACCGCGCTGTTCTACGCGGCGTGGAAGAAGTACCGGCTGCCGTTCCATTACGAACTCGACCGCGACGAGCGCTACCTGCCGCTTCTGCTCGCGATCGCGGGCGTGCCGAGCGACGAAGTGCGCGACAGCCTCGCGGCCGGCGCGGGCGGCGTGCTCGACGAGGCCGTCGCCGGCTACGCGCTCGCCGCGCGGCACCGGCCGATGTCCGCTGCCTACCTGCAGCGCACGCTGTCCGATTATTTCCGCGTGCCCGTGAAGATCGACCAGTTCGTCGGCAAGTGGTACGACGTGCCGCCCGACCAGCTGAGCGTGCTCGGCGAAGTCAACGCGGTGCTCGGCGCGACGGCGCTCGTCGGCGAACGCGTGTGGCAGCGCGACATGCGCGCGCGGATCGTCGTCGGCCCGCTGTCCAAGCGCGACTACGAGGCATTCCTGCCGGGCGGCGCGCAGGCCGTCGCGCTCGAGCGGATGCTGACGCTGCTCGCCGGCGTCACGCTCGAATACGAGGTGAAGCTCGTGCTGAAGCGCACCGAGGTCGGCGCGAGCGTGCTCGGCGCGGGCTCGCGGCTCGGCTGGGACGCGTTCCTCTGCACGCGCGACGCGGTCGACGACCGCTCGGATGCCCGCTACGAACTGCACGTGATTCACTGATTCCGAACGACAACAAACACGCAATCGAACCTGAGATCGACGCCATGAGCACGCCTCTGAAGACCCTGATCACGAAACTGAATCCGCTGTGCCGGCACGCGACCGAGCGCGCGGCGAGCGCGTGCCTGGCGCGCGGCCATTACGAAGTCGATCTGGAGCATCTGTTCCTCGCGCTGCTCGAGGAAGCGACGGGCGACCTGCCGCTCGCGCTGCGCGCGAGCCGCGTCGATCCGCATGCGCTGCGTGCCGATCTCGAGCGTGAACTCACGCGCCTGAAGACGGGCAACACGCGCACGCCGGTGTTTTCCGTGCACCTGATCGCGCTGTTCGAGCAGGCCTGGCTGATCGCGTCGCTCGATTCGCAGCTCGGCCGCATCCGCTCGGGGCACCTGCTGCTCGCGCTGCTGACCGCGCCCGATCTCGCGCAGTTCGCGCAGCGCATGTCGTCGCAGTTCGCGGAAATGAACGTGACGGACCTGAAGCACAAGTTCGACGAGATCATGGCCGGTTCGAGCGAGGCCGAGCCGCGCCAGACGGATGAGGAAGGCAGCGACATCACGCCGGCCGCCGACGGCGCCGCGCCCGCGGCCGGCCCGTCCAAGACGCCCGCGCTCGACACGTACACGACCAACCTCACGCAGCGCGCGCGCGACGGCAAGATCGACCCGGTGATCGGCCGCGAAGCCGAGATTCGCCAGGCGATCGACATCCTGATGCGCCGCCGCCAGAACAACCCGATCATGACCGGCGAGGCCGGTGTCGGCAAAACGGCGGTCGTCGAGGGCCTTGCGCTGCGGATCGCGGCCGACGACGTGCCGCCGCCGTTGCGCGGCGTCGCGCTGCACGTGCTCGACATGGGCCTGCTGCAGGCCGGCGCGAGCGTGAAGGGCGAGTTCGAGAACCGCCTGAAGAGCGTGATCGACGAGGTGAAGAAGAGCGCGCACCCGATCATCCTGTTCATCGACGAGGCGCACACGATCATCGGCGCGGGCGGCCAGGCCGGCCAGAACGACGCGGCGAACCTGCTGAAGCCGGCGCTCGCGCGCGGCGAACTGCGCACGATCGCCGCGACGACGTGGAGCGAATACAAGAAGTACTTCGAGAAGGATGCGGCGCTCGCGCGGCGCTTCCAGGTCGTGAAGGTCGAGGAGCCGAGCGAGCCGCTCGCGGCCGCGATGCTGCGCGGGATGTCCGGGCTGATGGAGAAGCACTTCAACGTGCGGATTCTCGACGACGCGATCACCGAGGCCGTGCGCCTGTCGCATCGCTACATCAGCGGTCGCCAACTGCCGGACAAGGCGATCAGCGTGCTCGACACCGCGTGCGCGAAGGTCGCGCTCGCGCACAGCGCGACGCCGGCGGCGATCGACGACACGAAGAAGCGCATCGAGCGCATCGACGCGGAAATCGCGTCGCTGGAGCGCGAGGCGGCGGGCGGCGCGGCGCACGACGAGCGGCTCGGCGAGCTGCGTGGCGCACGCGACACGGCGCTCGCGCAATTGACCGAGGACGAGGCGCGCTATGAAGCCGAGCGTGCGATCGTCGCCGAGATCACCGTGCTGCGCGAGACGCTCGACAAGGCGCGCGGCCCGTCCGAGGACGGCGAGCCGGTCGACGTGCCGGCCACGCGCGAGAAGCTGGCCGAACGTGTCGCGGCGCTGCATGCGCTGCAGGGCGGCGAGCCGATGGTGCCGCTGCAGGTCGACGGTCACGTCGTCGCCGAGATCGTCGCCGCGTGGACGGGCATTCCGCTCGGCCGGATGGTGAAGGACGAGATCGACACCGTGCTGAACCTGCAGCCGCTGCTGACCGCGCGCGTGATCGGCCAGGACCATGCACTCGACGCGATCGCGCAGCGCGTGCGCACGGCGACCGCGAACCTCGAGGATCCGAACAAGCCGCGCGGGGTGTTCATGTTCGTCGGGCCGTCGGGCGTCGGCAAGACCGAGACCGCGCTCGCGCTGGCCGACATCCTGTACGGCGGCGAGCGCAAGATGGTCACGATCAACATGAGCGAGTACCAGGAAGCGCACAGCGTGTCGGGCCTGAAGGGTTCGCCGCCGGGCTACGTCGGCTACGGCGAGGGCGGCGTGCTGACCGAGGCCGTGCGCCGCAATCCGTATTCCGTCGTGCTGCTCGACGAGGTCGAGAAGGCGCACCCGGACGTGCTCGAGATGTTCTTCCAGGTATTCGACAAGGGCACGATGGACGATGCCGAAGGGCGCGAGATCGATTTCCGCAATACGCTGATCATCCTGACGTCGAACGTCGGGTCGGCGGCGGTGATGCAGGCGTGCCTGAACAAGCCGGCCGAGGCGCTGCCCGATCCGGACGCGCTCGCCGAGGCGCTGCGCCCGCAGCTGTACAAGACGTTCAAGCCGGCGTTCCTCGGCCGGATGAAGGTCGTGCCGTACTACCCGATTTCCGACGACGTGCTGGCCGAGATCATCGAGTTGAAGCTCGAACGGATCCGCCGCCGCATCGAAGCGAACCACAAGGCCGCGTTCGAGTGGGACGAATCGCTCGTCGACGCGGTGCTCGCGCGCTGCACCGAGGTCGATTCGGGCGCCCGCAACGTCGACCACATCCTGAACGGCACGCTGCTGCCGGAGATCGCGGGCCACGTGCTCGGCCGGATCGCCGACGGCGCGGCCATCGCGCGCATCGCGGTGCGCGCGGACGAGGCCGGCGAATTCGCGTACACGGTCGAATGAGCCCCGCGCGCGACATCTCATGCATCAACGGATTCACTGAACCATGCCGATCAATCTCCCCGAGCTGCTGACGCCGATCAGCGACGCGTCGCCCAGCGGCGACGACCTGCTGTTCTCGAACGAATTCGACGCGATCCAGGACGCGCGGCGCTATGACGATCCGACGCTCGACCAGGGCGAGTGGGTGACCGAGATCAAGGAGGCCGACTGGGGCTTCGTCGTCGATCACGCGGGCGAGCTGCTGCGCACGCGCACCAAGGACCTGCGGCTCGCCGTGTGGCTGACCGAGGCGCTCGCGCTGGAGGACGGCATCACCGGCCTCACCGAAGGTTATGCGCTGCTGGAAGGCCTGTGCCGAGACTACTGGGACACCGTGCATCCGCTGCCCGAAGGCGACGACGTCGAATACCGGCTCGGCAACGTCGCGTGGCTGTCCGGCCGCACGGCCGAGCTGCTGCGCGGCATTCCGGTGACGGACGGCGCGTCGAACGCGTTCACCACGCTCGACTGGGAAGTCGCGCTGCACGTGGCGCAGGCCGTGAAGCGCGACCCCGAACATGCCGACGACATCGCGCGCGGCAAACCGTCGGTCGAGCAGGTCGATGCGTCGCGGCGCGTGACGTCGATCGCGTTCTACACGACGCTGCTCGCGAACCTGAAGGCGTTCGAGTTCGCGCTCGATGCGTTCGAGGAGCGGCTCGTCGAACGCGCGGGCGATTCGGCGCCGAGCTTCCGGCAGGCGCGCGACGCGTTCGAGACCGTGTATCGGCTCGTCGAGCGCTTCGCGCGCGAGCAGGGTTATACGGGGAGCGCGCCGCATGCGCCGTCGGCGCCGCAGGCGCAGCCCGAGCGTATCGAGCCGAGCTTCGGCGACACGTTCCACAGCGAGGAGACCCACGTGCAGTCGCAGACCGCTCCGCGTCCGCCGGTGACGCAGATGATCGCCGGCATCCAGAACCGTGCGCAGGCCGTCGACCAGCTGCGTGCCGTCGCGCGTTACTTCCGCCAGACCGAGCCGCACAGCCCGGTCGCGTATCTGGCGGACAAGGCCGCCGAATGGGCCGACATGCCGCTGCACAAGTGGCTCGAGAGTGTCGTGAAGGACGACGGGTCGCTGTCGCACATCCGCGAACTGCTCGGGGTGAGGCCCGACGAGCAGTCCTGAACGACGGAACCTTGACCTGAGAGCGCGGGCCCGGCTGGCTCGCGGCAACAAGAACAGGAAGACGCATGAACGTGACCGAACTGGCACAGGCGATCCGCGGCGGCCTGATTCAGCAGGACCGCTTGCTGAAGACGGACATCCCGTCGCTGCCGAACAATGCGCTCGTGCCGCGCCGCGCCGTGACCCGTTCCGAGCTGGGTCGCGATTTCAGCGTGACGCTCGATCTGGTGTCCACGGCGAGCGACGTCGAGCTCAAGACGCTGATCGCGCAACCGATCACGCTGTGGATCCAGCAGGCGGACAAGTCGTATCTGCCGATCAACGGCTATGTGCACACGGCGCGGCGGCTCGGCGCCGACGGCAGCCTGTCGAGTTACCAACTGCGCTTCGCGTCGTGGATGCATTTCCTCAAGTTCCGCAGCGACATGCGGTACTGGCAGGACAAGCCCGTCGACGCGATTCTCGCCGACGTGTTCGACATGCATCCGCAGGCCAGGGGCCGATACCAGTTCGCGTTGTCGAAACCGTTGCCGTCGCGGTCGTACTGCCGGCAGAGCGAAACGGACTGGAACTTCGTGCATCGGCTGATGGAGGACGAAGGGCTGTTCGGTTTCTGGCGGCACGGCGAAGACGGGAAGTCGCACACGTTCGTCATCACCGACGACGTGCATGCAGTCGATGCGCTGTCGCCGAATGCCGTCACGTTCGACCGCTCCGGCACGGGCACCGAAACCGCCGGTTTCACGCAATGGGCCGCGTCGCGGACGCTGCAAAGCACGCTGCACACGACGCGCACGTTCGACTACAAATCGCCGTCGTCGGCGGGCAATCCGAACGGCACGTCGCTGCCGACGAAGGCCGGCCAGGGCGACCTGTCGGGCCAGGCGGAGATCTACGAATACACCGGCGCGTACACGTATCCGGGCCAGGACCGCGGCGAACATCTGTCGAAAATTCGCCTCGAGGAGTGGGAGTCGCGCGCGAAGCGCTTCTTCGGCGTCGGCGGCGTGCGCGCGATCGATGCCGGCCGGCGCTTCACGCTGACCGGTCATCCCGAGCACGATCGCGATTCGGCGAGCGACCGCGAATTCGCGGCCATCGGCGTCACGCGTTACATCGAAAACAATCTGCCGATCTCGGACCACGAAGCGAACTTCCCGCATAGCCTGCAGGATCAGTTGGCGCAGGCGAAGGCCGGTCACGGTGAGGCGGCTGCGTTTCAGGTCGGCCATGACGACGGTTCCGCCGGGTTCTATCTCGTCGAGGTCGAGGCGCAGCGCGCGAGCGTGTCGTATCGCAGCCCGTTCGAGCACCGCAAGCCCGCGATGCAGCTCGAGACGGCCGTCGTCGTCGGGCCGAAGGGCGAAGAGGTGTATACCGACGAGCTGAACCGGATCAAGGTCATGTTCGTCTGGGACCGGCAAAGCGAAGGCCGCGAGACGGCATCGTGCTGGATGCGCGTCGTGCAGTCGGATACCGGCGGCGGCTACGGCGGCGTGCATATTCCGCGGGTCGGCGAGGAAGTGCTGATCGGCTACATCGGCGGCGACTGCGACCGGCCGATCGTCATGCATCGCGTGTACAACGGCGCCGTCAAGCCGCAGTGGCATAGCGACGGGATCCTGTCGGGCTTCCGGTCGAAGGAGTATGCGGGGTCGGGCCACAACGAGATGGTGCTCGACGACGCGACCGGGCAGAACCGCGCGCGCCTGTTCAGCAGCAGCGCGAATTCGCTGCTTCACCTCGGCTACCTGATCGAGCAGAACGGCAATACGCGCGGTGCGTATCTCGGTTCCGGCTTCGACCTGCGCACGGATGCGTACGGTGCGATGCGCGCGGGGCAAGGGTTGTACGTGACGACGCATCCGAAGCAGGCGAACAGCCAGCCGCTCGACGTGGGCGAGGCGAAGCAGCAGTTGGCCAATGCGCAGGGGCTGGTCGAGTCGATGTCGCAGGTCAGCGAGATGCATCAGGCGGAGAGTCTCGGCGCCGGTCACGATGCGCTGAAGCAGTTCGCCGATGCAACGCAGAACAGCGTGGCGGGTGCGAGCGCTGGCGGGGGCAGGACGGCCGGCGGCGGGACGGGGAACGCGAATGTGTTCAAGGAGCCGGTGATGCTGTTCGCGAGCCCGGCGGGGATTGGGGTGGCGTCGCAGCAGTCGGTGCATCTGGCAAGTGATCGGCAGACCAATATCGTCAGTGGTCAAAGTACGTTCATCACCAGCGGGAAGTCGCTGGTGGCGAGCGTCAAGGAAAAGCTGAGTCTGTTCGCGCAGAACGCGGGGATGAAGCTCTTTGCCGGGAAAGGCGCCGTCGAGATTCAGGCGCAGAACGACAACGTCGAGATGGTCGCGCAGAAGACGATCAAGGTGCTGTCGGCGACCTCAACGATCGAAGGCGTCGCGAAGGAGGAGATTCTGCTGACTTCCGGTGGCGCGTATGTCCGGATCAAGGGCGGCAACATCGAGATTCATGCGCCGGGCAAGATCGATGTGAAGGGCGGACAGCATGCGTTCAGCGGACCGACGAGCATGCACAAGACGTTCAAGGCGGAAGGCAAGAAGGCAGACATGCGGATTCGCTATGTGGATGCCGACGGCAACGTGCCGCACGGGGAGCCGATCAAGTTCACGACGGAAGACGGGACCGAGCATAGCGTCGCGCTCGACGCGGAAGGCAAGGCGGAATTGAAGAACATCGATTTTGACGAGTTCGTGGCCAGTCAGGTCAAGCGGACGGGAGAGTGAAAATGGGCGGCAAGGCGCTTGTTCAACATAACGTTTGTATTGATCTGCCGGGGGAGCCGGTGAGTTGCTGGGCCGAGTCGGATATCACGGTGCTGCTGCGCAAGCATCGGGATGTCATATTCGAGATCAGTGTAAAAAAAGATGCGGTTTACACAATCGAGGCAGATAAGGACTGGTTTTATGACGTTGGCCTGAAGAAGCGTGTGCAGAAGGGGCAATTTCACGACGGGCAGCGTTATCACATATGGATTGGTCGCGATTTTAAGGGAAGTATCCTGCTAAAATCGAATGGCCGGTTGGTGCAAAGTTATTCAATAACCGATTTCAATTTGCTTGAGGCGAGTTCTGATCCGAAAATGAAGCCGGAGCCAATTATTTTGGCAATCGGTGGATTTCAGGGGGCGATTCCAAGCGGCGCTAATACCTCGCCTGGCGTCAACAACATATTCTCCAGTTCCGCGTCGCTGGTTTGTCGTAACACTGATGGCAACATGCCGGGTACCGCCTGGTGGGGGCAGTTGACACCGCTGAACTTCAGAGATGGAGCATCCGCGCCGGAGCTACTATTTCCTTCTTCGGCTCCGTTGGCTCAACAGAATGTCGATGAGGATCTTATCGTTCATGTTTTTGAGGTGTCTCTCGCTGGGGCGCCGGCTGCGGTTTTGCGACTGGCAGGTGAAGGTGGAGCGCCGACCGCGCTGAAGATTGATGATAAAGAGAAGGTTATCACGCGGAACTGGATTATCAGTCAGCTCGCTGGTGGTCTTGCGTATACCAAGGATAATTGGCAGGATTTGCGCGGTGTTTTTGATAGAAAATTCGTATTTATGGCGATCAAGCATCAGAAGGTCGGTGTGAAATATTATTTGGCCTTCAAGGGGAATAGCTCGATCAGGAAAATGATTGTCGATACCGTTTATAAGATAAAGAGTACAAAAATAATGGCGATTACGGCTGGTGCCGCTGAAGGCGTGGCGAAGGCCGCCGGTACATCGGCGAAAGCATGGGTGGGAGCCTTCAAAGGGGCAGGCGGCATTGCTTTTATATTGACGATCGGACTGGACGTGGCCGAGTGGTATCACGATTACGAACAGATGGATTCGAACGGGAAGCGTGGGAGGGGGCTTGCTGATCTTGCTGCTAAGGTCGGGATCGATATTATGGCGGCCGGTGTCTCGTCCATACTGGGTGCGGTTGCCTATTATTTGGCTACGACCATACTTACGGGTCTGGGAATCGCCGTGGGTGGATGGGTTGCCGGTCTGGTTGCGGTTTTCGTACTCGGTGTGGGTGCATTTTTCTTTTATATAATTGGTGTAGAGGATAATCACTATGCCTATACCAAAAAGGCGGCTAAACTCGTGCGGGATACGGCGAAGTATCTCGAGAAGAATTATCCGAAAGATTATAATGGCTATCCTATGATAGTAACGTATTGAAATGAGGGGGCGAGAATTGTCACAGCGTTTTGGCGCGCTTTTCAAGGCTAATCTGATGTTGGGGGCTTTTCTTGTCGGTTGCGCCTATATTCTTGGTTTGCCGCTATTTTCAGGGAGTACGCTTCCGTTGAAGTTGTCCGTTTTTTGGGTGGTGGCTGCGATGATCGGGCAAATTGTTGCCTGGCGCGCAGATGGCGGGCGGGGGAGGCTGTTTTTGTATGGAATATTCAACGTATTGGGTGCTTGCTCGCTTTATTTGTTTGTTGCCGGGATATCTTGGGTTTTTTATTTTTCGTCGGCATCGATGCCTTTTGATGTTCGCTTTATTTGTATCGCTGTGGCGGTCGCCGGGACGATTTTGTGGGGCGTTCTGATTGGTCGCCGGGTATCTGCAGTGCTTAATAAGCCGGATTTTTTGGCGCATGTGTTCAAGGATGCTGGCAATGAAATTGAGTACCGTTTGCCAGGAATTCAACAGGTGAATGCATACGCGGATGCTCGAGGTTTGGGTGAGCAATTTTGCTTGGGGCTCGTATTGCTAGCAGCTCCGGCTGTGTTTTTAGCATCGAGGGTTGTGATACCGTTTCCGGCGTCGAGAGACTTGCTTCTTTTTGTTGCGCTGCTGTTGTGTCCTGCCTCGCAACTTTTTATGGGTATCATCGTAAAGGCTTACTTGCTGATGATTCGCTTGCCACTACGGCTGGAGCGTGCCCGTGGGAAGCCTGTCATATTGATCGATGAATAAGCGTATGGAAGTAGCCCGTCCATCGGATGGTTCACAGAAATCATCCGTGGGATTGGCCATCAGTCGAATTAAATGGTGTTAGATGATTGTGGGAATGCCTGCTCTCAATCGGGGGGCAGCAGCTTTCGTTGAAAGTAACACCGTGGCGCGACGTCGAATCGGTCAACACACTGTCAAAGCGAAGCAGGAAACACCAAAGATGGGGCCGGCGGACATCGGTGGGGAGATTGGGCAAGTACGTTGCTCTGGCGCTAGCGTGAGGTCCGCGGGAATTTCGACTTGAAAATGATGAAATCCCACCTTGACGATGGTTCGCCGATAGATCAGCACGGAAGGCTGGCCGTGATCGAGCTGGCGCTCGGTATGCTCGTGGCCGGCATCTATTACGTTTTCTCGCAACTAGGTGTGGTGGCGCACTGGGTGTGGAAGTTGACGCTGGCGGTAAAGTGCTTTGTGTCGATCGTGTTGTATGTTCACTATTCGATGAATCGGCGGTCACGGAGACTCTGGGTCGAAGGCATTGTCTCGATGCTGACGCTGGTTCCGTGGTTGATGATTGCATTCGTCTGGTTGTTCTACGTGTTGTATATCCTGATGCAAGCTTTCCTGAAAGCGTCGGTGGTACTGGTGTGTTTTACCATTATCGTGTGGCACGCTACCATGGTTCTTTTAGATTTTCGACGCGCCGTGAAGAAAAGGCAGTCGTGAATACCATTTGCCATGATGATGGCAAGAATCTGATTCTGCGCCATTCATGCGGCGGGTACACCGATCACTTGACGTCGAGAACCCCGTTGAAAGCAGCATTGATGTCGGTAATCGCATACTTGATGCCTTTTGCTGCAGCGATCGGATCGAATGCAAACCATGTTCTGGGCGAGTGTGTTGGATCGAACGTACTATGCATAGTCATGTCGCTCCTCGGATTTCCGATGTCCATCTCGATCATCGGAAATACATATGTGAAGACCATATTTTTTCGAGTGTATTTGGCATTGAAGCTTGAGCGTCAGACTGGCAAGAGGGTCATTCTTGCGCAGTGAAATGAGGCGCTCCCTGCGAGTCGGCAAGGACTGTTGGTGGCGTAAGTTGGATTAGACGGCTACGGCGCCGCTTCCGGAAGACGTTTCGCCATGAGGATGTCCGGGGCAGGTGCAGTGCTTGCCCGAGCCAACGGAGCAACGAACGATGACTCTACGGGACGACAAGAAGTAGCCGCATGATCAATGAACACCCGATCCTCGGGCCACGGACTACGGCGATCAGTCGCCCTTAGGTGGCGGCGGCCAAGCGCGATCCGAAATCAGCCTGTATGTCCGAATCACTTACCGCTGACCCGATTCCGCGCCCGCCGCATCTTGCGCCTCACCGCGTACTTGTTGCGATCCTCGATCCACGGCAGCATCGAAATGCTCATCGCACACAGCATCAGCCCGCCGACCAGCGCAAACAGACCGAATCCGATTTCACGTACCCATTCCCTGCCTACAACCGCTTCGTTGCGCCGGGCAATACCTGGAAACATCGGCGAAACGCGCAGGCCATCGTTCGCGGCGTCGCTGCAATACGTCTTCGTGAACGCGGCGAACTGTTCGCGACTGATGTTCGATGCGGCCGAACGCGAATAAACGGGCGACCCGGCAGGCTGCCACGTTGTCTCGTAGTGCTGCGTCTGTCCTGCACCATAGCGGAAGACAGCGTGCGCCTCCCACGTCGCGTCGGACTTGCCATATCGCAGAGACAACTCGCATTGCTCGACGAAGGCGGGGACGTGGGGCCACGCGCCGGCGCGAACGAGGATGGCGGAATTGATCGCGCCAGCCACGCCCATCAGCACGAAGACCACACCGACGACCAGAAGAATGGCGGATCGCAAGCAGCGCAAGGCGAATTTCATCGGATTTGCTGGATTCTCTGCCTCTGAATGCTTCGCCTACTGCCCCACCCTAAACTCGATCCGCCGATTCCTCGCCCGCCCCTCCGCCGTATCGTTCGGCGCAATCGGCTGATCCGGCCCGACGCCCGTCGTCGTCATCTGCTGCGGCGGGATGCTCTTCGTGATCAGATAACCCTTCACCGCATCCGCGCGCGCCTGGCTCAGCGCGATGTTCGACGTCCGGTTTCCCGAGTTGTCGGTATGGCCGATGATGTCGACGGTGCGGTTCTGCAGCTTCGACAGCGCGGCCGCCATCTGGTCGAGAATCTGCTTGCCTTGCGGCGTGAGCGTCGCGCTGCCCGTCTCGAACTCGATCGTGCGATTGGCCAGCGTCTGGTCGAGCAGCCCCTGCTCGGACGCCGACACGCGCAGCCCGTTCTTGATCGTGTACGTCGGATTCAGCGTGTTCGCCATGTCGCTCGCGAGCTGCTGGCGCTGCGCCTCGTTGTGTACCTCGCCCTTCATCTCGATCTGCGTGCCGTTGATCTTCAACTGGCCCTTGCTGATCTGCTTCAACTGCGCGCCGAGCAGCTTCTGCACGTTCGCGCTCCAGTTCGGCGGCGTCGCGACGTCGCCGACCTCGATCTGGTCGACCACGTTCGTCGCGCCGTAGGTGTCGCGCAGTTTCTGCAGCACGGCGGCCTTGGTCGCCTCGTCGGGCACCTTGCCGCCGACCACCACCTGGCCCGGCGTCGCGTTCGCGGGCGGCGGCGAGATCGTGCCGGCCGTGCCGTGCACCACCGTGCCGGACGCCGTGGCCGGCGCGGCGCCGGGGTTGGCGTTCGCGGGCAGGGCCGCGGTCGCGACCGTGCCGTTGCCGACCGGCGTGACGGTCGCGCCGCCGGTGTTCTGCGCATGGGCCGCGCCGCTGGCGACGAGGCCGGCGGCGGCGAGGGCGGCAACGAATGCCGAGCAGCGCGTGCGGCGGACGTGAATCGTGCGTTGCATCCCGTCAGCCTCCGATGAACGCTTCGCGGAACGCGTCGATGGCGACGCGCAGCGAGAGTTGCGGTTGGTCGAGGTAGCTGACGAGCTTGCTGATCTGCTGATCGTTTTGCGCATGGGCGTCGATCCATTCGGGATCGTCGATGTCGATGTTGTGGGCGGCGTAGGTCTGCGGGTCGACGACGCTCAGCAGCGTCTTCGACGACGCGCCGTTGAAGCCGATGATCAGCCGTTCGCGCTCGGCGATCGTGCCGATGAAGATCGCGAGCTCGAAGTCGGCCTGCGCGACGAACGGCGCGATCAGTTCGAGCCAGAACGCGGCGACGAGGCTGCGATAGAACGGGTCGACCGGCAGCGGCAGCGTCAGGCCGCGCTCGATGTGCGACGAGCCGCTCTGCATCACGGGCCGCAGCAGCGAGCCGAGCGCGAGCATGGCGCCGCGCAGCCGGACCGGATGGCCGCTTTCGAGCAGCATCTGCTGCAGGCCATACAGCGACTGGTGTTCGATGAAGTCGTTGAAGGTGCCGTCATGCGACGTGCCGGGGCCGCCGATGTCGATCGGCACCTGCGTGTCGCCGAGCGCCTGCAGCGCGCCGGGCGGCTCCTCCTTCGCGAGCAGCGGCGGCATCTGCGCGGCGACGCGCGACCACAGCCGGGCGAATGCGAGCGGGCTGCGCGCGAGGAACGCGAGCGGCCGGTCGACCTCGAGCGCGGTCGCGCCGAGAAACGGGAAGCGGCGCATCGACACGTCGTGGCTCGCGACCATGTGCCCCGCGATCGCGAGCTTGCTGCGCGAGCCGAGGAACGCGAAATGCATCGGCTTCGCATCCTCGTAGACGATCTTCCAGCGCGGATCTTCCGCGAGCAGTTCGAGCGCCTGCGCGATCCAGCGATCGAGCGTCTGCAGCAGCTGCGGATTGTGCGGGCTCTTCACGAAGTCGCCGCGCGACGGAATCTTGCCGAAGTAGGCGATCTGCGCCTGAACGGTTTGCGTCATTGCGCCCCCTGTGCATTCGTTGCGGCGGCGGCCGCGACGGCCGGCGCCGGTGCCGGTGCCGCGGCCGGCGCGCCCGTGCCCGCCTGCGTCGCGTTCTGCGCGGCGCCCGCGCTTGCGTCGGCGACCGACGACGGCAGCTGCAGGCCGCGCAGGCTCTGCTGCTGCGGCTGGTCGCCGCCGCCGCTCGTCGGCTGCGACGTGCTGATGATGCGCATCGTCACCGACACGTTCACGCTGCCCTGGACCCACGTGAGGTCGAAGGTGCCGTCCGGACGGCGCTTGCGCTGCGCCGAGTTGATCAGCTTCTCGAGACCGTAGCGGCCCGGTTCGTTGACGAGCTGCACGGTGCGACCGTCGAAGGTCGTCGCGGACAGCGTCGCGCCCGGCGAGCCCTGCGGGTTCGGCCACACGAAGTTGGTCCACTGCGGCGGCGTGTTGCGATAGCGCAGTTGCTGGCCGTCGATCGCGATCGTGTATTCCGTCGTGCCCGTGCTCGGCTGCGGCAGGATCTGGAACACGGTCTGCGGTTCGGCCGCCGCGGCCGTGCCGCCTGCGGCGCCGCCGGCGAGCGGGGCGACCCAGCGCGCGAAGCCGTTCGTGAAGTCGGGCGTGAGGCCGATGCCCATGTCGCCCCACGTGCGGGCCGCGAGCGTGTCGCCGCGGCGCACCGCGAGCGGGCCCAGCGTCGTGCCGACGAACTTCGCGATCGCACCGTCCGGACCGAACACCTGCGCGATTTCACCGGCGCCGGCCTCGACCTTCGCGTTCGCCGCGAACGGGTACTTCGTCGCGAGCGAGCTCTGGAACGGCTGGTAGACCTGCGCGTTCCACACCTTGTTGACTTCGGCGCTCGCCGGCTGGATCACCACCGAGAACGCCTGCATCAGCGGGCGCACCAGCAGCGGACGCAGCGACTTGCGTTGCGAGTCGGTCAGGCCGGTCAGCATCTGCTCGTCGACGAACTTCAGCGAATCGGCCAGTTCCGAACCGTTGCCGTCGAGCGTCTGCTGCATCAGTTGGCGCGCGCCGGGGCCGGGGTCGCCCTGGTTCTTGATCACGTTGAAGCGCGTGCGGACCTTCGACAGCGAGTCCATGTAGCCCTTGAGCATCGACGTGCCGTCGTGCGTCGCGACGATCCGCGCGAGCCCGATGAATTCCTGGCCGATCGGACCCATCGGCACCTCGGCCGGATTGCCGTTGATGTCGATGTTCGCGGCCGCCATCTGGCCGGCCTGCGAGCGCGTGAACAGTTGCTTGACCCAGTTCACGACACCGGTCTGCGCCTTCTTGATCGCGACGTTCGCCAGCGACGGGTTGTCCCACGACGTCTGGTCGTACGCGGTCTCGAGGATCTTGCGGATCGGCGAATCCTGCGGGTCGCCGAGGCGGTTCATCCCGTCGACGGCCTGGCCGAAGCTGCTGAAGCCCTGCACCGCGATGCCCTGCATGAACTTCTGCCAGTGCTGCGCGTATTCGGTCTTGTACATCCCGACGAGCGTCTTCTGGATCTGCTCGGGGCTGCCTTCCAGCGTCAGGTCGTCCTGCGTCGACGTGTTCAGCACCCAGTCCTTCGCCTGCAGTTCCTTGGTCGCCGCGTCGCGGATCGCCGGCTGCACGTAGTCGAACCACGCCTCGCGCGTGAACGTGCCCGGAATCGCGTAGCTGCCGGCGACCAGCCCCTGGTTGCCGTCGCCGACGATGCGCGCGATGGTCATCGGCGCGAAGCGGGTCGACGCGCGTGCCTTGATTTCCTCATAGACGCGCTGGCGGGCCGGCATGCCGCGCACGACGCGGCGCAGGTTCTCGCGGGTCTGGTCGACGAGCGCGAGGTTCGCGTCGATCATCGGCCAGTCGTCGTCGTTCACGCGCGCGAGGTAGAAGGAGATCATGCGCTCGGCGCTCTTGATCATCTCGTCGCGCGGCATGTTGCCGCGATTCGTCTCGAGCCAGCCGCGCCAGAAGCGGGCGAGCTGGTCGGTCAGGTGCGCCTGTTCGACGTGGCGCTTGTCGGACAGCATCAGGTAGGTCTTCAGCGCGTTGTACGCGTCCTGCACGTTGGTCGGCGACGCGTCGCTGTACAGCCCGCCCTGCGGTGCCGCCGCCTGTTGCGGCGCGGCGGCCGTCGCGGCGGATGCGCCCTGCGCGGCGCCGGCGAGCGGCGTGGCGCCCGGCGGGTTCGTCGACACGGGAATCGCGCCGCCCTGCACGGCGCCCGATTCGGGCGGGCGCGTCATCGGCACGAGCTGTTCGGGGTGCGCGTTCACGTCCTTCATGAACGACGCGAGGTTCTGCGAGACCGGCGCCAGCAGGATCTGGCGCACGCCGTTGTAGTACTCGGTCAGCAGGTGCTGTTCGAGACGGTCGCCCTGGTACAGGCCGAGCGACACCGACACCGGCTTGTCGCGGCGGAACTGCTCGAGCTGTTCGATCCGGTCTTCCAGGATGTCCATCGCCTGCAGACGCGACTGCAGGTCGTTGCGGCCCTGTTGCAGGCGCGTGACGTTGTCGAGGTCGGCCTGCACGTTCGCGACGAGCTGCTGGTTGCCGATCGTCGACCAGGTCCAGCCGCCGAGCGCGAGCGCGAGCGCCGCGACGAAGCCGAAGAAGGTCGCGTAGCGCAGGCGGGTCTTGGTCGGGCTCGCGAACTGGCGCACGGTCTGGCGGTCCGCGAAGATCACCTTCGAGAACAGGTCGCGCAGGAAGAAGCCGTTCTTCGAAAACGCGCTGTGCGGCTTGGGCAGCGCGCTCGCGTCGAGGCCGAAGCGGTGCGCGATGCGCTGCGCGGCGGCGCTGTTGGTTTCGCCCTCCTGCAGCGCGCTGGTGAAGTAGAAGCCGCGGAAGATCGGCTTGTACTGGAACGGGTTGTTCTCGAACAGCGTCGCGAGGAACGCGCGCAGCGCCGGCTTGATCGTCGAGAATTCGAGCGGGAAGCTCAACTGGCCCGGCGACAGCTGGTTGCCGCGCGACAGCGACAGCTGCGCGACGCTGATTTCCTTCAGCCCTTCGTAGAGTTCCTCGAAGTGCGTATCGAACTGCGCGACGACGTCGCGCTTGTCGTCAGGCTCGTAGGGCAGGGTGGCGCCCCACACGCGGTCGTATTCGTGCTTGTCGCTGCTGCTGAAGAATTCGGTGAAGCCAGTGATCAGGTCGGCCTTCGTGAACATCACGTAGACCGGCGCGAACACCTCGAGCTTTTCCGTCAGCTCCTGAACGCGCTGGCGGAGGTTTTTCGCGAGGTTGATCGCGAATTCGGGGCGGTTGCCCGTCAGTTCGGCGATGCTCGCGGTAACGATGATGCCGTTGATCGGCGCCTTCGGGCGATAGCGCTTCAGCAGGCCAAGGAAGCCGAGCCATTCGCTGCGGTCTTCCTCGTGCACCGAGTAGCGGCCGGCCGTGTCGAGCAGGATCCCTTCGGTCGTGAAGAACCAGTCGCAGTTACGCGTGCCGCCGATGCCGTGGATCACGGCGCTGTTCTTGTCCGCGAACGGAAACTGCAGGCCGGAGTTCAGCACCGCGCTGCTCTTGCCGGCGGCCGGGTTGCCGATGACGATGTACCACGGCAGCTCGTACAGCGCGGAGCCGCCCGACACCTGGCCGATCTTCGACGTCTTGATCGTCTTGACCGCGTCGGAGAGGCGCGTGCGCAGCACGTCGAGGTCGGCCGTCTTCGTGTCGGGTGCGAGCGCGGCCGCGGCCGGCGCGGCGATCTTGCCGCTTTCCGCCTGCTCTTCCAGCACCTGGCCGAGCTGCTGGTTCGCGCGCTTCACGCGCCAGCGGCGCACCAGCGCGACGCCGAGCCACAGCACGAGGATCGCCGCGAAGGCGATCGCCGCCCACAGGAGCGGCAGCTGCAGCATGTCGGCGACGATGAAGAGAATCGCCGCTAGCGCGATGATCCCGACAATCGAGAGCGTACGCGGATGAGTCAGCACGTTGAGGATGCGTTGCATAGGACGTTCAGGTTCCGGTGCGATTCGGTGAGGCGACGCAGGCGCGCCGAGCGGCAAGCGTGGCGCCGCGGTGTGTCGCCATGCTGTCAAACGGGATGAAGGGGGCTGGCATCAATGCGCCCGCGGCATCGGAGAAGGCGCGCGCAATAATGAAAGGACGCTGTGAGAATTAAAACGGAAGCGGCGATCGGAAAAAATCGTGCAACGGAATGCCCGATCGATTGCGCCGCTCAAATCGTTTCCTGCCGGATGATTAAAAAGCCCCATGCCGCCCTCATTATTTCTTGTCCGGCAGCCCTGACTAGCTGCCGCGTCCCAGTTTAAAACCGGGTTTATGGTATTCCACGTGCCCGAGATCCATCATTTTCCATCGGCCCCCCCAGGTCAGGCCGACCTGCTCGGCAACCTGTCCGTACAACTGGTAGCCGCGCATCGCCCAGGGATCTTTCTCGGAAATGACCAGCTTGCCGTCGCGCAGAAACGCGTTGTCGGCCGCGAGCCCGAATTGGTGATAACTCTGGAAGGCCGCCGCATTGGTCACGTTGGTGCCCATCTGCGCGAGCCGATTCTGTCGTTCCGGGCTCCGATAACCTTCCAGCAGCGCCATCTCGTAACCATATTGTTCGTGCATGATCTTGTAGACCAGCAACAAACGCGTACGGAAATCGGGATCCAGCAGGTTCCAGTCGCGGCTTGCATCCTTCAGTGCCGGCCGCACCTGTTCGACTTCCTTCGTGGCAAAGACTTCCGGCGGCAACGGCGGGGGCGGCACGAGTTGTTCGCCCTGCAGCAGCGCGGCGATCTTTTCGTCGGGCACGCGCGCCGTGTCGTCGTACTGAAACAATTGCCGACCGCGTAACGCAATGGCCACCAATGGCGGCGTCGCAAGAATACCTGCCGATACCATAATCATCAAGCGCCGCCGAATCAGTAAATTTTGCACATCGCTTAATGCGCCGCGCGTAACGGTTGCCGATTTAACAATTTGACTTCGCGTGCGTGCGGCGCGAGCGTTCGCACGGCGTGTCAGACGGCCGTGAAACTGGGCGACGGATTCGAAAACCGCCGTGCGGATACCCGGTAAAAGCAACAGTGCCGCGACCGCGACGGCAAGGGCGAAATAGGCGACGAGTGCGACGGCAATCAACGAAATCCCCGGAAATTGGAATTGATTGTGTTTTGCAATGCTTGCTCTTAGAATCAGGCTGCTTTGAGAGGCCGGGCTATATTATCGCGGTGAATTAAACCAGGATTCAATGAGACGCTGAATGAGTGCGCCGGAAAATTCAAATTCGAAAACCCCGCCGAGCCTGCTGTCCGATACCAAACCGGCAGGCGAGGGCGGACCGCAGCAGTCGCGCATTCTCGCGAATCTGGAAGGACGTGTCACGCCGCCGGCCGAAGCGCCGCGCCGCTCGCTGAAAGGGCCGATCGCGGCCGTCGTCGCGCTCGTGGTCGCCGTCGGCGGCTGGGGGGCATGGCGCTGGCAGCAGCAATCCGGCGAGCAGGCCGTCGTGGCCGCCGCGCCCGCACAGGCAGCGGCAAAGGCCGAGGCAGCCAGCGGCGCCGCCGTGCAGGTCGCGCAGAATGCCGCGTCGGCCGCTCCCGCCGCGCAACCGGCCACGATCGTCAATGACGATGCGGCGTCCCAGACCGTTGCGTCCGCATCGGGCGCATCGGGCGCGGACAACAGCCGCCTGTCGCGCGCGCTCGCGAACGGCGCCGACGACGCGTCGGGCGCGGCCACGGCAGGCGCCGTCGCCGCGACGGCCGCCGCCGCGGCTGCGACGACGAAATCGGCGAAGGCCGACGCCGCGCAGAGCGGCAAGGTCGCCGCACGCGGCAAGGCCGATGCGAAGGCCGACACGAAGGCCGACGCGAAGGCGGAGGCCCGCAAGCACCACAAGGAACAGCAGGCGGAACTCGCGCAGGCGAAGAAGCGTCATGACGCGACGACCCGTACCGCGAGCGCGAAGGCCGCCGGGAAGGACGACCCGGATGCGGACCTGCTCGCCGCGCTCGTCGCACGCACGAAGCCGGCCGACAAGAAAGTCGCCGCGCAGAAGGGGCAGGCCGTGCCGACCAAGACGGCCGCCACGACGGGCGGTTCGCTCGCGGCGCGCGTGAAGGAGTGCTCGGAGCGCGGCTTCTTCGAGGATCAGCTGTGCCGCTGGCGCGTCTGCGACGGCCACTGGGGCAAGGATCCGGCCTGCCCGACCGCCGCGCAGTCGGAGACGCGGCAGTAACCACGCGTCACGCCGGCCTGCTCGTCGCACATGCGCCGCCCAATGGGCGGCGCGTTGTTTTTGGGGCCGCCGGACACCCGACACCGGACGTCCGTATGCGACACCGTCACGAAAATGTCGCATGCGTCGGGCATACGTTTCCTTTCAATTTCCCGGCGTGGCGCCGCAATGCGCGATGCGCGGCGCGGTGCGCGCCGCACCACCTTCGACACGATGGACCTGATCGTACAGACTTACGGCGCCGATACGTCCGGCATGGTGTGCGGATTCCGCTTCGTCCCGGGCGGCTCGGGTGCGATGCTCGACGCCGACGCGGCCGCTGGATGGCTGCGCACGTGCCGCGAGCGCGATGCGGCCGCCTCGGACGATTTCGTCTGGCTGCACTTCAATCTCGCGCACGGCGCAAGCGAGCGCTGGATGCGCACGCACCTCGGATTGCCCGACAGCTTCTTCGAATTCCTTCACGAAGGATCGCGCTCGACGCGCATCGAGCAGGAGGACGGCGCGCTGCGCGCGATCGTCAACGACGTGATGTTCAACCTCGAGCTGACGCCGTCGGAAATCGCGACGCTGTTCGTCCACGTCGAGCGGCGTATCATGGTCACCGCGCGGCTCAAGCCGCTGCGCTCGGTCGACACGCTGCGCGCCTGCGTGCGCGACGGCGAGCGGTTCCGCTCGCCGGCCGAACTGCTCGTGCACCTGCTGCGCGACCAGGCCGACCTGCTGATCCAGATCATGCGGCGCACGAGCATCGACGTCGACCGCATCGAGGATCGCTTCCTGTCGCAACGGCTCACGTCGAATCGCGTCGAACTCGGCGCGATGCGCCGGACGCTCACGCGGCTGCAGCGCATGCTCGCGCCCGAGCCGGGGTCGATCTTCCGGCTGCTCGCGAAGCCGCCCGCGTGGCTGCATGCCGAAGACGTGCAGGAGCTGCGCGAGTCGACCGAGGAGTTCTCGCTGGTGCTCGCCGATCTGTCGGGGCTCAACGAGCGGATCAAGCTGTTGCAGGAAGAGATCGGTTCGCGGCTCGACGAGCAGAACAACCGGACGCTGTTCACGCTGACGCTGGTGACCGTGATCGCGCTGCCGATCAACATCGTCGCGGGCTTCTTCGGGATGAACGTCGGCGGCGTGCCGTTCTCGGAGAACAAGCACGGGTTCTGGCTGATGGTGCTGCTGGTCGCGGGCTTTACCGCGCTCGCCGCGTGGTGGGCGTTTCGCCGGCGCGACGATCGCTAGCGGCGGTCACGAAAAAACAGGCCCCGTATCCGGGGCCTGCCAAAGGACGTGAAAGATCGAACGCCGGCCGGCGCCGCGAACTGCGCGGCACCGGTCGGCCGGACGACGTTACTGAACCAGCGTCTTGCGCGGCTTGAACATGCCCTGGTAGCGCAGCGACGGACGTTCCTTCACCGTCGGCGCGATGCCGCCGAAGCTCGGCGTCTGACGCAGCTTCATCGCGGCCGGCGAGGCGACCGAGCCGATCGACGTCGAACGCGAAGCCGGCGCGAGGTTGTTCGCGACCAGCAGCGCGGCCTCGCTCTTCAGGTTCGCGAGCAGCACCGGATCGGTCGAGCCGTTGACCTGCGTGAGCAGGCCGCTCCACGCGGCGTCGCTGTAGTTCACGACGTAGTAGTCGAGACCGCTCGGATCCGCGACCACGCCCGTGCAGCCGTCGATCCGCGTTTGCGTCTGCGTATCCTTCAGCGCGAGCGTCGTGTGTTTCGCGAGACCCTGGCCGTACGCGAGCGTGATCGGTACCGTCCACTGCAGGCCCGGATACGCGTTCTTGTTCGGGAACGGCTGCTGTTTCAGCGTGACGATCGTCTGGTTCTTCGTCATGTCGCACTGCGTATCGAGCGAGATCAGCGGCACGCCCGTCTGGCGCACGTAGCTGTCGCCGATCGGGCCGACCGGCTGGCCGCTCGCCTTCGACAGCGCATCCCACAGGCGCTTCGGCGTGCCGTTGCCGAACGAGTAGTCGACCAGGTATTGCTGCAGGCCCTTGCGCAAGGTTTGCTCGCCGAGATAGTTCTCGAGCGTCTTCAGCACGTGGCCGCCCTTGTCGTACGTGAACGCGCTCGCGCTCAGCACGAAGTCGTTCGACGCCCAGTCGTTGAAGTTCGGCGCGACCGGGAACGCGTTCGGGCCGATGTCGCGATTGATCACGCGATACTTGTTCTTCACCTGATCGAGCCAGCTGAACTCGTCGGGGAAGAACTGGATCGTCGTCTTCGTCTCGAAGAACGTCGCGAACGATTCATTGAGCCAGACGTTGTCCCACCAGTCGGTCGTGACGAGGTCGCCGAACCACTGGTGCGCGACTTCGTGCGTCAGCACCTCGTTACCGTAGCGCGACATCGGCTGGCCCGGCTGCGGCAGGATGTCGTCGGCGAACTCGAGGATCGACCCCCA
Organism: Burkholderia sp. RF4-BP95; assembly: GCF_001521985.1. Taxonomy (NCBI): domain Bacteria; kingdom Pseudomonadati; phylum Pseudomonadota; class Betaproteobacteria; order Burkholderiales; family Burkholderiaceae; genus Burkholderia; species Burkholderia sp. RF4-BP95. The sequence continues at coordinate 51,061 of NZ_LOSX01000080.1, read as the reverse complement.
GTTCTCCATCCCGCCGAAGTTCAGGTCCTTCTGCTCCTTGAACGCGTCGTTCGCGGCGACCGTGTCGAACTTCGTCAGCGGCAGCGGGATGCCCGTGTAGCGGTAGTAGAAGTCGAGCGCCTGCTTGGTGCGGTCCATCGCCGGCTTCGCCCAGTCGCTCATGCCCGGCGGCGTGAACACGCGCAGGTGCAGACCGCCCTTGCCGCCCGGCAGCGGGCTCGAGAAATCGTCCTCGTAGGTGTCGAACATGCCGCCGCCGAAGAACAGCAGGTACGACGGCATCGGCGGCGTCTTCTCGAATTGCACGAGCTTGTAGCCGCCGCCGACGTTGGTCGACGGCTTCTCGGCCGCGTTCGACACGACGCGCCAGTTCTGCGGCACTTCGGCCGTCACTTCATAAGTCGGCCGGAATGCCGGCTCGTCCCAGCCCGGGAACCACTGGCGCGACAGGTTGGTTTCGCCCTGCGTGAGGATCGCGCCGCTCGTCGTGCCGTCGGTGCTCTTCAGGTCGACACGGAACACGCCTTCCGCGGCCGAGCAGCCCGGATACGGATCGTCGCCGCAGCTGCCGCCCGTCTGCGTGGCCGGATCGTCGTACGACTTGAAGTTGATGATGCCCGACCACTCCATGTGCAGCGAATAGTTGCCCGGCGCGATGGTGCCGGCGACGGGGCGCAGCTGGTAGAAGTCGCCCTTGTCCTGCGGCGTCGCGATCAGCTGGATGTTGCCCGGCTGCAGCGTGATGCGGCCATTCGTGAACTTGATGCGGTGACCGGCGATCACGATGTTGTTGACCGGCTTCAGCACCTTGATCTCGACATCGGCGCGCCCGTCGAACGCGTTCAGCGCTTCGTTCGGGCGGAACCACAGCCGGTAGTTGACGGGTACCACGGTGTCCGGCAGCTCGACAGGCGACACGCTCTTGTCGACGTTGGACGCGCTCGGCGGCGTGTTGGCCGCGGGCGACGAGCTCGAGTGCGGCGCGCCGGCGGAGCTGAGCGCGGAAGCCGAGCCGACGCCGCTGTCGTCGCCGCCGCACCCGGCGAGCGCGAGCGCGGCGACCAGCGGCAGGTAACGCATCTTGTGAATGTTGATCGACATGACTGAAACCTCGATTGTTGAAAGAATCGTTCAGTGCTGCGAAAACGCCGGCAAAAGAAATCCCTCGCCGTTAATCAACGGCGATGAGAAATTCCAATGACGGATTATTCGAAAAGACGGCGGCCGACTACGTGAAGGTAATCATGGTTTACTGCCCCCTCTGTGTTTCCGGATGTCGGTTAACTTGCCGGTTCAAAATGGCCGGGCGCGTGTTGTACTGAATTGATTTCGCGCGCACGACACGGGGCCGCCCGCCCTGCACGGGGCGTGCATTCCCTTTGAACCGACAGCCCACGGGGCTGGCCGTACCAGGCCGCAGGACGGAAGGACGGCATGTCGCCGTTCCGTAAAATCGCCGTCATGCGGCTTGAAGGTTTGTCGGCCTGCTCGAAGGATGCGTAAATATACTTGATGGTTTTGGGTAAAGGAAACGAAAAAATTAGAAAGTGCTTCGATTGAATTTTTTGCGCGCCATTGAATGCTGGGAGGCATTAATTCGCTCTCCGTTCGACTGCTTGTTTCCGTAGTTTTAATCTATTAACGATCTCGGCGGCGCGCGGAAACTACGAATCAGGGCGCAGCGTGGCGCGCTCGGTACAATGCAGCGACGATCCGTCAATCGATTGCCGCAAGGAGGCCTGCCCATGCCACGAGCCCTGTTCCGTATCGCGCCGCTGCGCGCCATGCTGCTGCTGTTCGCCGCCGTCTTCGTGCTCGGCGGTTGCGCGGGCCTGACGCGCGAGCCGGTGAGCGTGACCGTCGCCGGGCTCGATCCGTTGGTCGGACAGGGCCTCGAGATGCGCTTCAGCCTGAAACTGCGCGTGCAGAACCCGAATGACACGCCGATCGAATACGACGGCATTTCGGTCGCGCTCGAACTGAACGGCACGCCGTTCGCGAGCGGCGTCAGCGATCGCACGGGCGTCGTGCCGCGCTTCGGCGAGGCCGTGATCGACGTGCCCGTTTCGGTGTCGGCGTTCGCCGCCGCGCGCCAGGCGTGGAACCTGCCCGGCGCGGCGGCCAACGGCGAGTTGCCGTACGCGCTGCGCGGCCGGCTCGCGGGCGGCGTGCTCGGCACCGTGCGCTTCAGCGATGCGGGCACGTTGCGCATGCCTCCGATGCCGGGGTGGGGCGGGTAGGTTGCCCGCGCGACGCCGGGGCGGTCGCGCGCGCTTTGCCGCGCGGGCAAAGCGCGGTATGGTGTGGTCCGCGCGGCGCGCTCCTGTAGCGCCGCCTGTCTGAAGCCAACCGTAGCCGAGCTCGCGTGACCGATTTCCCCGTTTTCCACTGGACCGACGCCGACGGCGCCGAACATGCCGTGCGCTGGCGCTCCGAAGCCGGCGTGCAGCCGCCCAGGCGCGCCGTGCCCGCCGACGACCGCCTCACCGCCGACGCCGCGTACCGCCTCGCGTGCGAGGGCACGGCGCTCGTCTGGCAGGGCGACTTCCAGAACGCGCGCCAGCTCGTGCAGGCGATGGCGCGGCGCGTCGAACGCAAGCCGAAGAAGGCGAAGGCCGCGGCGGGCGTCGACGCATTCAACCTGCACCGCCTCGCGCAATCGCAGCGTGCCCGCACGCTCGGGATGCTGCTGATCCCGCTCGACGCCGACTACACGATCCCGCTGCGCCGCGCGCCCGACGTGCGGGCCGCGTGCGAGGAAGCATACGGCCCGGGCGGCGCGCCGTCGGTCGTGTCGCTGCGCGAGCTGCTCGGCCTCGTCGGCGCGCACGAATGGCGCAAGAAGGGCGTGCCGATTCCGGCGCTCGGCGGCGCGCCGATCCATCCGCATTACGGTGTGTTTTCGCCGGTGCGCGGCGAATACGTCGAACTCGTCGCGCGCACGCCGCTGCCCGCGACGTCGCTCGCGTTCGACATCGGCACGGGCACCGGCGTGCTCGCGGCCGTGCTCGCGTCGCGCGGCGTCGAGCGCATCGTCGCGACGGATCAGGATCCGCGCGCGCTCGCGTGCGCCCGCGAGAACGTCGCGCGGCTCGGTCATGCCGAGCGCGTCGAGGTCGTCGAAGCCGACCTGTTTCCGGCCGGACGCGCGCCGCTCGTCGTCTGCAATCCGCCGTGGGTGCCGGCCCGTCCGAGCGCGCCGATCGAATATGCGGTCTACGATCCCGACAGCCGCATGCTGCGCGGTTTCCTCGCGGGGCTCGCCGACCATCTCGAACCGGGCGGCGAAGGCTGGCTGATCCTGTCCGATTTTGCCGAGCATCTCGGCCTGCGGCCGCGCGATACGCTGCTGCAATGGATCGACGAAGCCGGTCTCGTCGTGCTCGGCCGCGAAGACATCCGCCCCGCGCACCCGAAGTCCGCCGACGCGGACGACCCACTGTACGCGGCACGCCGCGCCGAGGTTACGTCGCTCTGGCGGCTCGGCGCGCGGGCCTGATCGCGTATTTTCGGTAAACTGTCGCCATTCCTCACGAATTCCCGCCGCCGGGCCGTGGTCGACCGACCGTGGCCCGGCGCCGCTTCACGATGTCGAACAAGACCTACGAAATCCGTCCGGAGCAGTCCGTCGAGCTGCTGAAGGAACTGCACATCCTTACCCGCGACGGCAAGCTGAACCAGGACAGCCGCCGCAAGCTGAAGCAGGTCTATCACCTGTTCCAGTTCATCGAGCCGCTGCTCGCGAGCGTGCAGGCCGACAAGGGCGGCGTGACGCTCGTCGATCACGGCGCCGGCAAGTCGTATCTCGGCTTCATCCTGTACGACCTGTTCTTCAAGCAGCAGCCGGGCCACGGCACGCCGGCGTTCGCGTCGCACGTGTACGGGATCGAGACGCGCGAGGAGCTCGTCACGCGTTCCACCGAACTCGCCGCGCGACTCGGGTTCGGCGGCATGTCGTTCCTGAACCTGTCGGTCGCCGATTCGATCACGTCGCCGAAGCTGCCCGAAACGGTCGATGTCGTCACCGCGCTGCATGCATGCGACACGGCGACCGACGACGCGATCCGTTTCGCCCTCGCGAAACGCGCGCAGCACATCGTGCTGGTGCCATGCTGCCAGGCGGAAGTCGCGGGCGTGCTGCGCAAGAACAAGGGCAAGTCGCTCGCGAACGCGCTGACGGAAGTGTGGCGGCATCCGCTGCATACGCGCGAATTCGGCAGCCAGATCACCAACGTGCTGCGCTGCCTGCAGCTCGAGGCGCACGGCTACCAGGTCAGCGTGACCGAGCTGGTCGGCTGGGAACATTCGATGAAGAACGAGCTGATCATCGCGCAGTACAAGAACCTGCCGCGCCGCAAGCCCGCCGAGCGGCTGAACGAGATCCTCGGCATGTTCGGGCTCGCCGAACTGAACGAGCGCTTCTTCGCGCCGGCGTCCGCGGCGGCGGCGGGCGAGGCCGTCGAGCCGGCTTCGGACTGACGCCGGCGGACGCGCGGCCCGTTTGCCGCGCGGCAGCCGGCCGACGCGCGACGCGTCAGACGTCGTCGCCCGGCCGGCGCATCCATTCGCGCCAGCCGTCGTGGCCGAGGCGGCGCAGCGTTTCCTGATTTTTCTCGTAGATCGCGGACGCGTCCGGGAACGCGTCGACCGCGCGCGCGATGCTGTCCTCGCGCAGCAGGTGCAGGATCGGATACGGCGCGCGGTTCGTGTAGTTCTCGATGTCGTCGGCTTCGCTGCCTTCGAACCGGTACTCGGGATGGAAGCTCGCGATCTGCAGCACGCCGTCGAGCCGCAGTTGCCGCACGAGCCGGTCGGCGAAGAACAGCGCATCGTTGTAGTCGACGAAATCCGCGAATGCGCGCGGATAGATCACGAGCGTCGTGTCGACCTGCTGCGGATCCGCCGCTTCGAGCGCGCGCAACTCGGTTTCGAGGTCGGCGAGCGCGTCCTCGAGCGTCGTCGCTTCGCTGATCGCATAGCGCACCTGCTCCTTCACGTAGACGCTCTTCGCGAACGGGCACAGATTGAGCCCGATCACCGCGCGCGCGAGCCAGTGCCGCGTGGCGGCGAGGATGTCGTCGTGCGAATCGGGGCGGGTATCGGTCATGGCGAGGGCAGTCGGGTCAGGCGGCAGCGAGGGCCGCATTGTAGCGGAGCGGGCACGCGAGGTTTGCGCATGCGCCGCCCGTCACGCGCAGGCGGCTTCGATCAATTGAGTGACCAGCGCGGGCGCGGTGCCGATCGGCGTTTCGCCGTGCCGGTAGGTCTGGCTGGCCGCGTAGATGCCCTCGACCACGAGCGCGAGCGCGTCGGCGAGCGCTTGCGGCTGCCGGGCGCCTGCGCCTTCGCATAGCTCGACGAGCCGCTTCATCAACTGCTCCTTGTTCTGCGCGACGCGCTCGCGCGCCGGATGCGACGCATCGGGAAATTCGGCCGCGACGTTGACGAACGGGCAGCCGCGATAGTCCTTCTGCGTCGCGCGCTCCGCGAGATCGACGAAATACTGGATCAACTGCGCCTTCGGCTGGCCCGGATGCTTCGCGACGCTCGAATCGAAGCGCTCGAAGAAGCACGCATCCATCCGTTCGAGATACGCGAGGATCAGCTCGTCCTTCGACGAGAACTGGCGGTACAGGCTCATCTTGTTGACGCCCGCGCGTTCCACGACCGCCTCGACGCCGACCGCGCGCACCCCTTCCTTGTAAAACAGCTCCTCGGCGGCGCGCAGCAGGTGTTCGTGCGCGGCGGCCGCGGCGATCGGCTGGCGCGTGCGGCGTGCCGGCGGCTTGTTGGCGGCTTCGATGCCCGACATGATGACCCTCGACTGCGTGGTGAATTGCTTGACATGTTACCGACTGGTAACTACGATCGCAACACACTTGTGACCGAGCGGTAACAATGCCGACCGGATCGACAGACGAATGCCAGGTATCGGCCCGGGTCAGCCGATGCAGCGTGCGGCGGAGGTGGCCTGGTGGTGAGGCGGGGCAGGCGCGCGGGCGCCGGGCCGCCAACTGGAGAGCGATGACATGAACTGGGCAGTGACACGAATCGGCGGGCGTTTCCACTACGGATGGCTCGCGGCGGCGGTGGTTTTCCTGATCCTCCTGGCCGCGGCCGGCACGCGCGCGACACCGAGCGTGCTGATGGTGCCGCTCGAGCGCGAACTCGGCTGGAGCCGCGCGGCGATTTCGCTGGCGATTTCGGTGAACATCGCGCTGTACGGCCTGACGGGCCCGTTCGCGGCCGCGGCGATGCAGCGCTTCGGGCTGCGGCCGACGATCCTGACCGCGCTGGTGACCATGAGCGCGGGCGTCGCGCTGTCGTCGATGATGACGCAGAGCTGGCAGATGGTCGTGATCTGGGGGCTGATGGTCGGCTGCTCGACGGGTGTCGTCGCGCTGACGCTGTCGGCGACCTTCGTCACGCGCTGGTTCCATGCGCGGCGCGGCCTGGTGATGGGCATCCTGACGGCGAGCACGGCCACCGGCCAGCTCGTGTTCCTGCCGATGCTCGCGGCGATCGCGCAGCGACACGGCTGGCGGCCGGTCGTGCTGGTCGTCGCGGTGGCGGCCGCGATCGTGATTCCGCTGGTCGCGTTCCTGCTGCCCGAGCGGCCGGCCGACGTGAAGCTGCGCCCGTACGGCGAGCCGGCCGATGCGCCGGCCGCGCCCGACGCGACGAAGGAGAACCCGCTCGCGGTCGCGTTCCGCACGCTGCTGACGGCGAGCCGCTCGCGCGACTTCTGGCTCCTGTTCTTCAGCTTCTTCATTTGCGGTGCGAGCACCAACGGCTATGTCGGCACGCACCTGATCGCGATGTGCAGCGATTACGGGATGACCGAAGTGCAGGGCGCATCGCTGCTCGCCGCGATGGGCGTGTTCGACCTGTTCGGCACGACGCTGTCGGGCTGGCTGTCCGACCGCTACGACAACCGCGTGCTGCTGTTCTGGTACTACGGGCTGCGCGGATTGTCGCTGATCTACCTGCCGCATGCGTTCGGCATCGATTTCTTCGGGCTGCCGCTGTTCGCGATGTTCTACGGGCTCGACTGGATCGCGACCGTGCCGCCGACGGTACGGCTCGCCACCGACGTGTTCGGCAAGGCCGCGGCGCCGGTCGTGTTCGGCTGGATCGTCGCGGGCCATCAGCTCGGCGCGGCATTCGCGGCGCTCGGCGCGGGGCTGCTGCGTGCCAGCCTCGGCACCTATACGATCGCGTCGATGATCTCGGGCGGGCTCTGCATCCTCGGCGCGCTGATCGTGCTGCGGATCAACCGCGGCCCGTCCCGCGCGGCCGCGCAGGCCGCCTGAGCGCGGCGCTCCGGCCGGCCCGTGCGCGGGCGCGGCCGGTCAATGCGGAATCGGTGATTTGCATTGCGCGGGATGACCGGGCGCGTGACGCCTCAAGCGGTTATGCTTGCGGTTCGCCAGGCGTTCGCGCCCCTTCATCGATGTCAGCGAGGAACCGCATGTCCGTCAAACCTGCACCCACCACTGTTTCGATTCACGACCTGATCGCGGGCCGCTGGAGCCCGCGCGCGTATTCGGACGAGCCGATCAGCGGCGCCGATCTGCATGCGGTGCTCGAAGCCGCGCGCTGGGCGCCGTCCGCGTACAACGCGCAACCGTGGCGCTTCATCGTGTTCGACCGCACGCAGGACGAAGCGGCGTTCAAGCGCGCATTCGCGACGCTGGTGCCGTTCAACCAGGGCTGGAACGCGCCGGCGCCGGTGCTGATCGCCGTGACCGCGCACACGCTCACGCCGAAGGGCGAGCCGGCGCCGACCGCGCTGTACGACGCGGGCGCCGCCGCGATGTCGCTGGTGCTGCAGGCGCATGCGCTGGGTCTCGCCGCACACCAGATGAGCGGCTTCGACGCGAAGGCGTTCCGCGACGCATTCGAGATTCCGGCCGACGTCGCGATTCCGGCGATCATCTCGCTCGGCCACTACGGCAACGTCGACAAGCTCGATCCGGTGCTGCGCGATCGCGAAAAGGCGCCGCGCACGCGTCATGCGATCGGCGAAGTCGTCTATGCGGGCGCATGGAAGAAGGGTTTCGACGCCGCAGCCTGATCCGCAAGCCGGCAGGCGCTCGTCGAGCCCCCGGTCCGCGTCAGTTGCCGGCGCGCCGCAAGCGGGCGGCGCAGAGGCGTGGCGTACGATCGATCCCCTGTCCGCACCCGTCGCCGGCGCGCCGCGGGTGCGCCCGATCGCGGCCCCGGGCCGGTTGCACCGGCATCGGTGGGCGATCCGGTTGTGATCCGGCGGGCTTCATGTTAAAAAGCCCGTCCTTTCCGTTTTCGCGCCGGCCATGCTGCGGCACCTTCCCATGACTTACTGCGCGATCGATTTCGGCACGTCCAATTCCGCCGTGGCGCTGCCCGACGGCGACGGCATGCGCCTCGCGCCCGTCGAGGGCGACCACCTGACGCTGCCCACCGCGATCTTCTTCAACAACGACGAGCAGACGGTCGAATACGGCCGTGCGGCGCTCGCATCCTATATCGACGGTTTCGACGGCCGCCTGATGCGCTCGATGAAGAGCATCCTCGGCTCGCCGCTCGCGGAAACCACGACCGATCTCGGCGACGGCAGCGCGATGGCGTACACGGAGATCATCGCGCGCTTCCTGACGCACCTGAAGCGCAAGGCCGAAGCGCGCGCCGGCGCGCCGATCGGGCGCGCGGTGCTCGGCCGGCCGGTGTTCTTCGTCGACGACGATCCGCGCGCCGACCGCCTCGCGCAGGACCAGCTCGAAGCCGCCGCGCGGTCGGTCGGTTTCACGGACGTGCATTTCCAGTACGAACCGATCGCGGCCGCTTTCGACTACGAGTCGCGCCAGCAGGCCGAGCGGCTCGTGCTGGTCGCCGACATCGGCGGCGGCACGTCGGACTTCTCGCTGGTGCGCGTCGGGCCGGAGCGCATGGCGCGCCTCGAGCGCAAGGATGACGTGCTCGCGCACCACGGCGTGCACGTCGCGGGTACCGATTACGACCGTCGCGTCGAGCTGGCGGCGATCCTGCCGGCGTTCGGCTACCGCTCGCTCGATCCCGAGGGGCGCGAGCTGCCGAACCGGATCTATTTCGACCTGGCGACCTGGCATCTGATCAACACGGTCTATACGCCGAAGCGGCTGGGCGAGCTGAAGCTGATGAAGCATCTGTACCAGGACGTACGACAGTACGACCGGCTCACGCGCGTGGTCGAGCAACGGCTCGGGCATGCGCTGATGGCGCGCGCGGAAGAAGCGAAGATCGGCGTGGCGGCGGGCGGGGAGACGATGATCGACCTGAACGACGTGGAAGAGGATCTGCAGATCGCGTTCGACGCCGAACGTCTCGTCGATGCGAGCGTCGACGACACTGCGCGCATCGTGGATGCCGCGCGCGAAACGGTGCGGCTTGCGGGCGTTGCGCCGCGCGACGTCGGCGCGCTGTATTTCACCGGCGGCTCGACCGGGCTCGCGTTCCTGTCGGGTGCACTTGCCGGCGCGTTCCCGGACGCGCAGCCGGTGTTCGGCGATCGCCTCGCGAGCGTGGCGACCGGGCTCGGTATTCACGCGCAGCGGCTGTTCGGCTGACCGAACGCCATTCGGACCGGCGGCGGCCGCAAGGCTGCCCGCGCCGGAAAACAAAAAGCCCCGCCGAAGCGGGGCTTTTTTACACGAAATATCGCGCCGAACTTAGACCGGACGGATGTTCGCAGCTTGCAGACCCTTCGGGCCCGTCTTCACTTCGAATTCAACCTTCTGGTTTTCTTGCAGCGTCTTGAAGCCTTCGACGCGGATTTCCGAGAAGTGCGCGAACAGATCGTCGCCGCCGCCTTCCGGGGTGATGAAGCCGAAGCCCTTTGCGTCATTGAACCACTTGACGGTACCGGTTGCCATGTTACTTGTTCCTAAAAAGATAAAACGGGGCCGAGGCCCATGGGTGCGGAAAATCAAGGAAGGGGGTAATGGGACCAACCGGAGTACCGTTGATGGGCGAACTACGAAAGAACCAATTCACTCGCCGCTTGAAATCCTGCAACGTTGTTTATACGGCTATTCGGGCGCGCGGTCAACCGTATTTCCATGCACTCAGGGTTATTGCGGAGTTAAGGTTTACAAACCTTGCAAACGACGCGAATTTTTTGTAGGGGCCGAACGATTTTGGCGCCAACTTGGAGGTGCAACCGTTAAACTACGCGCCGCGTGGAAGGGTTGCCCCGATCGGGTGATCCTTCCCCCCAAAATTGCATGCGCGGTGCTATCCGAGCCGATCCCGGACAGCGGGCCGACCATGCTTTTTGAGACATAGGAGAGGATGTGAAGAGTTCTATTCAACGGAACATCGGCCCGTTTGCACTCATGCTGACGGGACTGGGTTCGATTATCGGCTCGGGCTGGCTGTTCGGCGCCTGGAAGGCTGCGAAGATTGCCGGTCCGGCGGCGATTTGCGCATGGGTCATCGGCGCGGTCGTGATTCTCGCGATTGCACTGACGTATGCCGAACTGGGCGCGATGTTCCCCGAGTCGGGCGGCATGGTGCGCTACGCGCGCTACTCGCATGGTTCGCTGGTGGGCTTCATCAGCGCATGGGCGAACTGGATCGCGATCGTATCGGTGATTCCGATCGAGGCGGAAGCATCGATCCAGTACATGAGCACGTGGCAGTATCCGTGGGCGCACGCGTTGTTCGTGAACGGCGAGCTGACGACACCCGGCCTGCTGCTGTCGGCCGTGCTGGTCGTCATCTATTTCATGCTGAACTACTGGGGCGTCAAGGCCTTCGCGCGTGCGAACACCGCGATCACGATCTTCAAGTTCCTGATCCCCGGCCTCACGATCCTCGGCCTGATGATGTCGAGCTTCCATTCGGAAAACCTCGGCACCGCGTCGAATGCAAGCTTCGCGCCGTACGGCTGGTCGGCCGTGCTGACCGCGGTCGCGACGAGCGGCATCGTGTTCGCGTTCAACGGCTTCCAGAGCCCGGTGAACCTGGCCGGTGAAGCGCGCAATCCGTCGCGCAGCGTGCCGTTCGCGGTGATCACGTCGATCCTGATCGCACTCGTGATCTACGTGCTGCTGCAGATGGCGTACATCGGCTCGGTGAACCCGGCCGACGTCGCGAAGGGCTGGGCGCACTTCAACTTCTCGTCGCCGTTCGCGGAACTCGCGATCGCGCTGAACCTGAACTGGCTCGCGATCCTGCTGTATGTCGACGCGTTCATCAGCCCGAGCGGCACCGGTACGACCTACATGGCGACGACCACCCGCATGATCTACGCGATGGAACGCAACAACACGATGCCGAAGATGTTCGGCAACGTGCACCCGATCTACGGCGTGCCGCGCCAGGCGATGTGGTTCAACCTGCTCGTGTCGTTCATCTTCCTGTTCTTCTTCCGCGGCTGGAGCTCGCTCGCGGCGGTGATTTCGGTCGCGACGGTGATCTCGTACCTGACCGGCCCGATCAGCCTGATGGCGCTGCGCCGCGCGGCGACCGACATCGAGCGTCCGCTGTCGATCCCGCTGATGAAGCTGATCGCACCGTTCGCGTTCGTCTGCGCGTCGCTGATCCTGTACTGGGCGAAATGGCCGCTGACGGGCGAAATCATCCTGCTGATGATCGTCGCGCTGCCGGTGTATTTCTACTTCCAGGCGAAGTCGGGCTGGACCGGCTGGGGCGCCGACCTGAAGGCCGCGTGGTGGCTGGTCGCGTACCTGCCGACGATGGCCGTGCTGTCGCTGATCGGCAGCAAGGAGTTCGGCGGTTACGGTGTGCTGCCGTACGGCTGGGACATGCTGATCGTCGCGGCCATCTCGCTGGTGTTCTACTTCTGGGGCGTGAATACGGGCTACCGGACCCAGTATCTCGACGAGCGTGAGTCGCACGACGAGATCCTCGAAGGGGTCGGTGCCTGACGCCTGACCCGCCACCGGAATCGGCGGTGGCGGAAAGCGTTGAAAAAGCCCGTCCGAGCGCTGCTCGGGCGGGCTTTTTGTTTGCTGCCGCCGGCCGTGTCGCCGGATTCAGGCGGCCGCGCTTCCGAACACGTAGTTCGTCATCGCGAGCACGCGTTGATACGTGCCGAGCGACTGGATGCCGAGCTGGTAGTCGTCGTCGGCCGCGCCGAGCGCGGTGAACACCGGCAGCAGGTGTTCGTCGGTCGGATGCATCAGCGCCGCATGCGGCGCCTGCCGGCGATAGTCGAGCAGCGCGTCGACATCGCGCGCGGCGAGCTTCGCCTCGAACCAGTCGGTGAATTCCGCGACGCGCGGGTCCGCATCCTCGGGCGCCGCGCCGAAATCGGCCGCGCGCAGGTTGTGCGTGATCTGGCCCGAGCCGATCACCATCACGCCTTCGTCGCGCAGCGGCCGCAGCGCGCGGCCGAGCGCAAAGTGATGGGCGGCGTCCGCACGCGGCTGGATCGACAACTGCGCGACGGGCACGTTGGCCTCCGGGAACATCAGCAGCATCGGCACCCACGCGCCGTGGTCGAGGCCGTGCTCGGTCGTCGCGGTCGCGATGCCGGCTGCATTCAGCAGCGCGGCCGCCCGTTCGGCGACCTCGGGCGCGCCTGGCGCCGGGTACTGGATTTCGTACAGCGCGCGCGGGAAGCCGTAGAAGTCGTGAATCGTTTCAGGATGCGCGGCCACGCTCGCGACCGGCTGTTGCGTGCCCCAGTGCGCGGACAGCATCAGCACCGCGCGCGGGCGAGGCAATTCGGCGCCGAGGTGCGTGAACGCACCGGAGGGCAGTGTCGGGTCGATCGGCAGCGTCGGGGCGCCGTGGGACAGGTAAAGCGAGGGCAAGCGGTTCATGGTGGGGAGCCTGCAAAAGGGATTTCTGTGACTATAGGCGCACACCAAACATTGATAAACCGGCTAAATGGAATTTGATTGAATCTTGCTTGTTGATAATTGGGCGGTTTCGGGCCTTCGATGGCAGGTCGAGGCTTGAGATTGCCGGATCGAGCGGGAAGGCGGCTGAATCGGCGAAGATGCATGAAGAACGGCGCCGAAGCGCCGTGTCGAGCGGCTTACTCCGCCGGCCGGATGCCAGCCCACGGCGTCGTCATCGGTGCACTGAGTGCGAACAGATCCAGGACGCGGGTGACGGTCTGGTCGACGAGTTCCTCGATCGTCTTCGGCATCGCGTAGAACGCGGGCAGCGGGGGAAACACGATGCCGCCCATTTCGGTCACGGCGGTCATGTTGCGCAAATGCGCGAGGTTGAACGGCGTTTCGCGCACCATCAGCACGAGGCGGCGGCGTTCCTTCAGCGTGACGTCGGCCGCGCGCGTGATCAGGTTGTCCGACAGGCCATGCGCGACGCTCGCGAGCGTCTTCATCGAGCAGGGCGCGATCACCATCCCGTCGGTCGCGAACGAACCGGATGCGATCGTCGCGCCGACATCGCGCACCGAATGCACGACATCCGCCCGGCTTTCGACCTCGGCCTTCGACAGCTTCAGTTCATGCTGGATATTGAGCCAGCCGGCGTTCGAAACCAGCAGATGCGTTTCGACGCCGCCGGCGGCGCGCAGCAGTTCGAGCAGCCGCACGCCATAGACCGCGCCGGTGGCGCCGGTGATCGCGACGATCAGCCGGCGTGGCGGCGCGCTGGGAGATGCCATCGGGAAGGGGACGTTACGCGGCGGCGAACAGTTGCTGCAGTTCGCCGGACTGGTACATCTCCATCATGATGTCCGAGCCGCCGATGAATTCGCCCTTCACGTACAGCTGGGGAATGGTCGGCCAGTTCGAGAATTCCTTGATGCCCTGGCGGATTTCGTCGTCTTCCAGCACGTTGACCGTCTTGAACTGGTCGACGCCGCAGGCCTTCAGCACCTGCACGGCGCGGCCCGAGAAGCCGCACATCGGGAATTGTGCGTTGCCCTTCATGAAGAGCACGACCTGGTTTTCGTCGACGATTTGCTTGATACGTTGTTGGGTGTCCATGACTGACCTTGCGTTTGCGGGGCGTTAGAACGAAATGATAGCGGATTTCAACCGGGCGGGCCGGCCATCAGCCGGGCCGGCGGCCGCCCGTCGTGCGTTCGATCGCGGCCAGATCGGCGAGCGATTCGACCGCGATGAAGCCGCGTGACAGGAGCAATGCGCGCACGGCTTCGGCCTGGTCGTAGCCGTGCTCGATCCACAGCGTGCCGCCGGGTTTCAGATAGGCACCGGCGCCGGCGATGATCGTGCGGATCGCGCTGAGACCGTCGGCATCGTCGGTGAGCGCGCCGCGCGGCTCGAACCGCAGGTCGCCCTGCGCGAGGTGCGGATCGTGCTGCGCGATGTACGGCGGGTTGCTGACGATCGCGTCGAACGCGAGCAGCGGATCGAGCGCGGCGTACCAGTCGCTCTGCTGCCAGTGCAGCGGGCCGCCGGGGCGGCGCGCGTCGAGCAGCTTGTTCGCGTTGCGTTGCGCGACTTCGAGCGCGGCCGGCGAACGGTCGAGCGCCCACACGCGCGCATCGGGCCGTTCGGCGGCGATCGACACGGCGATCGCGCCGCTGCCGGTGCCCAGATCGAGCACCGCCGGATGCGGCCGTCCGTCGATCGCGTCGAGCGCGGCTTCGACGAGCAGTTCGGTTTCCGGGCGCGGGATCAGCACGTCGGGCGTCACGTCGAACGGACGGCCGAAGAATTCGCGCATCCCGACGAGCTGCGCGACCGGCTCGCCGGCCGCGCGGCGCGCTTCGAGCGCGCGGTAGCGCGCGATCGCGGCCGGCTCGAGCGGGGCGTCGCCGCGCGTGATCAACTGCGTGCGGGTCCAGCCGAGCGCGTATGCGAGCAGCACGCGCGCATCGACCGGGTCGAGCGGCGACGCGCGCAGCAGTTCGTCGGCGGTGGTGTCGGGCATCGCGACCTCAGTCAGTGTCGCCGAGCGACGCGAGCAGTTCGGCCTGGTGTTCGGTGACGAGCGCGCCGATCAGTTCGTCGAGATCGCCGTCCATCAGCGCCTCGAGCCGGTACAGCGTCAGGTTGATCCGGTGGTCGGTCATCCGGCCCTGCGGGAAGTTGTACGTGCGGATCCGTTCCGAGCGGTCGCCGGAGCCGATCAGGCTCTTGCGCGTCGCCGCTTCCTTCGCGTGCTGCTCGTGATACTGCTTGTCCTTGATGCGCGCGGCGAGCACTTTCAGCGCGCGATCCTTGTTCTTGTGCTGGGAACGATCGTCCTGGCACTCGACGACGATCCCGGTCGGGATGTGCGTGACGCGCACCGCCGAATCGGTCTTGTTGATGTGCTGGCCGCCCGCGCCCGACGCGCGGAACGTGTCGATCCG
The DNA here is from genome assembly GCF_001521985.1 of Burkholderia sp. RF4-BP95. NCBI lineage: Bacteria > Pseudomonadati > Pseudomonadota > Betaproteobacteria > Burkholderiales > Burkholderiaceae > Burkholderia > Burkholderia sp. RF4-BP95. The sequence continues at coordinate 35,778 of NZ_LOSX01000080.1, read as the reverse complement.
CAGGTCGGCCGGATTGATCTCGACCTCGCCGATCTCGTCGGCTTCCGGCATCACCGCGACCGTGCAGGCGGACGTGTGGATGCGCCCCTGCGTCTCGGTCGCCGGCACGCGTTGCACACGATGGCCGCCCGATTCGAACTTCAGGCGCGAGTACGCGCCCTGGCCCGCGATCCGCACGATCACTTCCTTGTAGCCGCCGAGGTCCGACGGGCTCTCCGACATCATCTCGACCTGCCAGCGCTGACGTTCCGCGAAGCGCAGGTACATGCGCAGCAGGTCACCCGCGAACAGCGCCGATTCGTCGCCGCCGGTGCCGGCGCGGATTTCGAGGAAGATGTTGCGGTCGTCGTTCGGGTCCTTGGGCAGCAGCATCTTCTGTAATTCGCCTTCGAGGCGAACCATGCGTTCGCGCGCGCTGCGAATTTCCTCTTCGGCAAAATCGCGCATCGACGCATCGGCGAGCAGTTCCTGCGCGGCCGTCTCGTCGCTGCGCGACTGGCGCCACAGCGCGTACTGCTCGACGACCGGGCCGAGTTCCGCGTGTTCGCGCGTCAGCTTGCGGTACTGGTCGAGGTCGGCCGTGACGTTTTCGCGGCTCAGCAGGTCGTTCAGTTCGGCCAGCCGGATAGACAGCTGGTCGAGCTTGCGTTGCATGCTCGTCTTCATGGTGTGGAGCGGCGCTCCCGGGCAAGGGTATTCGGAAAGGATAGGCCGGCTCGCGGCCGGCGGCAGGGCAACCGGCCGGCGCTAGTGGCCGGACTGGTCGTTCGAGCGCGGCGCGTGCTGGTAGAAGCCGCGCATCAGGTCGATCAGCGAATCGCGGTCGGCGCCGTTCACGCGGTTGAGCGCGCTCGTCGGGCCGTGGATCAGCTTGTTGGTGAGCGCCTGCGACAGCGCTTCGAGGACGGCCGCCGGATCGTCGCCGCGCGCGAGCAGCTTTTGCGCCTTCTCGACTTCCGCGCGGCGCAGCGCGTCGGCCTGCGTATGCATGTGACGAATCACCGGCACGACGCTACGCGTGTCGAGCCACTGCATGAAGTTCTGCACACGCGTCTCGATGATCGTCTCGGCTTGCGCAACCGCGGCCTGGCGCGATGCGTTGCCTTCGCGCACGATCGCGCCGAGATCGTCGACGGTGTAGAGGAACACGTCCTTCAGCTTGCCGACTTCCGGCTCGATGTCGCGCGGTACCGCGAGGTCGACCATGAAGATCGGCCGATGGCGGCGTGCCTTCACCGCGCGTTCGACCGCGCCGAGGCCGATGATCGGCAGCGTCGACGCGGTGCACGACACGATGATGTCGAATTCGTGCATGCGGGCGGGCAGATCCGACAGCGGCATCGCACGGCCGTTGAAGCGTTCGGCGAGCCGCTGGCCGCGTTCGGCCGTGCGGTTCGCGACGACGAGCTCGCGCGGGCTCTGCGCGGCGAAGTGCGTCGCGCACAGCTCGATCATCTCGCCGGCGCCGATGAACAGCACGCGCTGATCCGAAACCTTTTCGAAGATGCGCTGCGCGAGGCGGACGGCGGCGGCGGCCATCGACACCGACTGCGCGCCGATCTCGGTCGTGCCGCGCACTTCCTTCGCGACGGCGAACGTGCGCTGGAACAGCTGGTTCAGGTAGGTGCCGAGCGCGCCGGCTTCCGTCGCGGTGCGCACCGCGTCCTTCATCTGGCCCAGAATCTGCGTTTCACCGAGCACCATCGAGTCGAGGCCCGACGCGACGCGGAATGCGTGCCGGACTGCTTCCGACTGCGGCAGCGCATAGACGTGCGGCGCGAGCTCGTCGACCGGAATCCGGTGGTACTCCGACAGCCAGCGAATCGCCCCCTCGCGTGCGGCCCGATCATCGGTGGCGCAATAGAGTTCGGTGCGGTTGCAGGTGGAGAGGATCGCCGCTTCGGGCGCGTTGGGCGCCTGGGGGCCGAGGAACACGTTCTTGAACGTGACGAGAGCCGGCTTGATTTGCTCGAGCGGAAACGCCACGCGTTCGCGCAGGGCGACAGGCGCAGTGTGGTGGTTGATTCCGATCGTGAGGAGTTGCATATCGAGGGCTATCGTTTAGCCGCATATTATAGCGTTTCGGTGATTTCCTCACTCGCGGCATACCGGGCATCAGCGTGGCGTGGCCTCGAATTTGGGGGCTCGATCGGCACGCGGTCGAGCTGATAGCCGTAGCCGTAGAGCGGCAGAAGCCGGTAGCCATGCTCCGGAAGCAGCTGCAGCTTGCTGCGCAGCCGGGACGCGTGCGTGTCGAGCGTGCGCGACTTCATGTCGCGGCGGCGGGCCCACACGGTTTCGAGGATATGGGCGCGCGACACGGGCCGGGACAGGTTCGCGAACAGCAGTTGCGCGAAGCGGAACTCCTTCGGCGTGAGCGCGACGACCACGTCGCCGAAGCGCACGAGGCCGTGGGTCGCATCGAAGGCGTATTCGCCGTACATTTCGCGCGACCGATTCGGCGGTCGCCGGACGCCGGCGCGCCGGCTCAGCGCATTCACCCGTGCGAGCAGCTCAGGCCCGCTCACCGGGCGCACGAGGCAGTCGTCGGCGCCCGCGTGCAGGCATGACACGACTTCGCTTTCGCGCGGCAGTTGCATCACGGCGATGGCCGGCAGGCCGGGCAGGATCGCTTGCGCACGCGGAATGACTTCCTCGGCCGGCTGATCGCCGGCCCAGTTGCCGGTGATCAGCATGTCGCAGGTATCGGTGGCGAGCCACTCGAAGAACGCGGCGCTGGACGGAAACGCGTGGCACACGTGACCGCCGGCGAAGAGCAGGCGGTTCAGGAGCGCAGCATGACGTGCCTCCGGATCGATCAGGGCGATTCGCATGAGGATTTCTTCAATACGGCTGCCGGTGCGCGCTTGCCATAACGTCGGGTCGGCCCCTACACTCGAATGTTCGCGGCGCCCGGCTGGTCTCGGGTTCATGGATGAATCGATGCTAGTCGCTGGCAACGTTCACGCCTATGGGACGAATCTGAATTTATAGAAGGCGTCGAATGAACTGGTTTGGAATCCTTGTCCTGGGAGCGGCCGTCGGGCTGTTCGGCCGGTGGCTGCATCCGATGCGGCGCACGGGCCGGCCGGCATGGTGGATCGCGGTGCTCGTCGGCATCGCAGGCGCCGGCGCCGCGCGCATGGCCGGCAATCTCTCTGGACTGTTTTACGATGGCGAAACGCTCGAATGGCCGATCTGCACCGGTGTCGCGTTCCTCGCCGTAGCCGTGACGGTCGCGGTGTCTGCCCGTCGCTGAAAGCTCTCAGGTGAAATCATGAATGCCCGTCTCCCCGAAGTCTCGTCGGTGCCGGCTCGCCTCGCGCTGCTGCGCGGCGCGATGGTCCGCGAGGACCTGGCCGCCTATCTCGTGCCGTCCGCCGATCCTCACCTGTCCGAGTACCTGCCCGAACGCTGGCAGGCGCGCCGCTGGCTGTCCGGTTTCACGGGCTCGGTCGGCACGCTGGTCGTGACCGCGGATTTCGCGGGCTTGTGGGTCGACAGCCGTTACTGGGTGCAGGCCGAGGCGGAACTCGCCGGCACGGGCGTCCAGCTGATGAAGATGACGGGCGGGCAGCAAAGCGCGCCGCATGTCGACTGGCTCGCGCAGAACGTGCCGGCCGGTGCGACGGTCGGCGTCGACGGTGCCGTGCTCGGCGTCGCGGCGGCACGCGCGCTGACGGCCGCGCTGAGCGCGCGCGGCATCGCGCTGCGCACCGATCTCGACCTGCTCGACGCGATCTGGCCGGAGCGCCCGGGGCTGCCGGGCGACGCGGTGTTCGAGCACGTGGCGCCGCAGGCCGACACGACGCGCGCAAGCAAGCTCGCCGAAGTGCGGCGCGCGATGCACGCGCAGGGCGCGCAATGGCATTTCGTGTCCACGCTCGACGATCTCGCGTGGCTGTTCAACCTGCGCGGCGCCGACGTCAACTTCAACCCCGTGTTCGTCGCGCACGCGATGATCGGCGCCGACCGCGCGACGCTGTTCGTCGCCGACGGCAAGGTGTCGCCGGCGCTGGCCGCGTCGCTCGCGCGGGACGGCGTCGAGGTCCGCGCGTACGACGCCGCGCGCGCGGCGCTCGCGGCGCTGCCCGACGGCGCGACGCTGCTGATCGACCCGCGCCGCGTGACGTTCGGCACGCTCGAGGCCGTGCCGGCCGGCGTGAAGCTGGTCGAGGCCGTGAACCCGTCGACGTTCGCGAAGTCGCGCAAGACGTCCGCCGAGATCGAGCACGTGCGCGTGACGATGGAGCACGACGGCGCCGCGCTCGCCGAATTCTTCGCGTGGTTCGAGCAGGCGGTGAACCGCGAGAAGATCACCGAGCTGACGATCGACGAGCAGCTCACGGCCGCGCGCGCGCGGCGCCCCGGCTACGTGTCGCCGAGCTTCGCGACGATCGCCGGCTTCAACGCGAACGGCGCGATGCCGCACTATCGCGCGACGCCCGAGTCGCACGCGACGATCGCCGGCGACGGCCTGCTGCTCGTCGATTCGGGCGGCCAGTACACGACCGGCACGACCGACATCACGCGCGTCGTGCCGGTCGGCACGGTCAGCGACCTGCAGCGCCGCGATTTCACGATCGTGCTGAAGTCGATGATGGCGCTGTCGCGTGCACGTTTCCCGCGCGGCATTCGCTCGCCGATGCTCGACGCGATCGCGCGCGCGCCGATGTGGGCGGCCGGGCTCGACTACGGCCACGGCACCGGCCACGGCGTCGGCTACTTCCTGAACGTGCACGAGGGCCCGCAGGTCATCTCGCACTACGCGCCGGCCGAGCCGTACACCGCGATGGAAGAGGGGATGATCACGTCGATCGAGCCGGGCGTGTACCGGCCCGGCAAATGGGGCATCCGGATCGAGAACCTGGTCGTGAACCGCGCGGGCGGGCAGACCGAGTTCGGCGACTTCCTCGCGTTCGAGACGCTGACGCTGTGTCCGATCGACACGCGCTGCGTGCTGGTCGAGATGCTGCATGAAGAAGAGCGCGCGTGGCTGAACACGTATCACGCGACCGTGCGCGAGCGCGTCGGCCGGCACGTGAGCGGCGACGCGAAGGCGTGGCTCGACGCGCGCACGCAGCCGATCTGACGCGACGCGCAACGAGCGACAACGGCCGCGCGACGGCCGGACCATGATCGAGAGGGCAACCGATGGCAGACACCGCAGTGATCGTGATCGACATGCAGCGCGGACTGGTGCAGCGGGCGCGGCCCGCGTACCGGCTCGACGACGTCGTGTCGGGCATCAACCGGCTGACGGCGGCGGCGCGCGCGGCGAACGCGCCCGTGTGCTTCGTGCAGCACGACGGCGACGCGGACGACGATATCGTGCCCGGCACGCCAGGCTGGGCGCTGCATGAGGAACTGATCGTCGGTCGTGCCGACTGGCGCATCCGCAAGCAGATGAGCGATTCGTTCCACGACACGCCGCTCGCCGCGCAGCTCGACGGCCACGGCATCCGCTCGGTGCTGATCTGCGGTTATGCGACCGAGTTCTGCGTCGATTCGGCCGCGCGCCGCGCGGCACTGCTCGGCTACCGGACGACCGTCGTGTCCGACCTGCACACGACGAACGAGCGCACGCACCTGTCGGCCGCGCAGATCGTCGCGCATCACCACTTCGTGTGGGAAAACAATACGCTGTCGGGCAATTCGGTGACGCCGCGTCCGCTTGCCGACGTGCTCGCCACGGAGTTCGCATGACGATCAAGGCGGTGGTGTTCGATTTCGGCGGCGTGCTGATCGACTGGAGCCCCGAGTATCTGTACCGGCAACTGATTCCGGACGAAGCCGAGCGCCGCTGGTTCCTCACGCACGTGTGCGCGATGGATTGGGTGATCCGCCAGGACGGCGGGCAGACGATCGACGAAGGAACGAGCGAGCTCGTCGCGAAGTTTCCGGCGCACGAGGCGCTGATCCGCGCGTTTTACGCGCGCTGGCACGAGATGATCGGCGGTGTGCTCGACGAAGGCGCCGCGCTGGTCGACCGGCTCGATGCGCAGGGCATGCCGCTCTTCGGGCTGACCAACTGGTCCGCGCAGACGTTTCCGTATGCGTGGGACAACTTCCCGGTGCTGCGGCGCTTCAAGGACATCGTCGTGTCCGGCCGCGTGAAGCTCGTGAAACCCGATCCGGCGATCTACCGCGAAATGCATGCGCGGATCGATCCGTTCCTGCCGGGCATCGCGCCGCACGAACTCGTGTTCATCGACGACAACGCGAAGAACGCGGCGGCCGCGACGGCGCTCGGCTGGCACGGCATTCATCACACGAGCGCGGCCGCGACCGAGGCGCGTTTGCGCGAGCTGGGCGCGCTCGCGTAGTCTCCCGGCAGACGACGTCAGACGGATGCAAAAAAAGCGGGCCTTGAGCCCGCTTTCTTGTTTTGCCGAGCCGGCAGCGGCCGCTTTCCGCATCCGGCTCCGCGTTGCCGCGCTGCCGGGTGCACGGGCCGCGCCGTTCAGCGGCTGATCGGCTTGTAGCGCAGACGCTTCGGCTTCGCGGCTTCCTCGCCGAGGCGCGCACGCTTGTCGGCTTCGTATTCCTGGTAGTTGCCGTCGAAGAACGTGACCTGCGAATCGCCTTCGAACGCGAGGATGTGCGTCGCGATCCGGTCGAGGAACCAGCGATCGTGCGAGATCACCATCACCGAGCCCGCGAATTCGAGCAGCGCGTCTTCCAGCGCGCGCAGCGTTTCGACGTCGAGGTCGTTCGACGGTTCGTCGAGCAGCAGCACGTTGCCGCCGGAGATCAGCGTCTTCGCGAGGTGCAGGCGGCCGCGTTCGCCGCCGGACAGGTTGCCGACGATCTTCTGCTGGTCGCCGCCCTTGAAGTTGAAGCGGCCGATGTATGCCCGCGACGGCGTTTCGTACTTGCCGACCGTCAGCACGTCGGCGCCGCCCGAGATTTCCTCGAACACCGTCTTCGAGCCGTCGAGCGCGTCGCGGCTCTGGTCGACGTACGCGAGCTTCACGGTCGGACCCATCACGACTTCGCCCGAATCCGGTTGTTCCTTGCCGGTCAGCATCTTGAACAGCGTCGACTTGCCGGCGCCGTTCGGGCCGATGATGCCGACGATCGCGCCGGCCGGAATCTTGAAGTTCAGGTTGTCGATCAGCAGGCGGTCGCCGAACGACTTGCTGACGTTCTTGAACTCGATCACTTCATTGCCGAGGCGGTCGCCGACCGGAATGAAGATTTCCTGCGTTTCGTTGCGCTTCTGGTATTCCTGGCTGTTCAGCTCCTCGAAGCGCGCGATACGCGCCTTCGACTTCGCCTGGCGGCCCTTCGGGTTCTGGCGCACCCACTCCAGCTCCTTCTTGATCGCCTTCTGGCGCGCCGATTCAGACGCTTCTTCCTGCTTCAGGCGCTCTTCCTTCTGGTCGAGCCAGCTGCTGTAGTTGCCCTTCCACGGAATGCCGTGGCCGCGATCGAGTTCGAGAATCCACTCGGCGGCGTTGTCGAGGAAGTAGCGATCGTGGGTGACGGCGACGACCGTGCCCGGGAAACGCACCAGGAACTGCTCGAGCCAGTCGACCGATTCGGCGTCGAGGTGGTTGGTCGGTTCGTCGAGCAGCAGCATGTCGGGCTTCTCGAGCAGCAGCTTGCACAGCGCGACGCGGCGCTTTTCGCCGCCCGACAGGTGCTCGATCTTCGCGTCCCAGGCCGGCAGGCGCAGCGCGTCGGCGGCCACTTCGAGCTGCTGCTCGGGGCTGCCGCCGTCGCTCGACGCGAGGATCGCTTCGTACTTCGCCTGCTCGGCCGCGAGTGCGTCGAAGTCGGCGTCCGGTTCCGCGTATGCGGCGTAGATTTCCTCGAGCTTCTTGTTCGCCTGGAACAGGTCGCCGAGGCCTTCCTCGACGGCTTCGCGCACGGTTTTCGTCGGGTCGAGCTGCGGTTCTTGCGGCAGGTAGCCGATGTTCAGGTTCGGCATCGGCGTTGCTTCGCCTTCGATTTCGTTGTCGACGCCCGCCATGATGCGGATCAGCGTCGACTTGCCCGAGCCGTTCAGGCCGAGCACGCCGATCTTCGCGCCGGGAAAGAACGACAGCGAGATGTCCTTCAGGATCTGGCGCTTGGGCGGCACGATCTTGCCGACCCGGTTCATCGTGAAAACGTATTGGGCCATTTGGGTGTGAAAGTCAGAAAGGGTTGAGACTGCCGCGCAGCGCGCGGGCGTGCGTGGCGTCGGGTGATTCGGTACGGAGCGTGCCGCGCGGGGCGCGGCGGTGTCGCCGCAGGTTGGCGGCGCGAACGCGTATTGTACTTCGCCGCCGGCTGCCGCTGGCACCGCGCAGGCCATCCGGCCGACCCGCGTTCACAGCCACGCGGCGACGCCGCCGTGCCCCGAGCAGGTGCCGCGCCGATGGCGGCTGAAGCTGTACGTGCCGTCGCGGCAGCGCGCGCTCGCGCCCTCGGGCACGCGGCCCGATTTCGAGTGGGCCGGCGCATGGACGGTGTCGCCGTCGCGATTGCGGTACGTGTCGTGCCGGTCGAGGTCGGCCTCGTTGGCGTAGCCGGGCGACGCGCGATACGCATGCGCCGCGGGCGGCAGGGCGGCGCACGCGACGAACAGCGCGGCCGACAGGGTCGCGATGCGCATCATGCGGCGAAGCAGGGCAGGCATGGTCGCTCTCCGGATGTCGTTGTCGGTTGCGGGCCGCATGTTAGCCGATCGGCCGAAGATCGTCGTCGCCGCCCTGCGGGGCAGCGACGCTACGCCGCGCCGGTCATCGACGCCGCTCCGTCGGCCAGCGCGGCCTCGAGAATCCATCGGCGGAACGCGGCGACTTTCGCGCGCTCCGCATGATGCGGCGGATAGACGAGGTAGTACGCGAAATCGTCGAGCCACGCGACGTCGGCAAGCTGCACGAGCCGGCCGTTCGCGAGCTCGTTGCGCACCATCGCCGCCGGCAGCAGGCCGGCGCCCTGGCCGGCGAGAATCGCCTGCAGCAACAGGCCGGAATCGTCGAACGCGGGGCCGCGCGGCGGGCCGAAATCGGCGATTCGCTGCGCGTCGAACCAGATGTGCCAGCCCTTGCGCTCGGCGTCGTGCAGATGCGGCCATCCGGCCAGGTCGGCGGGTGTGGCCGGCATGCCCAGCCGCGCGACGAGTGCCGGCGCCGCGAGCGCGACGATCTCCACGGTCAGCAGCCGTTCGCTGCAGAGGCCGATGTAGCGGCCGAGACCGTGACGGATCGCGACGTCGACGCCGTCGCGCGAGAAATCGGCGAGCGCGTGGCTCGTGACGATCTGCAGGTCGACGCCCGGGCACGCGTCGCGGAACTGCGCGAGGCGCGGCACGAGCCACGCGGACGCAAAAAAGGGTGTGACGCTCACCGTCAGCACGCTGCTGTCGGCGGCACCCGACACGCGCTGCGACGCGTCGGCGATCTGCCGGAACGCGTTGCGCACGGGCGGCAAGTAGTCGCGGCCCGCGGCGGTCAGCAGGATGCCGCGATTCACGCGCTCGAACAGCTGTACGCCGAGGTGCGCCTCGAGCGTGCGGATCATCTGGCTCACCGCACCTGGCGTGACCGACAACTCCTCGGCCGCCGATTTCACCGACAGGTGGCGGGCGGCCGCCTCGAACGCACGCAACGCGTTGAGCGGTGGCAGGCGGGAACGGATCATTGAGTTTTTCTAAATCGAAAGACCGACGAAATATCGTTTGAGGCGACGAGCATGCACGAGTACCGTTGTTGCATTGGATCGTATCGTCGTGAGCGGGTTTTGCGCTGTCGATGCGATCAACATAGTTCAACTATATCCATGAGGCAATCCGGGCGCCGTGCGGCGTCCGGCGGAACCTGAGAGGAGGATCGTCATGAGCGGCCTGCGCGCATCGCGCGTCTTCTACGGCTGGTATGTGGTGGCGGCGGCGTTCGCCGTCACGTTCGTCGGCTTCGGCAGTGCATACACGTTCAGCGCGTTCGTCGAATCGCTGCAGCGTGATTTCGCGGCATCGCGCGGGCAGATCTCGCTCGTGTTCTCGCTGGCCGGCTTCCTGTATTTCGGCTTCGGCATCGTCAGCGGCCCGCTTGCCGATCGCTTCGGCTCCCGGCGGCTCGCCGTCGCCGGCATGTTGCTGACGGCCGCCGGTCTCGCGGCGGCCGGTGCCGCGCATACGCTGCTGCAGGTCTATGTCGCGTACGGGCTCGGTGTCGGCCTCGGCGTCGGCTGCGCGTACGTGCCGGCCGTCGGCGCCGTGCAACGCTGGTTCGTGCGGCGGCGCGGCTTCGCGTCGGGGCTCGCGGTCGCGGGGATCGGCGTCGGCACGCTCGTGATGCCGCCGCTCGCATCCGCGCTGATCGCGCACGTCGGCTGGCGCGGCGCGTACGTCACCCTCGCGGCGATCGCGGTGGTCGTGGGCGCGGGCATGTCGCTGCTGATCGAGAACGATCCGCGCGGGCGCGGATTGCTGCCCGACGGCGATGCGGCGCGTGCGCAATCGGGCGACGGGCTGCCCGGTGCCGCTTCGTCCGCGCCTGCCGGCGCGACCGTGCGCGAAGCCGTCACGTCGCGGCCGTTCGCGAGCCTGTATGCGGCATGCCTCGTCTGCTCGTTCGGCGTGTTCGTGCCGTTCGTGCATCTCGTGCCGTACGCGCTCGATCATGGCGTCGCGCCGTCGACGGCCGTGCTGCTGCTCGGCGCGATCGGTGTCGGCAGCACGGCAGGGCGCTTCTTCCTCGGCGGCGTCGCCGACCGCTTCGGCCGCCGCGCGTCGCTGCTCGCGATGTTCGCAGGCATGGCGGCCGCGCTCGTCGCGTGGGCCGGCGCCGGGAGCGTCGCGACGCTGGCCGCGTTCGCACTCGTGTTCGGCGTGTTCTACGGCGGCTGGGTCGCCGTGCTGCCGGCCGTCGTGATGGACTACTTCGGCGGCCGCAACGTGAGCGCGATCATCGGCATGCTGTACACGAGCGTCGCGTTCGGCACGTTGATCGGGCCTGCCACCGCCGGTTTCATCTACGACGCGGGCGGCGGCTATCTCGTGCCGATCCTCGCCAGCGCGGCCGCGAATGCGATCGCGTTCGCGATCGTTGCGGCCACCGGTCGCGCGCCGGTGGCGGCGCACGCGGCCGGCCGCTAGACGCGCGTCGCCGGGCGCGAGGCCGGACGCCGCTCGGCTAGGCGTCCACCACGATTTCCGCTACGTTGTCCGGGACGTCGATCACCAACGGGCGGAGGCGCATCGTGACATTCGATGAAGTTCGGCGGATCGCGCTGGCATGGCGGGGTGTCGAGGAGGGCACGTCGTACGGCACGCCCGCACTCAGGGTGAAGGGCAAGATGCTCGCGCGCCTGCGCGAGGACGGCGACACGCTCGTCGTGAAGGGCGTCGGCCCCGACGAGCGCGCGTGGCTGATCGAATCCGAGCCCGACGTGTATTACGTGACCGACCACTATGCGGGCTGGCCGATCGTGCTGGTGCGCCTGTCGGCCGCGCATCCTGACGCCGTGAAAAACCTGCTCCTGCGAGAATGGCACGCGATCGTGCCGGCCAAATGGCGGGATGCAGGGCCGGGCGGCGCGACCTGAGCATCCGGCGCAGCGCCTGCGCGGCGCGCAAGCCTCGTTGACGGAATGCGTTCGTTGCGATGTCGCGCGGGCGTGTCTCACCGCACATTTCCCCATCCGGCGCCGCGCAAGCGGACGCCGAGCCGGACCAAGCGTTGCATCGGTTCGCGTCGATGCAACAAGTGGTTCCATCGAAATTCTTCAATTGGTTCTTAGTCAAGAACCGTTTGATGCTTACACTCCTTCGCTTCGAAGGCGGCTGACCGACAGCCGACGGAAAGGGCGCACGCGATGCGCCGGCGCCCCATGTGCCGCATCGCACCCGCAGCTTCGCAGACTGCGTCGCGCACCGACCGGAACAGGCTCGATCCGGCTCCCTGCCCGCGTGCCGCGCATGCGTGGCGGGCTGCCGGATTCAACAACGACAAATCCCGCGCCGCCTTCACGCGACACCCGGTCATATCGGAACCGTTTTTTGGAGAGAGACACATGAGTGGAAGCAACACAGGCCTCGGCACGGGTCTGAAGCAGCGTCACGTGACGATGATGTCGATTGCCGGCGTCATCGGGGCCGGTTTGTTCGTCGGCTCCGGCCACGCGATCGCGGAAGCCGGCCCGGCTTCGATCCTCGCGTATGCGATCGCGGGCGTCCTGGTCGTGCTGGTGATGCGCATGCTCGGCGAGATGGCCGTCGCGCATCCGGACAGCGGTTCGTTCTCGACCTATGCCGATCGCGCGATCGGTCACTGGGCCGGCTTCACCATCGGCTGGCTGTACTGGTGGTTCTGGGTGCTCGTGATCCCGATCGAGGCGACGGCCGCCGCGACCATTCTCAATGCGTGGTTCCCCGGCGTCGCGACCTGGATCTTCGCGCTCGGCATCACGTTGCTGCTGACGATCACCAACCTCTTCTCGGTCAAGAACTACGGCGAATTCGAATTCTGGTTCGCGCTGATCAAGGTCGTCGCGATCGTCGTGTTCCTGTGCATCGGCGGCGCGGCGATCGTCGGTATCGTGCCCGCGCCGGCCGTATCGGGCGTGTCGAACCTCTTCGCGCACCAGGGCTTCATGCCGAACGGCGCCGGCGCGGTGCTCGCGGCGATGCTGACGACGATGTTCTCGTTCCTCGGCACCGAGATCGTGACGATCGCGGCCGCCGAGTCGGACAACCCGCAACGCCAGATCGTGCGTGCGACGAACTCCGTCATCTGGCGTATCACGCTGTTTTATCTCGGCTCGATCCTCGTCGTCGCGGCCATCGTGCCGTGGAACGATCCGCTGCTGCCGAAGCACGGCTCGTATCAGCGCGCGATGGAGCTGATCGGCGTTCCGAACGCGAAGGCGATCATCGACGTGATCGTGCTCGTGTCGGTCGCGAGCTGCCTGAATTCCGCGCTGTACACCGCGTCGCGGATGCTGTTCTCGCTGTCGAAGCGCAAGGACGCGCCCGCGTTCCTGCACAGCACCGATTCGACCGGCACGCCGCGCGCGGCCGTGCTCGCATCGACCGCATTCGGTTTCCTGACCGTGATCGCGAACTACCTGATGCCGGAGCAGGTATTCGGCTTCCTGCTGGCGACGTCGGGCGCGATCGCGCTGCTCGTGTATCTCGTGATCGCGATCTCGCAGCTGCGGATGCGCAAGACGCTCGAATCGGGCGGCGCCGACCTGACGCTGCGGATGTGGCTGTTCCCGTGGCTCACGTGGGCGGTGATCCTGTTCATCTGCGGCACGCTGACCGTGATGTTCGTCAGCGAGGAACGCCGGATGGAAGTCGGTGCGACGGCCGTGCTCGCGCTGCTCGTGCTGTTTGCTTCGTGGTTGAACAAGCGCGGTCGCGATGCGCGCGCAGGTTCGGGGCGGCGGGTGTCGGCGACGTGATGACGTGACGATCCGAAGGCGGGCAGGGTGCTCGTCTTTGGCCGACGGGCAAGTCCGTGGATGAAAAATGGGCCGATTGGCATTTGCCGATCGGCCCATTTGCTTTTCGTGCCGGATGCGCATCGCGCGATGCCGCGCGTATCGCACGGCATCGGCATTGCACGTATCAGACGTTGAACAGGAAGTTCATCACATCGCCGTCGTGCACGACGTATTCCTTCCCTTCCGCGCGCATCTTGCCGGCTTCCTTCGCGCCCTGTTCGCCCTTGTACGCGACGAAATCGTCGAATGCGATCGTCTGCGCGCGAATGAAGCCGCGCTCGAAGTCGGTGTGGATCACGCCGGCCGCTTGCGGCGCGGTATCGCCGATGTGGATCGTCCACGCGCGCACTTCCTTCACGCCCGCGGTGAAGTAGGTCTGCAGGCCGAGCAGCTTGAAGCCCGCGCGGATCACGCGGTCGAGGCCCGGCTCTTCCATGCCCATGTCGGCGAGGAACGCTTCCTTGTCCGCATCGTCGAGATCGGCGATTTCCGCTTCGATCGCCGCGCACACCGCGACCACCGGCGAATTCTCGCTTTCAGCGTACTTGCGCACCGCTTCGAGGTGCGGGTTGTTCTCGAAGCCGTCGTCCTTCACGTTCGCGACGTACATGGCCGGCTTCGCGGTGATCAGGCAGAACGGCTTGAGCAGCGCCTGCTCGTCGTCCGACAGGTCGAGGCCGCGCACGGCCTTGCCCTGGTCGAGATGCGCGCGAACCTTTTCGAGCACCGCGGCGAGCTTCACCGCTTCCTTGTCGTTGCCCGACTTCGCGGCCTTCGAGTAGCGCGTGAGCGCCTTCTCGACGGTGCCGAGGTCGGCGAGCGCGAGTTCGGTGTTGATCACTTCGATGTCGTCGATCGGGCTGACCTTGCCGGCGACGTGGATGACGTTGTCGTCCTCGAAGCAACGCACGACGTGCGTGATCGCATCGGTTTCGCGGATGTTCGCGAGGAACTGGTTGCCGAGGCCTTCACCCTTGCTCGCGCCCGCGACGAGGCCCGCGATGTCGACGAATTCGACGACGGCCGGCACGATGCGCTCGGGGTTGATGATCTCGGCGAGCGCCTTCAGGCGCGTGTCCGGCACCTCGACGATGCCGACGTTCGGTTCGATCGTGCAGAACGGGTAGTTCTCGGCGGCGATGCCGGCCTTGGTCAGCGCATTGAACAGGGTGGACTTGCCGACGTTGGGCAAGCCGACGATGCCGCATTTGAGACTCATGGAATCCTTCGGACGGGTAAGGCGGCGCGGCCGGACAGGGCACGGCGGCGCGGGAAAATAGGGACGGCCGGCGCGTGGGGCGCGGCGGGCCGACGTTCAAAGGCGCTATTGTACCGCGCCGACGCCCCGGTTTCCGGCCTTCCCCCGAATGCCCGATGCGACGGGCCGCCGCGCTGCCGGGCCGGCCCGCGATTATGCTGATTTCCCGCAAAGTCCGGCCGCGTAAGGGATTGGCCCCGCAGCTATAATGCCCGCCATGACTGCCCACCACACCTTCGACGTCGCCGTGGTCGGCGGCGGGCTCGTCGGCAAGACGGCCGCGCTCGCGCTGACCCAGTCCGGCTACAAGACCGCCTTGCTCGCCCAGCCGGCCACGCCGCGCCCCGCCGATCTCGCGTTCGACACGCGCATCTACGCGCTGTCGTCCAGCTCGCAGGCATTGCTGGAGCGGCTGCGGGTCTGGCAGGCGCTCGACCATGGCCGGCTCGCGCCGGTCTACGACATGCGCGTATACGGCGATGCGCACGCGGAACTGCATTTCTCCGCGTACCAGGCTTCCGTGCCGCAACTCGCCTGGATCGCCGAATCGTCGCTGATCGAGACGTCGCTCGACGCCGCGCTGCGGTTCCAGCCGAACCTCACGTGGTTCGATGCGCGCGCGCAGGGCTTCGACGTGCGCGACGACGCAGCGGTGCTCACGCTGTCGTCGGGCCAGGTGCTCGAAGCGGACCTCGTGGTCGGCGCGGACGGCGCGCATTCGTGGGTGCGCTCGCAAATGGGGGCCAAGGTCGAGCGGCGCGATTACCGGCAGACGGGCGTCGTCGCGAACTTCAAGGCGTCGCTGCCGCACCGCGAGACGGCCTGCCAGTGGTTTCACGAAGGCGAGATCATCGCGTTGCTGCCGCTGCCGGACGGTCACGTATCGCTCGTGTGGTCCGCGCACACCGCGCACGCGGACGAACTGCTCACGCTCGATCCCGCGCAGCTTGCGGCCGAAGTCGAGCGCGTGTCGCACGGCCAGCTCGGCGCGCTCGAATGCGTGACGCCGGCGGCCGGCTTCCCGCTCGCGCTGCAGACCGTCGACAAGCTGATCGCCCCGCGTGTCGCGCTCGTCGGCGATGCCGCGCACCTGATTCACCCGCTCGCGGGGCAGGGGATGAACCTTGGGCTGCGCGACGTCGCGGCGCTCGCCGATGCGATCGCGAACAAGGAGAGCTTCCGCAACCTCGGGGACACGGTGCTGCTGCGCCGCTACGAGCGTTCGCGCCGCGAGGACATCCGCGCGCTGATGGTCGCGACCGACGGGCTGCAGCGGCTGTTCGCGGTGCCTGGCGCCCTTGCGAAGGCGGTGCGCAACGCGGGCATGGCGTTCGTCGGTGCGCAACCGCTCGTGAAGCGCTGGCTCGTGTCGGCCGCGCTCGGCTGATCGAACCTTCGCGCCTTCGGCCTGTCGGACTGGGTTCCGTTACGGCGTACACTGTGACGTGCACTCCGATTGAGCTGAAGGAACTACAGGATGAAAAAAACGATCCGCATCGCATCGCTGGCGCTGGCCGTCACGATGGCGACGCTCGGCTGCACCGCGCAGGCCGACCAGACCACCGACAAGCTGAAAGCCACGCTGCAAGCGCGACTCGGCAACGACGCACCGATCAAGAGCGTGTCGAAATCGCCGGTCGCGGGCCTGTACGAAGTGAACCTCGGCACGCAGATCATCTATAGCGATGCCGCCGGCGACTACGTGCTGCTCGGCGATCTCGTCGACACCAAGACGCACAAGAACCTGACCGACGCGCGCCTGTCCGACCTCAACAAGATCGACTTCGCGAGCCTGCCGTTCGCGAACGCGATCAAGGTTGTCAAGGGCAACGGCGCACGCAAGATCGCGGTGTTCTCCGATCCGAACTGCCCGTACTGCAAGCGCCTCGAGACGACGCTGCAGTCGATCGACAACGTGACCGTCTACACGTTCCTGTACCCGGTTCTGTCGCCCGATTCGACCGCGAAGTCGAAGGCGATCTGGTGCGCGACCGACCGCGCGAAATCCTGGGAAGGCTGGATGCTCGACCATCGCGTGCCGACCGGCGCCGGCACCTGCGACACGACCGCGCTCGACAAGAACCTCGCGCTCGGTCGCGGGATGAACGTCACCGGCACGCCGACGATCTTCCTGCCCGACGGCCGCCGCCTGCCGGGCGCGGTGTCGGCCGATCAGCTGAACCAGGCGCTCGCGTCGAGCAAGTAACCGACCGACACGCCGGGCCGCATGGCCCGGCCAGCGAGGGGCGCCCGCGACATCAGCCGGCGCCTCTCGTCGTTTCCGCCGCCGTATTCCGTCCGATTTTCGTCCGAATCCCACGATGACCCAGCCGATCCGTTATTCGATTGCCCCGAAAGATCTTGCCGCGCACCTGTTCGAAGTGTCGGTGACGGTCGCCGATCCCGATCCCGAAGGCCAGCGCTTCTCGCTGCCGGTGTGGATTCCGGGCAGCTACCTCGTGCGCGAATTCTCGCGCAACATCGTGACGCTTGCCGCGTTCAACGATGCGGGCCGCAAGGTGCGGATCGCGAAAACCGACAAGAACACGTGGCAGGCCGCGCCGGTGAACGGCGCGCTGACGCTGCGCTACGACGTGTACGCGTGGGACCTGTCGGTCCGCTCCGCGTATCTCGACGAATCGGGCGGCTTCTTCAATGCCACGGCCGTGTTCCTGAGCGTTGCCGGCCGCGAGGATGCGCCGTGCGAGGTCGACATCGCGAAACCGGCGGGCCCGGCGTTCCGCGCGTGGCGCGTCGGTACGTCGCTGCCCGAGGCGCGCGGCACCCGGCGCTACGGGTTCGGCGCGTACCGCGCGTCGAACTACGACGAACTCACTGACCATCCGGTGACGATCGGTGAATTCGCGCTGGCGACGTTCGACGCGCACGGCGTGCCGCACGACATCGTGATCGCCGGGCGCGTGACGCAGCTCGACATGGAGCGGCTGCGCGCCGACCTGAAGCGCGTGTGCGAGGCGCAGATCGCGCTGTTCGAGCCGAAATCGAAGAAGGCGCCGATGGACCGCTACGTGTTCATGACGCTCGCGGTCAGCGACGGCTACGGCGGCCTCGAGCACCGTGCGTCGACCGCGCTGATCTGCAACCGCACCGATCTGCCGGTGAAGGGCCGGCCGGAAACGACGGAAGGCTATCGCACGTACCTCGGCCTGTGCAGCCACGAGTATTTCCATACGTGGAACGTGAAGCGCATCAAGCCGGCTGCGTTCGTGCCGTACGACCTCGCGCGCGAAAACTACACGTCGCTGTTGTGGCTGTTCGAGGGCTTCACGTCCTATTACGACGATCTGATGCTCGTGCGCAGCGGGCTGCTGTCGCAGGACGAATATTTCGCGGCGCTCGGCCGTACCGTCGGCGGCGTGCTGCGCGGCACGGGGCGGCTGAAGCAGAGCGTCGCGGAAAGCTCGTTCGATGCGTGGATCAAGTACTACCGCCAGGACGAGAACGCGACCAACGCGATCGTCAGCTACTACACGAAGGGTTCGCTCGTCGCGCTCGCGTTCGATCTCGCGATCCGCGCGCAGACGCGCAATCGCAAGTCGCTCGACGACGTGATGCGCTTGCTGTGGCAACGCTACGGACGCGAGTTCTATCGCGGCAAGCAGGCGGGCGTCGAGGAAAACGAGGTCGAGACGCTGATCGAGGAAGCGACGGGCGTCGCGCTCGGCCGGCTGTTCGCCGACGCCGTGCACGGCACGCGCGACCTGCCGCTCGCCGACCTGTTCGCGCCGTTCGGCGTGACGCTCGCGCCCGAGGTCGCGCCTGGCGCGGCTGCGAAGCCGACGATCGGCGCGCGCCTGCGCGGCGGCGCGGACTGCACGCTGGCGGCGGTATATGAAGGCGGCGGTGCGCGTCGTGCGGGGCTGTCGGCCGGCGACACGCTGATCGCGCTCGACGGGCTGCGCGTCACCGGCACGAACCTCGATACGCTGCTCGCACGCTACCGCCCGGGCGACAAGGTCGAGGTGCATGCATTCCGCCGCGACGAGCTGCGGACCGCGAAGCTGAAGCTCGACGGCCCGGAAGTCGCGCGCTACCGGCTGACGGCGGCCGCCAAGCCGGCTGCCGCGCACAAGGCCCGGGAAGCCTGGCTGAAGGGCTGAGCATGCGCGAGCGGGTTTCGGGGCGCGATCAATGATTGTTCTGCTGTTGCAACAATCCGTCGCCTTGAGCCCGCTTTTTCGCGACCATGCGGCCACGCACAATGGCGTCACTCGCGCTACCGAAGCGCAACCAAACCGGAGCCTGACATGACGACCATTCTGCAAATCAATTCCGCGGCGCGCTCGCAAGGTGCGCAATCCACGCTGCTGGCCAACGAACTGACGGCAAAGCTGCAACAATCGAACCCGGGCGCGAACGTCGTGGTTCGCGACCTGCTGGCCGACGCGCTGCCGCACCTCGACGAATCGGTGCTCGGCGCATTCTTCACGCCGGCCGACCAGCGCAGCGCGGAACAGAATGCGATCGTCGCGAAGAGCGATGCACTGATCGCCGAACTGCAGGCCGCCGACATCATCGTGATCGGCGCACCGATGTACAACTTCGGTGTCTCGTCGCAACTGAAGACGTATTTCGACTGGATCGCCCGCGCAGGCGTCACGTTCCGCTACACCGAGAACGGCCCGGAAGGCCTGGTCAAGGGCAAGAAGGTTCACGTGGTGACGGCGCGCGGCGGCAAGTACCTGGGTACGCCGAACGACAGCCAGACGCCGTTCCTGCGCACGTTCCTCGGCTTCATCGGCTTGACCGACGTAAGCTTCATCCACGCGGAAGGCCTGAATCTCGGGCCGGATGCGCAAAGCGCCGCGCTTGCCGGCGCCCGCGAAGCGATCGCTGCCGCGTAAGGCCGATGCGGGTGCGTTGCACCCGCTGCGTCGCCAGACAAAAAACGCCGCGTCCTGAAAGGGGCGCGGCGTTTTCGCATGATGCAGACGAAAGCGGGAAGCCGAACGCGGAACGGCTACGCGAGCGTTTCGGCCACCTCCGGCAGGCGCCAGTCGATCGGCTCGCGACCCGCCTCGACCAGATAGTCGTTCGCGAGCGCGAAGTGGCGGCAACCGAGGAAGCCGCGGTGCGCGGACAGCGGCGACGGATGCGGCGCCTCGAGCACGCAATGCGCGCTCGCATCGAATAGCGCGCGCTTCGCCTGCGCATGCGCGCCCCACAGCATGAACACGAGGCCGCGATGGCGGCTGGCGAGTTCGCGGATCAGCGTGTCCGTGCATTGCTCCCAGCCGCGCCTCGCGTGGCTCGCGGCCGCGCCGCGCTCGACCGTCAGCACGGTGTTGAGCAGCAGCACGCCCTGGCGCGCCCAGGTATCGAGGCAGCCGTGACGCGGTGTGTCGTGGCCGAAATTCGCGGCGATTTCCTTGAAGATGTTGCGCAGCGACGGCGGCGTGCGCACGGCCGGCGGCACCGAGAAAGCCAGGCCATGCGCCTGCGGCGTGCCGCGGTCGTCGCCGTGGTACGGATCCTGGCCGAGGATCACGATCTTCACGTCGTCCGGGCTCGTCAGGCGCAGCGCGCGGAACACGTCGGTCGGGTAGACGGTCTTGCCGGCCGCGCGTTCGTCGTCGACGAAGCGGCACAGCGGTGCATACGCGTCGCTGTCGGTGAAGGGTTTCAGCACGTCGCGCCAGACGGCCGGCAGCGCGTCGAACTGCGCGGCGAGGTGGGGGACGTGCGCGGCAGCGGGCTGCGGCGCCGCGGCAGCCGGGGCGGTTGCCGCGGCCTTCCTTGCGGGCTTGCGCCCGGCCGCGGCCGGCGCGGGCGCCGGGGCGGAAACATCGTCCTGCGCCGTTTCGGGCACGGGATCGTCGAACAGCGACGCCTGTTGCGGCGTGCGGAGAGTCTTGCGGGTTGCCATGCGTGATGCGGGTTTATTGCGCGCGCAGCCGGTAGCCGCGCTGCGCCTTGCTGATGTTTTCGGGGGCGAGGCCCGGCAGCGCTTGCTGCAGTTCGGCGGCAAGTGTCGCGAGCGCCGCTTCCGGGCCGTCGATCAGTTCGAGTTCGATTTCGCTGATCGGTTCGCGGCGCGTATCGTTTTCCGCCTGGACGACGATCTCGCCGACGTCCACCGCGGCCTCGACGGTTGCGCCGCCGATTGCGATGCGCCACAGCGTACGCGAAAAATCCGTCCGGAACAGCGCGTGCAGCGCCGGCGCGGCGTCGCGCAGCGCGGTGGCAGCGTTCGGCACGTCGCACGCGGCGACGAGCGCATCGATTTCGAGCGCATCGCCGGCGACGGGCAACTCCCATTCATGGCGGCGATGCAGGCCGGCTTCCGCGCTGCCGACCGTCTTGAACGTCTGCAGCCAGCCATGCGGCGTGCGGCGCACGCGCACCGCGCTCTTCGAACGGGCCAGCGCGAGATCGGGTGTGTCGTAGTAGACGTTCGCGAGCGCGATGACATCGCCGGCTTCGCCGGTCAGCGTCTCGAAAAAGCGCCGCGCCGCATCGGCCTCGCCGGCCGGCAGCGCGAGCTTGATTTCCCTTTCGATCGCCATCAGAAGAACATCCGCGCGAGTTCCTCGCCCGGCTGATCGGCGCGCATGAACGCCTCGCCGACGAGAAACGCATTCACGTTCGCCGCGCGCATCGTGTCGACGTCGGTGCGCGACAGGATGCCCGACTCGGTCACGACCATGCGGTCCGCCGGAATCATGTCGAGCATGTCGAGCGTGGTCTGGATCGTCGTCTCGAACGTGCGCAGGTTGCGGTTGTTGATGCCGAGCAGCGGTGTCTTCAGCGTCAGCGCCTGTTCCATCTCGTCGCGGTCGTGAACTTCGACCAGCACCGCGAGGCCGAGCGAGTGCGCATACGCCTCGAGGTCCTGCATCAGCGGCGTGTCGAGTGCGGCGGCGATCAGCAGGATCGCGTCGGCGCCCATCGCGCGCGCTTCGAGGATCTGGTACGCATCGACGATGAAGTCCTTGCGCAGCACCGGCAGCGTGCAGGCCGCGCGCGCTTCCTCGAGATAGCGGACGCTGCCCTGGAAGAATTGCTCGTCGGTCAGCACCGACAGGCACGCGGCGCCGTGGGCCGCATACGAGCGCGCGATGTCGGCCGGCACGAAATGCTCGCGCAGCACGCCCTTCGACGGGCTCGCCTTCTTCACTTCGGCGATCACCGCCGCGTTGCCGGCCGCCTGCTTCGCGCGCAGCGCGCCGACGAAGTCGCGCAGGTCGCGCGTCGATGCGTCCAGTTTCAGTGCCTCGAGCGGCGTGCTGCGCATGGCCGCCGCGACTTCGTCGCGCTTGACGGCGATGATTCGGTCGAGAATGTCGCTCATGTGGGTTCCTGCTTGATTCGTAAAGGGAGTCAGCGCTTGAACTGCTGCGTGAAACGCACGAGTTCGTCGACTTTCGCGCGCGCCTTGCCGCTCGCGATCGCTTCGCGGGCGAGCTGGATGCCGTCCGCGATCGATTCGGCGATATTGGCCGCATAGAGCGCGGTGCCCGCGTTCAGCGTGACGATCTCGCGTGCGACGCCCGGCTGGTTGTCCAGTGCGCCGAGCAGCATCGTGCGCGATTCCTCGGCATTTTCCACCTTCAGCGTGCGGTTCGACACCATCTGCAGGCCGAAGTCCTCCGGATGGATCTCGTATTCGTGCACCTCGCCGTCGCGCAATTCGCCGACGAGCGTCGCGGCGCCGAGCGACACTTCATCCATCCCGTCCTTGCCGTACACGACCAGCACGTGCTGCGCGCCGAGGCGCTGCATCACGCGCACCTGGATGCCGACCAGGTCGGGGTGGAACACGCCCATCAGCTGGTTCGGCGCGCCGGCCGGATTGGTCAGCGGGCCGAGAATGTTGAAGATCGTCCGCACGCCGAGCTCGCGGCGCACGGCCGCGATGTTCTTCATCGCCGGATGATGGTTCGGCGCGAACATGAAGCCCATGCCGGTTTCGGCGATCGACGCGGCAACCTGGTCGGGCTGCAGGTCGATGTTCACGCCGAGCGCCTCGAGCACGTCGGCGCTGCCGGACTTGCTCGACACGCCACGGTTGCCGTGCTTCGCGACCTTCGCGCCGGCCGCGGCCGTGACGAACATCGACGCGGTCGAGATGTTGAACGTGTGTGCGCCGTCGCCGCCCGTGCCGACGATGTCGACGAAGTTCGAGTTGTCCTGCACTTCGACGTGGTTCGCGAATTCGCGCATCACGGTCGCGGCGGCGGCGATCTCGCCGATCGTCTCCTTCTTCACGCGCAGCCCGGTGATGATCGCGGCCGCCATCACGGGCGACATGTCGCCGCGCATGATGAGCCGCATCAGGTGCAGCATCTCGTCGTGGAAGATCTCGCGGTGTTCGATCGTGCGTTGCAGCGCTTCCTGCGGGGTAATCGTCATCGTGTGTCTCCCGTCAGGCTGCCGGCGCGGTCGCGCGGGCCGTTGCGCGATTCTGCTTCAGGAAATTCTCGAGCAGCGCGTGGCCGTGCTCGGAGAGGATCGATTCCGGGTGGAACTGCACGCCTTCGATCGGCAGCGTCTTGTGACGCACGCCCATGATCTCGCCGTCGTCGGTCCACGCGGACACCTCGAGGCAGTCGGGCAGCGATTCGCGTTCGATCGCGAGCGAATGGTAGCGGGTGACGTCGAAATGCTTCGGCAGATCGGCGAACACGCCGCGGCAGTCGGTTTCGATCCGGCTCACCTTGCCGTGCATGATGGTCTTCGCGCGCACGACGCGGCCGCCGAAGGCTTCGCCGATCGCCTGATGGCCGAGGCAGACGCCGAGGATCGGTTTCTTGCCCGCGAATTCGCGCAGCACGTCGAGCGTGATGCCCGCGTGCTGCGGGTTGCTCGGGCCGGGCGACAGGCAGATGGTGTCGGGGTTCAGGCGCGCGATCTCGTCGAGCGTGATTTCGTCGTTGCGATACGTGCGCACGTCCTCGCCCAGTTCGCCGAAGTACTGGACCAGGTTGTAGGTGAACGAGTCGTAGTTGTCGATCATGAGCAGCATGGTCAGTCTCCGGTCAGAAGTCGCTATCGAGGCCGTCCTGGACCTGTTCGGCCGCACGCAGCACCGCGCGCGCCTTGTTTTCGGTCTCTTGCCATTCGGATTCGGGCACCGAGTCCGCGACGACGCCGGCCGCCGCTTGCACGTACAGGTTGCCGTTGTGGATCAGGCCCGTGCGGATCGCGATCGCGAGATCCATCTCGCCCGAGAACGACAGGTAGCCGACGGCGCCGCCGTACAGCCCGCGCTTGATCGGCTCGAGCTCGTCGATCAGTTCCATCGCGCGCACCTTCGGCGCGCCGGACAGCGTGCCGGCCGGGAACGTCGCGCGCAGCACGTCGTAGTTCGTCATGCCGGGCTTCAGCTTGCCTTCGACCGAGCTGACGATGTGCTGCACGTGCGAGTACTTCTCGAT
Source organism: Burkholderia sp. RF4-BP95 (assembly GCF_001521985.1). Taxonomy (NCBI): domain Bacteria; kingdom Pseudomonadati; phylum Pseudomonadota; class Betaproteobacteria; order Burkholderiales; family Burkholderiaceae; genus Burkholderia; species Burkholderia sp. RF4-BP95. Next base: position 11,679 of record NZ_LOSX01000080.1, on the reverse strand, counting down.
CACCATCTTGTCGGTCACCTGCACCGAGCCGATTTCCGCGATGCGGCCGACGTCGTTGCGCGCGAGGTCGATCAGCATCACGTGCTCGGCGATTTCCTTCGGATCGTTCAGCAGTTCGGTCGCGAGTTCCGCGTCGCGCTCGGGCGTGTTGCCGCGCGGACGCGTGCCGGCCAGCGGTCGGATCGTGACGATCTGGTCGTCGCCGCGCTTTTCCTGGCGCACCAGGATTTCCGGCGACGCGCCGACCACGTGGAAATCGCCGAAGTTGTAGTAATACATGTACGGCGACGGATTCAGCGAACGCAGCGCGCGATACAGCGACAGTGGATTGTCGCGGTACGGCTTCGTCAGCCGCTGGCCGACCTGGATCTGCATCAGTTCGCCGGCCGCGATGTATTCCTTCGCCTGGCGCACGGCGGCCAGATAGTCTTCCTTCTTGAACTCGCGGAACGTCTCGGTGCGCACGCTCGCCGACGTCACCGGCGGCTGCACGGTCGTGCGCAGGCGCTGCTTCAGTTCGCGCAGGCGCTGCTTTGCTTTCGTATAAGCCTCGGGCTGGGCCGGATCCGCATAGATGATCAGGTAGAGCTTGCCGGCGAGGTTGTCGATCACCGCGACTTCCTCGGTGAGCAGCAGCTGGATGTCGGGCAGGCCGAGATCGTCGCGCGGCGCGGTGTTCGCGAGCTTCTTCTCGATGTAGCGCACCGCGTCGTAGCCGAAATAGCCGGCGAGGCCGCCGCAGAAGCGCGGCAGGCCCGGGCGCTGCGCGACCTTGAAGCGCGCCTGGAACGACTCGATGAATTCGAACGGGTCGCCGTCGTGCGTCTCGACGACCTGGCCGTCGCGCACCACTTCGGACACGCCGTTGCGGGTGCGCACCAGCGTGCGAGCGGGCAGGCCGATGAACGAATAGCGGCCGAAGCGTTCGCCGCCGACCACCGACTCGAGCAGGAACGAGTTGGCGCCCGCGCGTTCAGGCTGGGCCAGCTTCAGGTAGAGGGACAGCGGCGTTTCGAGGTCGGCGAGCGCTTCCGCGATCAGCGGGATGCGGTTGTAGCCTTCGTTCGCCAGCGATTGGAATTCGAGTTCGGTCATGTTCCGGTCCTGTTCGGGACGAGCGGCGGAGTGCGCCAGGGATCACTTGACGCTGCGCGGGTTGCCGTCGGCGAAAGGGCGGTCGATCGAGAAGTGCCTGTTGCCGGCCGGCACTCCGGGCGTGAACGTCGCGAGCCTGCGGCCGATCCTGAACGCAAGCGTTCGGACGCGGTAGAACTCGAGGTGGTGCGACGATCGGCGCGCGGATGCGCAGCGAGATAAAAAACGGCGCTGAAGACGTGCCTCAGCGTACCTCATCGAAGAGGTTAGCGCGACCAGCGACGCCAGGGCCAGGCTCCCCGGTCGATGCTGCTCAGACTCCGTTTTTTATTCAGAAACATGCGGATGGAAGAAATAATCAGATGGTTGGCCGGCCGGCGTTGTGCGCGGTAATCGCGCGGGCCGCGACCAGCAACGAATCGACTATACCATCCGAATTTATCGTTTGTATAGCTTTGCCGTGGTTGTAGCCGTACGGCACCGTCAGCGTCGCCATCCCCGCCGCGCGGCCCGCCAGCGCGTCGTTTTCCGAGTCGCCGATCGCGACGGCGGCGTCCGGCGCGACGCCGAGCGCGTCGCATGCCGTCAGCATCGGTAGCGGATCGGGTTTCTTGCGCGCGACGCTGTCACCGCCGAGCACGACGCCGAATCGATCGATCAGCCCGTATTGCTCGAGCAGCTCGACCGCGAAGCGGTGCGGCTTGTTCGTCACGCACGCGAGCCGGATGCCGGCTGCGCGCAGCGCGTCGAGGCCGGTTGCGACGTCCGGATAGAGGCGCGTGTGGCGGCCGTTGATCTTCGCGTATTCGGTCTGGTAGATCGCGAGCGCGTCGTCGAAGCGCGCGTGCGCCTCGTCGGGCGCGAAGCGCGGCTTCAGCACGCTCTGGATCAGGTGCTCGGAGCCCTTGCCGACGTAGCCGATCACCTCGTCGCGCGACGTGGCCGGCGCGCCGAGCTGCGCGAGCATCCCGTTCAGCCCGGCCGTGAAATCGTCGGCCGTGTCGACCATCGTGCCGTCGAGGTCGATCAGCGCCGCGTCGATGCGCGGCCTCGCGAAACGGATCGTGCCGTCGGCTGCGGCCGGTGCCTGACCGGCCAGCGAGGAATCGGCCACGGCGTCAGCTCCGCTCGACGGTGGCGAGCGCGGCGCGCATCTCGTCGATCACCTTGCGGTAGTCGGGCTTGCCGAAGATCGCCGAACCCGCGACGAAGGTGTCCGCGCCGGCCGCCGCGATTTCCGCGATGTTGTCGGCCTTCACGCCGCCGTCCACCTCGAGCAGGATCTCGCGGCCGGTGCGCTCGGTGTATGCGTCGATGCGGGCGCGCGCTTCGCGCAGCTTGTTCAGCGTTTCCGGAATGAACGACTGGCCGCCGAAGCCCGGGTTCACCGACATCAGCAGCACGAAGTCGAGGCGATCCATCACGTGATCGAGATAGTTCAGCGGCGTCGCCGGGTTGAACACGAGGCCGGCCTTGCAGCCGTGATCGCGGATCAGCGACAGCGTGCGGTCGATGTGGTCGGAGCCTTCCGGGTGGAAGCTGATCAGGTTCGCGCCGGCTTTCGCGAAATCGGGCACGATCCGGTCGACCGGGCGCACCATCAGATGCACGTCGATCGGCACCTGCACGTGCGGGCGGATCGCCTCGCAGACGAGCGGGCCGATCGTGAGGTTCGGCACATAATGGTTGTCCATCACGTCGAAGTGAATCCAGTCGGCGCCGGCGGCGACCACGTTGCGGACTTCTTCGCCGAGCCGTGCAAAGTCGGCCGACAGGATGCTGGGAGCGATGCGGAATTGAGTCATGACAGGGGAGCGGGGACGCTGCGGCGCAAAACCGCCATTCTACCGTCAGGCGACCCGGTGCGCGGCGACGGGCCGTGCGGTTGCGGCCCGATTCCGCATAGAATGCCGAACCAGTGCGGCGCGCCCGCGGCCCCGCCGCTCGAGTCGGCGCGGGCGGTTACCTACAGCGGAAACACCATGAGTCAGTATCAGTTCACCGTTTCGGTGAAAACCAGCTACTTGCCGGAACAATCCGACCCCGATCGACGTCAATACGCATTCGCGTACACGCTGACCATCCGCAATACCGGGCAGGTCGCGGCGCAGCTGATCGCGCGTCACTGGATCATTACGGACAGCGAAAACCACGTGCAGGAAGTGAAGGGGCTCGGCGTCGTCGGGCACCAGCCGCTGCTGCAGCCGGGCGAACAGTTCGAATACACGAGCTGGGCCGTGATCGCGACGCCGGTCGGCACGATGCGTGGCGCGTACTTCTGCGTGGCGGAGGACGGCGAGCGGTTCGACGCGCCGGTCGACGAATTCGCGCTGCACATGCCGCGCACGCTGCATTGAGCGTGCGGGGCCGGTCAGCGCGGCTGGCGGTCGTTGCCGCGGGCGTGCTTCTTCCTGCCCGACGACGTCCACACGACGATGAAGATCAGCAGGGCAAGCGCTACGAAAGCCTCGAGCGCGAAGATGAGCATCGGATATTGGTCGAGAAAATCTGACATGGCGGTTTCCATCAAGAACGAACATTGTATGTGGTTTGGGCCCCGGGCGGCCGGCTGGGTTGCGGCGGTCGCGACGGCAGCGCTGCTTGCCGCGTGCGGCGGCGCGCCGACGCGGACGTCGGCGCTGAAGCCGCCGACCGGCGCGGCGATCGTGCCGGGACAGGTTGCCGCGAAGCGGCTTACGCCGGTGGCGTGGCAGCAGGTGCCGGGGTGGCAGGACGATTCGCTGATCGGCGCGACGGCCGCGCTGCGGCAGAACTGCGCGCGGCTCGCGCGCCAGCCGGCATGGCAGCGCGCCTGCGCGGCTGCCGATCGCCTCGACGAGCTCGACGTCGGCAGCGCGCGTGCATTCTTCGAAACGTATTTCACGCCGTTTCAGCTGGCGAATACCGACGGCACGCTCGACGGGCTCGTGACCGGCTATTACGAGCCGCTGCTGCACGGCTCCCGCGTGCGTCGCGGCCCTTACCAGTACGCGCTGTACCGCTGGCCGGCCGGCTATCGCGCCGGTGCCGCGCTGCCCGCTCGCGCGCAGCTCGAGCGGGCGGGCATCCTGAACGGCAACGAACTCGTGTGGGTCGACGATCCGATCGAGGCGTTCTTCCTGCAGGTGCAGGGTTCAGGGCGCGTGCTGCTCGACGATGGTTCGGTGATGCGGGTCGGCTTCGGCGGCACCAATAACCAGCCGTATCGCTCGATCGGCAAGTGGCTGCTCGATCGCGGCGAGCTGACGCCCGCACAGGCGACGATGCAGGGCATCAAGGCGTGGGCGAAGGCGAACCCGACTCGCGTGGACGCGTTGCTCGACACGAATCCGCGATTCGTGTTCTTCCGCGACATGCCGACCAAGGAAGATGCACCGCACGGCGGCGCGGACGGCCCGATCGGCGCACTTGGCGTGCCGCTCACGGCGGAGCGTTCGATCGCGGTCGATCCGTCGTCGATCCCGCTCGGCACGCCGGTATTCCTGCAGACCACGCGTCCGCTGACGAATACGCCGATGAACCGGCTCGTGTTCGCACAGGACACGGGTTCCGCGATCAAGGGCGGCGTGCGGGCCGACTATTTCTGGGGGCTGGGCGACGACGCCGGCGACCAGGCCGGACGGATGAAGCAGATCGGCCGGATGTGGCTGCTGTTCCCGAATTCGTGATGCGCGGTGGTGCCGGCGTATGCGTGTAGCCGGGCATCGAAGTGAAACAGCCCGATCGGCGTTGGCCGGTCGGGCTGTTTTTTTGCTTCGCGATTGCTGTTGCGGGCGGCGGTCGGGTAGCGGGGGGATGGGCGAGTATCAGCCCTTGCGCTTGTCGATCACGCGGCGCGCCTTGCCGACCGAACGCTCGATTCCGTTCACGGGCAGCACGTTGATCACGGCGGTTACGCCGATCAGCGACTTGATGTCGTGCGCGAGCGCTTGTCTCGCCGCATGGATTGCCGCCGTGTCGGGGGCAGTGTCGGGGCACGGCTCGACATTGAGCGTCAGCACGTCGAGCGGACCTTCCTTCGTCAGCACGATCTGATAGTGCGGCGCGAGCGCACGCTGTTTCAGCAGCTGCTCTTCGATTTGCGTCGGGAAGACGTTGACGCCCCGCACGATCATCATGTCGTCCGAGCGCCCGGTGATCTTTTCCATCCGGCGCATCGTGCGGGCGGTGCCGGGCAGCAGACGCGTGAGGTCGCGCGTCCGGTAGCGGATGATCGGCAGCGCTTCCTTCGTCAGCGACGTGAAGACCAGCTCGCCGAGTTCACCGTCCGGCAACACTTCGCCGGTGTCGGGGTCGATGATTTCCGGATAGAAGTAGTCTTCCCAGATGGTCGGGCCATCCTTGGTCTCGACGCATTCCGATGCGACGCCGGGGCCCATCACTTCGGACAGCCCATAGATGTCGACCGCGTCGATGCCCATCCGCTGCTCGATGGCCACGCGCATGTCGTTGGTCCACGGCTCAGCGCCGAAGATGCCGATGCGCAGCGAGCTTTGTGCGGGATCGAGGCCCTGGCGCTCGATCTCGTCGGCGATCGACAGCATGTAGCTCGGCGTCACCATGATGATGTCGGGCCGGAAATCCTGGATCAGCTGCACCTGCTTTTCGGTCTGGCCGCCGCCGAACGGGATCACGGTCAGGCCCGCACGCTCGGCACCGTAGTGTGCGCCGAGCCCGCCGGTGAACAGGCCGTATCCATAACTGACGTGGACCTTGTCGCCACGCCGCGCACCGGCCGCGCGGATCGAGCGCGCGACGAGATTGGCCCACGTGTCGATGTCGCGCGCCGTATAGCCGACGACGGTCGGCTTGCCGGTCGTGCCCGACGACGCGTGAATGCGCGAGATCTGGTCCTGCGGCACCGCGAACATTCCGAACGGGTAGCTGTCGCGGAGGTCGCTCTTGGTCGTGAACGGGAAGCGCGACAGATCCGTGAGCGTTTTCAGGTCGTCGGGATGCACGCCCGCTTCGTCGAATTTGCGGCGATAGACGGGGGAGTGGTCGTACGCATGCCGGAGCGACCACTTCAGGCGTTCGAGCTGCAGTGCGGTCAGTTCGTCGCGTGAGGCGGTCTCGATCGGCTCGAGCGGTAGCGGGGTAGTCATGCCTGTCTCCAGTGATTGTTATGAGCGAGCCGTGGACGTCAATGCTCTTCCGGCAGCACCGTGCCCTTGATCTGGGCCGATTTGCCCCGAAACATCGCGACCGTTTCGCCTGTCTGGTTCGTGACGCGGATGTCGTAGATGCCGTACCGGCCGCTGCGCGTCTGCTCGATCGCTTCGGCCGTCAGCAGGTCGTGACCGTATACGGGACGCAGGTATTCGATCGAGCAGCCAGCCGCAACGGTATTCAGGTTGTACGAATTGCACGCGAACGCAAACGTCGAATCGGCGAGCGTGAAGATGATGCCGCCGTGGCAGGTCTGATGTCCGTTCAGGAATTCCGGCCGTACGCGCATCTGCAGACGTGCGTAGCCGGCGCGCACTTCGGCGATTTCCATGCCGAACGCGCGGCTGCAGGCGTCCGCGTCGTACATGGCCCGTGCCGTCGCGTGGGCGAGCGCGTCGGGGTCGAGCGTGTCGTTGGCGGTGGTCATGTCAACGCCCCTCGAAGCGCGGGGCACGCTTCTCGATGAACGCCTTCACGCCTTCCGCGTAGTCGTACGACTGGCCGAGCTTGCGCTGCAGGTCGCGTTCGAGGTCGAGCTGCTGGTCGAGCGTATTCGTGACGCTGTCGCGCATCGATTGCTTGATCGACGCGATCGCGAGCGTCGGTTGCTGCGCGAGCTGATTGGCGAGCTGACGGACCGACACGGCGAGCGCATCGTCGTCGACCGCACGCCAGATCAAGCCCCATTGTTCGGCCTGTTCGGCGCCGAGCTTGTCGCCGGTCAAGGCGAGCCCCAGCGCGCGTGCCATGCCGACGCGTTGCGGCAGGAACCATGTCCCGCCGGAATCGGGCACGAGCCCGATCTTGACGAATGCCTGGATGAAGCTGCTCGAGCGTGCTGCGAAGACGATGTCGCAGGCGAGCGCGAGATTCGCGCCGGCGCCGGCCGCCGTGCCGTTGACGGCGGCGATCACCGGAACCGGCATGCGTTGCAGGCGACGAATCAGCGGATTGAAATGCTCGTCGATCAGCGTGCCGAGGTCAGTGGACGCGCCAGGCGTGAAGTCGAGATCGGCCAGGTCCTGGCCTGCGCAAAAGCCACGCCCCGCACCCGTCAGGATCAGCGCTCGTGCGCCGGCCGTTTCGACTTCATCGAGCGCAGACTGCAGTTCGCGGTGCATCGCACGCGTGAAGCTGTTCAGCTTGTCCGGGCGGTTGAGGGTGATCGTGGCCACGCGGGCAGTCTGATCGATATCGAGCTGGATCGCCTCATATGACATGCAGTGTCTCCTTCATGACTTCGTTATAGGCGCGCGGCGCGTCGGTTACACGCGCTCGATGGCGATCGCGATGCCCTGGCCGACGCCGATGCACATCGTACAGAGCGCAAACCGGCCGCCCGTACGCTCGAGTTGGTGAAGCGCCGTGGTCACGAGCCGAGCGCCCGATGCGCCGAGCGGGTGGCCGAGCGCGATCGCACCGCCGTTCGGGTTCACGCGCGGATCGTCGTCGGCGACGCCGAGCATGCGCAACACCGCGAGACCTTGCGAGGCGAACGCTTCGTTCAGCTCGATCACGTCGAACTGGTCGATCGTCATGCCGAGCTGGCGCAACAGTTTCTGCGTGGCCGGCGCCGGTCCGATCCCCATCACGCGCGGTTCGACGCCGGCGGTTGCCATGCCGACGACGCGTGCGCGGCGGCGCAGCCCATATTGATCGGCAGCTTCCGCGTTGGCGAGCAGCAGGGCGCATGCGCCGTCGTTGACGCCCGACGCGTTGCCGGCCGTTACCGAGCCGTCCGGTCGCACGACGCCCTTCAGCTTCGCGAGCGCTTCGAGAGACGTTTCGCGCGGATGTTCGTCGCGCGATACAACGAGCGCGTCGCCTTTCTTCTGCGGAATCGTCACCGGGACGATTTCCTCGGCGAGCGTGCCGTCTTGCTGCGCACGTGCGGCCTTTTGCTGGCTGCGCAGCGCGAACAGGTCCTGGTCGGCACGGCTGATGTCGTAGTCGACAGCGACGTTCTCGGCCGTCTCCGGCATCGAATCGACGCCGTATTGCTGTTTCATCAGCGGATTGACGAAACGCCAGCCGATCGTCGTGTCGTAGATGTCGGCCTGGCGCGCGAATGCGCTGGCGGCCTTGCCCATCACGAAGGGCGCGCGCGTCATGCTTTCGACACCGCCCGCGATCATCAAGCGGGCCTCGCCCGCCTTGATCGCGCGCGCGGCGGTGCCGACGGCGTCCATGCCCGAGCCGCACAGCCGATTCAGCGTCGTACCCGGCACGGCGGTCGGCAGGCCCGCGAGCAGCGCGGACATGCGCGCGACGTTGCGGTTGTCCTCGCCGGCCTGGTTTGCGCAGCCGTAGACGACGTCGTCGATTGCCGACCAGTCGACGTTGCGGTTGCGTTCGATGAGCGCCTTGAGCGGCACCGCGCCGAGATTGTCGGCACGAACGTCTTTCAGGGCGCCGCCGTAGCGGCCGATGGGGGTGCGAATCGCGTCGCAGATGTAGGCGTCGGTCATGGGGATGTCGATGTGCAACGAACCCGCCGGTTGGCGGATTCGTTCATGGTAGAGAACGTGATGGCGTTTGCACGTCGGCCATTCGGGTTATGCCGTCTGGCCGGCTTCCGCAGGTACGGCCTTCGGCGCAACATGGACGCGGCTTTGCACCACACGGAACCGGTTGGCGACGAACGCCGGATCGGCGAGCGCCGCGTTGGCGGCCGGGTTCGCGCCGGTGCCGTGGAAGTCGGAGAATGCGGCCGACTGGTTGACGAACACGCCGCCCGTCAGGTTGATCGACAGCGCGACGCCGCCACGCACCGCTGCATCGTGCGCAGCGTCGAGGACCTTGTCGTCGGTGCTGTAGACGGAGAGCGTCAGTGCACCATGTTCCGCGGCGATTTCGCCGGCGAGATCGAGCGACTGCGCGGTCGAGTCGGTCGCGATGACGAACGAGATCGGGCCGAACCACTCCTGCGTGAATTTCGCGCGGTCGGCCACGTCGAGCTGCAGCACGAGCGGCGTACGCACGCGAGCATCGGCGAACGTCGGATGCTGGAGCGTCTGGCTGTCGGCGAGCACACGACCGAGCTTGCGGGCGTCGTCGATGCGCGCGGCCACGCCGTCGTTCTGGATCGCGCCGATCAGTTCGACCGAGCGAGCCGGGTCGCCGGTCAGTTTCTGCACGGAGACGGCGATCGCCTGGGCGACTTCGTCGAAGCTTGCATGGCCGTCCGCCGTCCGGATGCCGTCGCGCGGCACGTAGATGTTCTGCGGTGCCGTGCACATCTGGCCGGAGTACAGCGCCAGCGAGAACGCGATGTTTTTGGCCGCGGCCTTCAGGTCGTCGGTCGAGTCGATCACGATCTGGTTGACACCGGCCTTCTCGGTATACACCTGTGCCTGATGGGCATGGCGTTCGAGCCACGTGCCGTTTTGCGTGCTGCCCGTGAAGTCGATCAGCTTGATTTCAGGACGCAGTGCGAGGTCTTGCACGAGGGCGCCGTCGTTCGGCTCGGTCGCGAGGAGCGTAACGACGTTCGGATCGAAACCGGCTTCGCGCAGCACGTCGCGGGCGATGCGGACCGTGATCGCGAGCGGCAGGATCGCGCCCGGATGAGGTTTGACGATCACCGTGTTGCCGGTCGCCAGGTCGGCGAACAGACCGGGGTAGCCGTTCCAGGTCGGGAACGTGCAGCAGCCGAGCACGAGGCCGGTGCCGCGCGGGACGATCGTATAACGCTTGTGCATCGCGAGAGGCGGGTTCTTGCCTTGCGGCTTCTCCCAGTGTGCATCTGCGGGGATGCGGCGCAACTCGTCCCAGGCGTAGGCGACCGCTTCGAGCGCACGATCCTGCGCGTGCGGGCCGCCGGCCTGGAACGCCATCATGAACGCCTGGCCCGTCGTGTGCATTACGCTGTAGGCAATCTCGAAGCTTGCGCGATTCAGCCGTGCGAGGATTTCGAGACTGACGCCGATCCAGGCGCTCGGGCCGGCTTCGCGCCATGCACGCTGGGCATTAGCGGCCGCGGCAATCAGTTCGTCGGGTGTCGATTTCGGATAGCGGATGCCCAGCGCGATCCCGTACGGCGACTGCTCAGCGCCGACGGTTCCAGCGGACGCCGGCTGGTCGAGCACGAACGTGTTGCCGAGGTGTGCCTTGAACGCCGCTTCGCCATCTGCGTTGGCGCTTTCCCCGTACACTTTGGGACTCGGCATTTCCGCGAACGGGCTCCAGTACCCGCGGCTCTCGATGGCGGCGAGGGCGTGTTTCAGCGTGTCTTCGTGCTTCGTGAACAGTGCATGGGTCATGACGGCGGCCTAATGGACGTAGGGAAGGGTTGGATCGATTAATTAACCGACCGGTTGGTCGGAGAATGGTAGCATCAAACTATTCGCATGTGCGAGGCGTTTCTCATTTCATTGATCGAGGAGAAATAGATGTCTTACGAGAACATCCTGGTGGAGACCCGGGGGCGAGTCGGGCTGATCACGCTGAACCGTCCGAAGGCGCTAAATGCGCTGAACGATGCGCTGATGGATGAATTGGGTGCTGCGCTGAAAGCGTTCGACGCAGACGACGCGATCGGCGCGATCGTCGTGACGGGGAGCGAAAAGGCGTTCGCGGCGGGGGCCGACATCGGCATGATGGCGACCTATTCCTATATGGATGTTTATCGCGGCGACTACATCACCCGTAACTGGGAGAGCGTCCGCGAGATCCGCAAGCCGATCATTGCTGCCGTGGCGGGCTTTGCGCTTGGCGGCGGTTGCGAGCTCGCGATGATGTGCGACATCATCTTCGCAGCGGATACGGCCAAGTTCGGCCAGCCCGAGATCAAGCTGGGCGTGATGCCGGGCGCAGGCGGCACGCAGCGTCTGCCGCGCGCGGTGTCCAAGGCGAAGGCGATGGACATGTGCCTGACGGCGCGCTTCATGGACGCGGCCGAGGCGGAACGGGCAGGGCTCGTATCGCGCGTGCTGCCGGCCGACAAACTGCTCGACGAAGCGATTGCCGCAGCGACGACGATTGCCGAGTTTTCACTGCCAGCTGTCATGATGGTCAAGGAGTCGGTGAATCGCGCGTACGAGACGACGCTGGCCGAAGGTGTCAACTTCGAGCGTCGACTGTTCCATTCGCTGTTCGCGACCGAAGATCAGAAGGAAGGGATGGCGGCATTCGTCGAGAAGCGGAAGCCGGTATTCAAGAACCGCTGATTTGCCGGCGGCTGGGTGGTGCTTGGCGAGCGACGGGTGTCGGTCGCCAGCGTGATCACCCGGTGCAGTGAACCCGAAGCCCCCGTGCGCGGCAGCGCACGGGGGCTTTTTCAAAATATTTTCACAAAGGGGTTGCGGAGACCGGGGTGGGTGCTTAGAATCACGCCTCCTTCGCGCTAACGGAAACGCAGCGCGGGAGGAAGAAGGGAAGCGGTGCGGTCGAGGGCGGTTGTAGAGCCACGGCGCA
>NZ_LOSX01000079.1:0-1373 GCF_001521985.1 Burkholderia sp. RF4-BP95 | reverse complement strand
CTTATATGGTCGCCTCCCATTTGCAAGGCAATTTTGATCGTGGCGAGGAGGGTGGTTGCGGACTTATATCCGGACTCGATCGCAGGACGTGCCTGCCGGCCCCGATGGATTTCGCCGCAAGGTTCCTAATCTAAATAGCGGACTCGAGGTCCGAGAAATGTCTCAGGCTTGCCCTTGCGCGGTCCAACCTGTCTTGCCATCTTTCAACATCACCTGTGCAACCGTGGATGGGATAAAGGAATTGAAGCTTGACTACTGCGACGGTGCTGCCTCATACGTTCGGCCATGCGCCAGCAGCGCCCAGATTGTTCGCGCCATCTTGTTTGCGAGTGCAACAGCAACGACGTTCGTTGGTCGTCGGGACAGCATCTGACGCAAACGCTCCGGCAAGTGCTTTGAGCTCGAGATGACCGATCGCGCGCCGTGGATCAGCAGCGTCCGCAGATAAACGTCACCGCGTTTGCTGATCCCACCGAGCTTGATCTTGCCTCCCGAGCCGTTCTGCCGCGGCACGAGACCGAGATAGGCGGCAAACTCCCGCCCCGAGCGAAACGTTCTTGCCTGTCCAATGACCGAAACCGCGGCAGTTGCCGTGAGTACGCCCACGCCCGGAATCTCCGAGATGCGCAGGCATGCATCGTCATTGCGCCGCCAATTGAGAATGCGTTGCTCGATCCGAGCAATCTGCTCATCGAGCGCACGGAGTCGCGAAAGCTGATCCTGCAGGCTGTCTAGCAACATGGCCGGCAACTCGTCGGCCAGTGACGCCAGCGCGGCTTTGGCGGCGTCGATCGATGCACGACGGCCTTGAGGCAACACGACGCCGAACTCGTAGAGCAATCCGCGAAGTTGGTTGACCTGCATGACGCGAATCCGGACCAGTTGCTGGCGTATCCGGTGCATCGCCAGCATGGCTTGCTGGTCTTCGGTCTTAACGGCCACGAACCGCATGCCGGGACGCTGGGCAGCTTCCCAGATCGCCGCGGCGTCAGCCTCATCATTCTTGTTAGACTTCACGAACGGCCGCACGAACTGAGCTGCGATGAGCCGCACGTCGTGGCCAAGCCGTGCCAGGACCCGGGCCCAATGATGAGCGCTGCCACTGGCCTCCATAACGACGCGACTCGCCGGCCGGTTGGCGAAGAACGGCGCGAGCTGGGCACGTTTGAGTACCTTGCTGTGAATCGCGCCGGTTTCAGGCTCGACATAATGAATCTGGAAAACGCGCTTGGCCAGATCGATGGCAATGGTCGTGGGTTCCATTTGGTTCTCCTTGGCGGCTGGGCTGCCGAACCAGCAATGTCGCATGCTCTGGACGCGAGATTGCGGCGCCGGACGGCCCGTTAAGGCGGGAGGCGACCATTCCATCTAAA
>NZ_LOSX01000078.1:0-2310 GCF_001521985.1 Burkholderia sp. RF4-BP95 | reverse complement strand
GTCTTCGATTGCCTCGCGATCGACGCCGACGGTGTTCTCGAACGGCTTGTTCTTGATCGAGAAGTCGTGCGATGCCAAGTTCTGGATCACACGATCGCCGATCCATTCGCGGAAGCGCGTGGTTTGGCCGAGCCACGGATAGACTTCCTGCGACGTAGTGGACGGCACGGGCATGGCGACCTTGTTCCAGTCGGACTGCGCACCGTCGAACGCTTGCTGGAATACGGTGTTGTATCCCGTGAACAGGGCGCGCAGATTGGCGCGATTGATTTCCATGTGCTTTCCTTATGGAGTAGTCGAGAGGTGTGGCGGGTCGCGTTAAAACGCGATCCAGACGCCGGCCGGGTCGATGTCGACCACGGTGCCGGCGACCGAGCGCTTGCCGTCGCCATCCGTCTTCGCCACTGTTTGATCGTCGACGATGTACGCGGGCATGCCGACGTCCTTCAGCGTGAGCTGGTCCGCGCCGGCCGAATTCGCGACGCGCCACTGGCCGCGCCGGATCGTCACGTTCGCGGCACCGTCTGCGCCGGCCGTGTTGTCGACCTGTTCCTGGACGATGCCCGCGCCCTTGAGCGTGGTGGATTCCGCGCCCTTGGTCGCGAGGCCGGTCGCCGTGTCGATCGCGGCGATCGCGCCGGTGAAGAACAGCACACCGCCTGTGGCCGGGTAGCTGAACAGCAGGCCGGCCCGGGCGACGGTGTCGCGGTCGGCGGTCAATGCAGTCATGTGAATCTCCTGGTAGAAGTGAAAATGCGTTGCCGATGGAAGCGAAGCGAGTTGCCGCGCGCGCCGTCAGGCGGCCGGCTGCGACGTCTTGTACGTCGCCGGGTCGAGGCCGAGCGCCTTGCACACGGCGAGGTCTTCGATGGACAGTGCATTCGCGTCCGTTTTGTCACCGGCCGGCGGATTGCCACCCGTCTGCGTGCCGTTGAGCGCCTGGATCGGTTGCGCCGTCGCGATGAACTGCTTCAGCGCGGCGACGTTGCTCTTGCCGAGGTCGCGCGCCCAGTTCTCCTGGGCGGGCAGCAGCCGGCCGTTCTTCAGCGCGGCCGTCACCAGTTCCTCGACTTCGTTGCCGGTGAGCTTTGCGTTGGCTGCGTCGAGCTGCGCGCGCAGGTCGGTCATCACCGAAATCGGCACGAAGCGCGCGGGGTCGACCTGGTTGGCCGACAGCGTCGCGATCTGCGCGCGCTGCGATTCGAGCAGGACGGGCAGGTTTGCGCTGGCGGCAGCAGTGCCTTGGCCGTCGGACAGCATGTCGATCAACTTATTGAGTTGCGCCGTGATGTCTTCGGCGGTCGAGCCGACGGGCAGATTCAGCAGCCATTGGAGCCGCTCCAGGAGTTCATTCATATTGGAAGCCTCGGAAGGTGGGACAGAGGAAAGCGCCGCGTGGGCGGCGGAGCCGATCACGCTCGACATGGCCGAGCAGGCAGCCGTGAGCTGCACTTCGTCCAGGCAGTCGAGCGCGGGATCGTTGGTCAGCGCCGCGTTGAGCAGCGCGGTCACGTTGCCCGCCTTGTCGAAGGCGAACACAGGGGAGAGATAACCGTATTCGTCCGCTTCGATCATGGCGGAGGCGCGAGCGGTCCATTGCACGTCGATCGCGTACAGGCCGTCGTCTTCGCGCCATTCCAGCGTCTTGAACCATGCAGCGGCCGGCGCGGGCTGGCCGTTCTTCGCCGAGTTCAGCGTCTGGTGCTCGTAATCGATCACATAGCGGGTCTGCCGGGCGTTTGCTGCCGCGATCAGACGTTCCGCGCCGGCAGCGTCGAGTCGCCACGCGGCGCACTCGGTCGGTCGACCGTCCCGTGCACGGAACTCGCCAGCCGGCAGCAGCTTGAGCGCCGTGCCGGTCGATTGGATTTGCGACGAAAGCGCCGCGATGAAGAAGATAGCCATGCCGCCATGTTGGCGACCGGCCGGGGGAAAAATAACGGGACCGGTGTCACTGGGAACGCACCGGTTGACTCGTGCGGGGGGAGTGGTGGGAAGTGAATGCCGCTAGGACCGATTTTAACGGGGGTTTAACGGCCCTCACGCCCCCATCTGGCTATCTGCGCCTATCCGGCCCCTGAAAACCGCTCAAATCGGGCGAGCGGATTACTGATCGAACAGGCGGCGCAGGTACGCGGTGACCTCTGACTCGATCCCGATATTGTCGGATTCGGTCAGCGCAAAGAACGGACGCGCCGGAATCTTGATCGTCCAGCCCTGGCTGCGGGTCCACTTCACGATCTTGACCCGCTTGTGGCTGTTCTTCGCGAACACGGCCAGGTGCGGATGGTCCGCCTGGCGCATGATCAT
>NZ_LOSX01000077.1:0-2798 GCF_001521985.1 Burkholderia sp. RF4-BP95 | reverse complement strand
GGCGGCAGCTGGCGCCGCGCATCGGGCAACGGGCGGCACCGGAACCGAGTTGGCACGGCCCATCGTGCCGGCATCTGAAGACATGCTGGCAGTCGTTCGGGCGCTGGTGGGCCAGCAGAGCGACCTCGGCAGTGTCGTGGCAAGCAAGATCGTGTAAAGCGGACTTGCCGCGTTAAGCAGTTCCGGATTATTCAGGGCCGACTACCTCATTCCAAGTGTTGCACTTGAAACTAGGGAAGCACTGGTTAATATGCGATCGCGCGAGGTGGTCGGCGACGTGGGCGGGGAATGGCCGAATACCGAAGCGAAGCGCCGCCCATTCGGAGAAGTTTGAACCTAAGATGCGCCTTGTTTCTCGCATTTCTCACACGCATGACGGACTTGTCCCATGAATCGACCGCAGCCGGTTTCGCGCGATCACCAGATTCGCCAAAGCGAACAGACTGAACAGTTGCGCCGTGTTCTTGAGCAGCCCCTTGTAGCGCACCTTGCGCGATGACGAAACAGGTTCTTGACGTGACGACATGAGACTCGCGCGCGGATTTGCGCCTTGGTTCGCTCGAGCGCGATCATCATTAGTTGTCGCAGCGCACGGTCGTGGACAATCAGGACCCGGTACTCGTACAGCCACTGCTTGAGATCAAGTAGCGCGGTGCTGCGATCCTGTCGTCCCGACAGTCGTTCTTTCAGCCAGCGAACGACATAGTGCCGCTGGTGCTCGGCCATCGGCTGGAATCCGAGCGTTTCGTAGGCAAGCTTCTGGTGGTCGGCAAGCGTGTCGGTTCGGTCGTCGTACAGTACGCGCAGCGTGCCGAGGTCGGGCGGGTCGATGCCGAGCTGCTCGCCGAGATGCTGCCACAGACGTTTGGGAACCTGTTTGTAAGCATCGAGCGTGCGCCCAGTCATCCCTTATGGTGAGTTTTGCCAAGCTGTGAGAGCGCCGGATCGCTGCGTGAAGGACTCCGGCCAGCTACGCCGCCGCATCTTGAGCCAGTGGTAAAAGAACTGCAGCAGAAAAACAGCCTTGCGATCGAATGGGCGCCATTGGCGATGCTCGACGAACGCCAACCTCATCGCAAAAATCCACGAGAGCGATTTCTATAAATGTGACCCCATCTTCAATAGTAAAATTAGATGCCTGTCGCAGTCAAAGAATCGCGTCACCTAAGGCTGACTGCCCACCACTGGCTTGGCGGACAAAGTTCGAGAAGAAGGAGGCATGCTTGCAATCACGTTCCCCTTCTCAATCAGGCAGAGTATTCCGTGAGACAGTTTGGGGCCATGCTCGATGAAGCGATTTTATCGCACACCTTCTGACGATTATCAAGAAGGTGCATAGTGAAGACTTTGTAAGTGTTTCGATATCAGCTTCATCCTCAAAAAGCCGACTTCGCCATTTGTCGAGAATTTGCCCCGAAATCTACCAAATAAAGCAGAATTCTGACGTATAGGCATCCAAATTTTCACGCCATAAAAAGCATGTATTAAATGGGGGTATGTATGGGTCCAGATAAAAAATCCGGAGTATTGAATCATTTTAGTAAATACAATACTTACCGTCCAGGTGAATATCCGGTTGAAGTCAGATCGGGGAAGAGCTTCGCGCTCATCGAAGGGCGATGGTATGAAGTAGCCTTTGATCGGCATGCCAGTCAATTTGAAATATTGATCGAGAGCCGTTCCGGTGATGTGAAACGACATCCCGTCTATCTGGAACTACTATCCAAGACATGGCATTTTTTCTCGAAAGACGGAAACCCTGCATTTTCAAGCTTGGCCATCGACGCGATCAATCGCTTGGCAGTTCCACTCGATCTTGACTTCGAATATGTCGAAGTCGCGGACTTTCCGCCTGAGGCTTGTGCCGGGAGATTATATGCGGTCAAGCGGCGCGGCGCCAATACGCATGGCGACAATATCCATCATTGGGTGGCAGAACTCTTTGGGCAACTCGTTCCAGTACGCGCCGTCAGAGACGGAGGCGCCGTGCGATATGAGGCATTCCATCGAGTATCACCCGATGGGGTAGGCTATCCGATTGACTGGGATGGAAGACGTTGGTTAATGAAATCCAAATGATTCGGCAACATCGCTCGATTCCCATGGCACGACAGGAATGAAGGCGAAAGTGCCGAAGCAAGCTCCGGCGCGGACCAAAGACCAGTTCAAGAACGCGGTCATCAGCCATCTGTGTCGTTTACAGAAATCACCACAGCGCGTCGCTCGCTATTTCATGCATAAACCCATCCGCTATGCAGTTTGATTAAATATCATGCATTTCTGATTTTTATTATGAAATATCGGCCACCCAACATCGGGCCCATCCCAAGCCGAGTCACCGCCAGCCTAAATTGCAATAAGAAATATCCGGTTCCAATGCGCAAGCAAGGCCGGATCTTCGCCACTTAAAATCAGTCGATTCTGATTGCGCTTCATCAGTTTCCGGCTTATGGCGACACGCCCCATGCGCCATCATGACTTATGAGCGGTTGCTTTCCCCGCTCGCAGCTTGTCCTGCATGGCGCTCCCCGTCCGGGACATCGGGGGCGCGACCTTCCCGCCGACCACGTGCCCTCGCCTCACGCATCTCGGTGCGGCGCGGCCCGTGGAACGCATCCGGAGGGCCACATCCATTGTGGATCGGCTCTTGTCACCCGCGGCCCTGCGTCGCGCGATCAGCGCCGTCGATGACCGCGAGGAGATGCCCTGCGTGTTCCTGGAGATGGAATGGTAGGCCGTTGCCCTTCCTTGCCCAGGCCAATCAACCCAGAAAAATCCGGGTACTCATGCACCACTCC
>NZ_LOSX01000076.1:0-1760 GCF_001521985.1 Burkholderia sp. RF4-BP95 | reverse complement strand
GCGTCCGACGTCGGCAATGCGCTGCCCCACGCGCTCGCATGCGCATGCTGGTGCACGTTGCACGCATTCGCGCAGCCGCACATCGCGGCGGCCGCCGCCCGTTGCAGCGGTGCGCCGTTGCGCTGCGTCGCGCCCCAGCCGCCATAGCCGCCGTACTCGCGCACGGGCGACCAGTCCGGCATCGCGGGCGGAATCGGCGTGTCATGCGACGCAAACGGTCCCGCACCCCACACGATCCTGCCGCCGACCACCGTCAGCAACGCGGTCGTGCCCGCGATGTCGTCCTCCGCGCACGCGAAGAAATCGCGGTCCGGGACCACCAGGTCGGCAAGCTGCCCGACCGCGATGCGCCCCTTCTTGCCCTCTTCGTTCGAGAACCACGTCACGTACTCGGTCCACATGCGCAGCGCCGTTTCGCGATCGAGCAGGTTGCGCTGCGGATACATGCGCAGGCCGCCGACCGTCTTGCCCGTCACGAGCCATGAGAGCGACACCCACGGGTTGTACGACGCCACGCGCGTCGCGTCCGTGCCGGCCGATACCTTGAGCCCCTTGCCGAGCATCTTCGCGACCGGTGGCGTGGCTTCGGCCGCCTGCGCGCCGTAGCGCTCGACGAAGTATTCGCCCTGGTACGCCATCCTGTGCTGCACCGCGACACCGCCGCCGAGCGCGGCGATCCGGTCCATCGATTTCTCGGAGATCGTTTCCGCGTGATCGAAGAACCAGTTCAGCCCTTCGAGCGGGATGTCCTTGTTGACCTTCTCGAACACGTCCAGCGCGCGGCTGATCGTCTCGTCGTAGGTCGCGTGCATGCGCCACGGCCAGCGGTTCTGCGCGAGCACGCGCACGACGCCTTCGAGATCGTCTTCCATCTGCGCCGGCAGATCGGGACGCGCGACGCGGAAGTCCTCGAAATCCGCCGCCGAGAACACCAGCATCTCGCCCGCGCCGTTGTTGCGGAAGTAATCGGTGCCGTCGTGATACTTGACGCTCTTCGTCCAGTTCACGAAGTCTTCCTTCTCGGCGTTCGGCTTCTGCGTGAACAGGTTGTACGCGATCCGGATCGTCATCTCGCCCGCGTCGTGCAGCTTGCGGATCACTTCGTAATCGTCGGGGTAATTCTGCGAACCGCCGCCCGCGTCGATCACGCCCGTCACGCCGAGCCGGTTCAGCTCGCGCATGAAGTGACGCGTCGAGTTGTACTGATACTCGAACGGCAGCTTCGGCCCCTTCGCGAGCGTCGCGTAGAGGATCGTCGCGTTCGGGTTCGCGAGCAGCAGGCCCGTCGGGTTGCCGGCGGCGTCGCGCAGGATCGTGCCGCCCGGTGGCTCCGGTGTGTCCTTCGTGTAACCGACCACGCGCAGCGCGGCCGCGTTCAGCAGCGCGCGATCGTACAGGTGCAGGATGAACACCGGCGTATCGGGCGCGGCCGCGTTGAGCTCGTCGATCGTCGGCAGGCGCTTCTCCACGAACTGGTGTTCGGTGAAGCCGCCGACCACGCGCACCCACTGCGGCGCGGGCGTGATCGCGACCTGACGCTTGAGCATCTCCATCGCGACGGCGAGCGAAGGCACGCCGTCCCAGCGCAGCTCCATGTTGTAGTTCAGGCCGCCGCGAATCACGTGGCAGTGGTTGTCGATCAGGCCCGGCAGCACGCCGCGGCCGTCGAGGTCGACCACCTTCGTCGCGCGGCCCGCGAGCGGCATCACGTCCGCGTCGTGGCCGACCGCGACGAAGCGGCCATCCTTGATCGCGACGGA
>NZ_LOSX01000075.1:0-64951 GCF_001521985.1 Burkholderia sp. RF4-BP95 | reverse complement strand
AGCAGCGCTGCGTTTTCAGCAGCAGAGAAGCGAGATTATGAACCGTCTTTTTCAGCCCGTCAACAACTTTCTGAACTGCTTCGTTGCGACGACTGGGGTTCAACTTCGTGTGCGCCGGGGTTCTACCACCGCCCTCGACCGCACCGCTTCCCTTCTCCTCCCGCGCTGCGTTTCCGTTAGCGCGAAAGAGGCGTGATTCTAAGCAGCTCCCGGCGATCGCGCAAGGGGCTTCTCGAAAAAATATAAGGCCCCGCACGCTACCGCGTGCGGGGCCTTATATAGAGGCAGCCGAAGCGTCAGGCCACACGCGCCTGGCGCGCCACTATCTCCATATAGTGGTCGAGACCAGGCGTCACCTTGCCCTCTTCCTTCGCGGTATCGTCCCAGCGGCGCAGGCGCAGTGCGTCCTCCGCGAACGGGCGCCGCAAGAACGCCACCGTTTCCTCTTCACTGAAGATGCCTCCCTGCAGCGCGAGGCTGCGCACCGAATCCGGCGACAGGCTCTCGAAGTAGCCGGCGTCCGTGCGGCACAGGCAACGCTTGGCGTCGACGTGCAACCGGATCGGCTCCAGCACCGCCTCGTTGAACAGCGGCCGCAGAAACGGCAGCACGTAATACTGATGCAGGTCGTCGATCCCCCGCGCGCTCGGCGTCTCGCCCTGCCGATTCAGCAGATGCCCCAGGTCGTGCAGGAACGCGGCCGCAACCAATGCGTCGTCGGCGCCCGCTTCCTCCGCCAGCAACCCGCTCTGCAACGCATGCTCCAGCTGCGTGACCGGTTCGCCGCTATACGCGACGTGGCCATGCTCGCGATACAGCCCGTGAATCTCTTCCACCGTCAGTGCCATCCGCTCACTCCCAAGGCAGCGAAAACGTCTTCAGGTTCGTGAAGCTCTTCATCGCTTCCTGAACGCCTTCCTTATAGCCGAGCCCCGAATCCTTGATCCCGCCGAACGGCGACAGCTCGATCCGGTATCCGGGCACTTCCCAGACATTCACCGTCCCGACGTTCAGCTCGTTCACGAACCGCACGACCGCGGCCGTACTGTCCGTACAGACACCCGACGACAGCCCGAACGCCGTGCCGTTGCTGATCCGGATCGCGTCGTCGATCGTGTCGAACGCGATGACGGGCGAGACGGGGCCGAAGGTCTCCTCGCGCACGATCGTCATCGACGGATCGACGTTGTCGAGCACGGTCGGCGAATAGAGCGCCCCGCGACGCACGTTGCCGATCAGCAGGCGCGCCCCCTGCTCGACCGCCTCGCCGACCCGCGCCTCGAACAGTCGCGCCGCCGCGTCGTCGATCACCGTGCCCATTTCATTCGCGGGATCGAACGGATCGCCATATTTCCATGCGCGTGTCTTCTCGACGAGCAACTCGGTGAACGCCGGCGCGATCGAGCGCTGCACCAGGATCCGCTTGACGGCCGTGCAGCGCTGCCCCGAATTCCGGTACGAGCCGAGCACGGCCAGCGATGCGGCACGTTCCAGATCGGCGTCGTCGAGCACGATCAGCGGATCGTTGCCGCCGAGTTCCAGCACGATGCGCCGGTAGCCGGCCCGTGCGGCGATCGCCTTGCCGATCGACACACCGCCCGTAAAGGTGATCAGCGATGCGTGCGGATGCGTGACGAGTTCGTCCGAGATTTCGCGCGGGTCGCCGGTCAGTACCTGCAGCATCGGCTCGGGCAAGCCGGCCTCGTAGAGCAGGTCCGCCAGATAGAACGCCGACAACGGCACCTTCTCCGACGGCTTTACGATCACGCGGTTATTGGTCGCGATCGCCGGCGCGATCTTGTGTGCGACCTGATTCATCGGATGATTGAACGGCGTGATCGCGACGATCACGCCGTCGAGCGGCTGCCGCTGCGAAAACACGCGGCGCGCCTTGCCGTGGGGCGTCAGGTCGCACGAGAAGCTCTGCGCGTCGTCGCGCAGCGCCTCCACCGCCGCGAACTTCAGCACGTCGGCAACGCGGCCGATCTCGTAGCGCGAATCCCGTTTCGACAATCCCGATTCGAGCGTGATCAGGTCGGATGCTTCCTCGGTACGCTCGCGCAGCAACGCCGCCGCGCGTTCGAGAATCTGCGAACGCTCGTAGCGCGTGAGCGCCGGCCGGTACGCCATCGCGTAGTCGAACGCGGCGCGCACGTCGTCGACGCTCGCCAGCGGCACCGTGCCGACACGCGTGCCGGTATACGGATCGGCGACGTCGAGAACACGGTCGCGCGTCGCACGCGTGCCGCACCAGCGCAGCGCCTCGGCGCGAAAGGCGGGGTGATCCTGTCGGGGATGAGCCATCATGACGCGACCCGGTTCAGCACGAAATCGAAGACGTCGAAATTGCGCGGACGACGTACAGGATCGTCCCGCTCGATCCGACGGTTGAACAGCAACGGCACTTCCTGCTCGGACACGCCGCCGTGCGAACGCAGCGGCACGGTCAGGCCGGACAGGTCGTGTTCGCGCTCGCGCGTGCCGAGCGTCATGTCGCGCCGTGCGATCACGACGAGGTCACCGATCCGGTCGGCCGGCAGCTCGAAGCGCGCGGCGGCTTCCGCGTTGTCGAGCACGAGCTCGACGCCGTCGATCCCGCCAACGCGCCACATCGCTTCGGTCCGGTCGACGCCGGGCGCCAGGTAGACGGTTGCGAATGAGCCAAGCGCGCCGTGGTGCACGACGTACGGATCGGTGATCGGCAGGATCACGCGAGCGGCCCGCGCGCCGAACCAACCGTCGAATGCGTCCTGCAGATAGATCACGTTCGGGCGGCCGGTTGCCGGATCGTGCTTCGCGTTCATCCCGTGGTCGGCCGTGAGCCCGATCGCCCAGCCGAGCGCGTCGAGTTGCGCGAGATAGCCGTCCATCATTGCGTAGAACGCGTTCGCGCCGGCACTGCCCGGCTCGCACTTGTGCTGCACGTAATCGGTGGTCGACAGGTACATCAGGTCGACCTGGCGCGTTTGCGCAAGCCGCACGCCGGCCGCGAACACGAATTCGGAAAGCGCCGCGCTGTACACGTCGGGCGACGGCAGGCCAACCCAGTCGAGCACGTCGACGATCCCGTTTTCCGCGAGATTCGCCTGTGCGGCCTTCTCGGCGGAAAAACAGATGCCCTTCATCTGCCAGCCGAGCAGCCGGCGCAGCTTGTCCTTCGCCGTGACGACGGCCACCCGGGCGCCGGCGCCGGACGCCGCCGCGAGCAGCGTGCCGGCGCGCAGGTAGGCCGGGTCGTTCATCATCACTTCGGCACCGCGTCCGCCGTCGGCGGCCGGATCCCAGAAGTAGTTGCCGCAGATCCCGTGGACCGCCGGCGGCACGCCGCAGACGATCGACAGATTGTTCGGGTTGGTGAAGGTCGGCACGACGCAGTCGGCGCGCCAGGCCGTGCCTTCCGCGATCATCCTGCCGATGAACGGCGTGACGCCCGCCGCCACCGCGCGCTCGAGATAATCGTACTCGCAGCCGTCGACGCAGACGACGACGGTCGGTTCGACCGGCAGCCGGTAGCGCCGGCCGTTGACGTCGACGGAACGCCCCGCGAGATCCGCCGATACCTTGCCGGCGGCCGGTTGCTCGCCGGGCTGCCGCAATGCGAACGCGGCGTTCATGATGCCGCCCGCTTGCCGCGCGGCACCCGCGCGGCGATCAGCAGCAGCGCCGCGAGCGACGCGCCGAGCATCAGCAGCGACAGCGCCGACGCCGGAAGGTAGTAGCCGCGCTCGACCTGACCGATCACGACGATCGGCACGGTCGCGAAACCCGGCGGGTAGACGGTCAGCGTCGCGCCGAGTTCGCCGAGCGACAGCGCGAAGCCGAGCGCGAGACTCGCGCGCAGCGCCGGCACGAGTTGCGGCAGCAGTACGCGGCGCAGCACCATCGCGGGCGGCGCACCGAGGCTCGCCGCGGCTTCGCGCAGCACGGTCAGCTCCGGGCGCAGCGCGGCGGCCGCGCAGCGATAGCAGAACGGCAGAATCAGCGCGAGTTGCACGAGCACGACGATTGCGGCGGAACTCGACAGGTCGAGCGGCTTCTGGTGATACGCGATCAGCACCGCAAGCCCGAGCACGACGCTCGGCACGCCGTTCGGCACCATCACGAGCGCATCGACCACCGCGCCGAGACCGCGCCGGTCGCGCCCTTCGAGCGCGAGTGCGAGCCACAGCCCGAGGATCGTGCCGATCGCCGACACGCCGAAGCCGATCTCGAGGCTCGTCAGCAGCGCGTCATATTCCGGCGAACCGAGCCGCTCGAACCAGCGCAGGCTGTAGCCGGCCGGCAGGATCGTGCCCGACCACTGCGTCGACACGCTCGACAGTGCAACGACGATGACCGGCAGCACGAACAGCCAGAAGCAGGCGAACGCGGCCAGCGCGAGCGCCACGCGCGACGCATGCTTGAGCAGCGTGTCGCCCCAGCCGATCCGATGGCGCGGCACGGCTTGCCCGATACGAAATTCAGCGGACATCGTTCCCTCCCGTCGCACGCCGGTTTACCCGGCGATAAACCGCATAAAGCGCCAGCGACAGCGCGAGCATCACGACCGCGCCGGCCGATGCGGTCGGCAGGTCGAGGTCGACGGTCGCGCTGCTGTAGATCGCGACCGGCAGCGTCACGAGCCGCGCGCTGCCGAGCACGAGCAGGATGCCGAACTCGTTCAGCGTCAGCAGGAAGCACAGCACGGTGCCGGCGGCGATGCCCGGCCACGCGATCGGCAGCACGACGCGGCGCGCGAGCATCCAGCCGGACGCGCCGAGGCTGCGTGCCGCCTCGATCAGGCGCAGGTCGAGCGTCGCGAACGACGCGAGCGTCGGCCGCACGACGAACGGCGTATAGAACACGGTCTGCGCGAGAATCACGCCGCCGATGCCGAACAGGAAATCGAGCGGCGGGGTCTCGAGATGGAACAGGTGCTGCAGCGCGATGCTGATCGAGCCTTGCGAGCCGTATAGGAAGATCAGCGTGAACGCGACGAGGAACGACGGGAACGCGACGTACAGTTCCAGGAAGCGCGTGACGAGCGATGCGCCCGGAAACGGCTTGAAGAACAGCAGCGCGGCCAGCAGCACGCCAAGCACCGACGCCGTACCGGCGCTCGCGAACAGCACGCCGACGGTCGTCAGCAGCACGTTGCGCGTATCGGGGTTGCCGAAGAACGTCCGGTACGCGGCAAAGCTCATCCCGTGATCGCCGGACACGCTCAGCAGCACGAGCCGCACCAGCGGATAGACGACGAGCGGGCCGAGCACGACGATCGCGAGCGCGGCGAGGTGCAGATCGCCCATGCGCTTGCGGCGCCGCGCGGCGGCGGCATGCGCGGCGGCCGACGCGAGCACGTGCGGCGGCAGGCCGGCTTCAGGGCGCGATAAGGACGACATCGTCTGCCTCGCAATGCAGGGAAACGCGCGCCCCGCGCTCGGGAGCCGCGCCGCGACCGCGTTGCATCGTGACGCGCACGGGTTCGTCGGGCGCCGCGTCGATCACGACCGCGATCGACAGGTCGGCGCCCTGCCATTCGACCGACGACACCGTGCCGTGCAGGCCGCCCGCCGCGAGCGGCATCACGGTCAGGCGCTCGGGACGCACGCATGCGACCTTGCCGCGCACATCGTGACGCGGGTCGCCGAGCGGGAAGATCACGTGCGGCGGCAGCAGGTTGGCCGGGCCGAGATAGCGCGCGACGTAGCCGTCCCGCGGCGCGTCGTACAGTTGCTGCGGCGTGCCGAGCTGCGCGATGCGGCCGTCGCGCATCAGCAGCGCGCGGTCGGACAGCACGAGCGCGTCGTCGCGGTCGTGCGTCACGCAGACGACGGTCAGGTTCGGCAGGCGCTCGTGCAGCGCCTTCAGCTCGCTGCGCACCGACGCGCGCAGGTTGGCGTCGAGCGCCGACAGCGGTTCGTCGAGCAGCAGCACGTCCGGCTCGATCACGAGCGCGCGGGCCAGCGCGACGCGCTGCTGCATCCCGCCCGACAGTTGCGCGGGCAGGTGGTGGCCGGCCTCGCCGAGCTGCACGAGCTTCAGCGCGTCGGCGACGCGGCGCGTCACTTCCGACGCGGCCATCCCGCGCGCGCGCAGCCCGAATGCGACGTTCTCGAACACCGACAGGTGCGGGAACAGCGCGTAATTCTGGAACAACAGACCGAGATTGCGCTTGTGCGGCGGCGCATGGGTCAGGTCGCGTCCGGCCACGGTCAGTGTGCCGGTCAGGCCATCGGCCTTCACGAACCCGGCGATGAAGCGCAGCAGCGTGGTCTTGCCGCAGCCGCTCTTGCCGAGCACGGTCAGAAATTCACCGGCGCCGATCGACAGCGACAGATCTTCCAGCACCGTGCGTGCGCCGTAGCGCACGCTCAGGTGTTCGATCTGCACGCCGCCCGGCGCGCCGGACCGCAGCGTGGCGCGCGGTTCGGCGGCGCCGAATGCGCCGGGATGGGTCAGGGTGGTTTCCACCGGGTTCATCCTCTTGCTCACTAATACAGGCGGCGTGTGCCGATCACTTCGGCTTGACGACGTCGATCTGCTTGCCCGAGCTGCCGATCACGTCCTTCTTCCAGCGCTCGATCCACACCGGCTTCTTCGCCATCACCTGCGCCCAGTCGACCGGGATCAGCTTCACGCCCGCGATCGCCTTCTTGACCGCTTCGCCGTTCTTGCCGGCCAGCGGCACGTCCGTGCGGCCCGGGATGCCGTACATGTCCGGCACTTTCGACTGCACATCCGTCGACATCAGGTAGTCGATCAGCTTCTTGCCGGCGTCCTGGTTCGGGCCGCTCTTGATCAGGCCGATGCCGTACGGCAGCTGGAAGGTGGTCGGCTGGTCGCCGTCCTTCGCGGCCAGGAAGATCGGCTTGACGGCCAGCGCGCCGTGCTCGGCGTCGTCGAGATCCATCTGCAGGTCGCCGTTGGCGACGCTGATCTCGTTACGCGACAGCAGCACGTTCAGGTAGCCCGTGCCCTTCGTGTGGAATTTCACGCTCTGCGACAGCTTCGCGAGGTAGTCGAACGCCTTGTCCTCGCCCATCAGCGACGTCGTCAGGATCAGCACGGCCATCCCGTCGCCGGCCGTGGCCGGGTTCGAGTACGCGACCTTGCCCGCGTAGGCCGGCGACAACAGGTCCGCGAACGTCTTCGGCTGGTTCTTCACGACGTCCGGGTTGATCGCGAACGAGAAGTAGTTGTTCACGAACGTCGCCCACGTGCCGTCTTCCGCCTTCGCGATCGCCGGCACGTTCTTGTAGTTGACGCTCTGGTACGGCTGCAGCAGGCCCATCTGGCCGGCTTGCTGGATGAACGGCGGCAGCGTGACGATCACGTCCGCCTTCGGCGAGTTCTTTTCGATGCTCGCGCGGTTGACGACCTCGCCGCTGCCCGCCGTCACGATGTTCACCTTGACGCCTTCCTTCTTCTCGAACGCCGGCAGCACATCGCGATAGAGATTCTCGAGACCGTCCGCCGTATACAGCACGACCGCGTTCGCCGCATGCGCGGGCATCGCGGCGCCTTGCAGCAGACCGGCGGCGCAGGCGGCCAGCGCGAGCTTGCGGAACGCGCCGGCAGCGGCGCGCGAGGAATTCTGCAGTGTCATCTCACTTCTCCGTAGGCGGAACACCAAACGGCCGGGGCACGATCCGGCTCCTTTCAGTCGGACAGACCGACGACCGGCCTGCCTCGCTGCCGCGCTGCAGGTGGTCTCGCGCGGCAACCGAAGGATCACAGCGTTCGATGACAACGCCGTGACGCGCGCCACAATTTCCACAAAATGACACATTTTGCCAATATCATGCAAGTCGCCCAGAAATGCCAACCCGGCGTTTCGTCCGATCTTTGCTGGAGAAAAAGCCATGCCCGCCCCGATTCTGCTCACGCCCGGCCCGCTCACCACGTCCGCCACAACACGCCACGCAATGCAACATGACTGGGGCTCGTGGGACGCCGCTTTCAATCAATTGACGGCCAGCGTCTGCGCGGATCTCGTCACGATCGCGCGCGGCGGCGACGAATACGCGTGCGTGCCGATGCAAGGCAGCGGCACGTTTTCGGTCGAGGCCGCGCTGGGCACGCTGGTGCCGCGCGACGGCGTCGTGCTGGTGCCGGACAACGGCGCGTATTGCGCGCGCATCCTGAAGATCCTCGGCCGGCTCGGCATCGAGGCGATCGCGCTGCCGTTCGGCGAGGACGCCGCGGTCGCCCCGGCGGCGATCGAAGCCGCGTTCGCGCGCGAGCCGCGCATCACGCACGTCGCGCTGGTGCATCTGGAAACGAGCGCCGGCATCCTGAATCCGCTCGACGCAATCGCGGCCGCGTGCCGGCGGCACGGCAAGCGGCTGATCGTCGACGCGATGAGTTCATTCGGCGCGTTGCCGATCGCGCTGGCGGACAGCGGGATCGACGCGCTGATCTCGGCGAGCGGCAAGTGCCTGGAAGGCGTGCCGGGGATGGGGTTCGCCATCGTGCGGCGCGATGCGCTCGACGCGTGCGAAGGCAACTCGCCGTCGCTCGCGCTCGATCTCCATGATCAGTACGCCTACCTGCGCAAGACGGGCCAATGGCGCTTCACGCCGCCGACCCACGTGATCGCCGCGCTACGCGCCGCGCTCGACCAGTACCTGGCCGAAGGCGGCCAGCCAGCCCGCGGCGCGCGCTATGCGGAGAACTGCCGGACCTTGATCGAATCGATGCGCGCGCTCGGCTTCACGCCGTTCCTCGACGCCAGCGTGCAGGCGCCGGTGATCGTCACGTTCCATGCGCCCGACCATCCGGCCTATGATTTCCGCCGCTTCTACGACGCGGTGCGCGACGCGGGCTTCATCCTGTATCCGGGCAAACTGACGCAACGCGAGACGTTCCGCGTCGGCTGCATCGGCGCGATCGATGCCGGCGACATCCGGCGTGCGGTCGCGGCGATCGCGCTCGCGGTCGAATCGCTCGGGATTGCCGCGCAGCGCGCGTGAGCGCTGACGCATGCCCGGGCCCGCAAGCGGGGAACGCAGAAACAAAAAAGCCCGGCGACCCACAGGTCGCCGGGCGAACGCACCGAGAGTGCGTGGAGCCGGTACTTACAGTTCGATCCGCTTGATGTCGCCGACGACGAAGATGTACGACAGCGCACCGATCAGCGCGATCACGCCGATGAACACGAGCGCGCCGACGAACGATCCGGTCGTTGCGACGATGAAGCCGACGACGAGCGGCGTGATGATGCCCGCGAGGTTCGCCGCGAAGTTGAAGATGCCGCCGGTCACGCCGAGCAGGCCGTCCGGCGCGATGTCGGACACGAGCGTCCAGCCGAGCGCGGCCATCCCCTGCGCGAAGAATGCGACCGACATGATCGCGATCACGGCTTCGTTGCTTTGCACGTAGTTCGCGAGAATGATCGTCGACGCGAGCAGCAGGCCGGCGATGATCGGCAGCTTGCGCGCGAGGTTCGCGGACTTGCCGCGGCGCAGCAGCCAGTCGGAGAAGATCCCGCCGAACATCACGCCGACCGACGCGGCGATGAACGGCATGATCGCGAAGAAGCCGATCTTCAGCCAGCCCATATGGCGCTCGGTCGCGAGATAGGTCGGGAACCAGGTCAGGAAGAACACGAGCGTCGAGTTGCCGGCGAACTGGCCGAGGCAGATACCCGCGAGCTGGCGCTTCTTCAGCAGCCGGCCGGCCATCGACCAGCTGAACTTGGCCTGCGCGGGCTTGCCGCCCTTGTCGCCGTCCTTGCGCGCGCCGTGCACGAGACCGCCGCCCGCTTCGATGTACGCGAGTTCTTCCGAATTAGCGGCCGGATGGTTGCGCGGCTCGTGATAGAACTTCCACCAGACCAGACCGAACACGATGCCGACCGCGCCGACGACCCAGAACAGCGAGCGCCAGCCGAACGCACCCATCAGCGCGAACAGCACGGGGCTGAAGAACGCGAGGCCGATGTACTCGCCGACGGTGTAGGTGCCGGTCGCCATCGCGCGCTCGTTCTGCGGGAACCACGTCGCGACGACCCGGCTGTTGGTCGGGAAACACGGCGCTTCCGTCACGCCGAGGCCGAGCCGGCATGCGAGCAGCGTCCCGACACCGGGCACGAAGCCCTGCAGCAGCGTGCACAGCGACCACAGCGTCATCGACCAGTAATAAGTGATCTTGCTGCCGAAGCGGTCGAGGAACAGACCGCCGGGCACCTGCATCGCGACGTACGTCCACGAGAACGCGGAGAACATGATGCCCATCACCGCCGCGTTGATGCCGAGCTCCTTGGTGAGCTGCGGCGCAGCCACCCCCAGCACGGTACGGTCGAGATAGTTGATCATCGTGCCGATCGCGAGCAGCGCGAGGATCTTGTAGCGCGCCGAGGTCCGCCGGACCGTGCCGGCCGCCGCGGGCGCGGCGTTCGTGTGGGTGGTGTGCTGCATGGTTGTCTCCTGGTCTATTTTTCAGCTAGTCGGTAGAAGGGTCAGCGTGCGACGAGCGACTGAAAGTGTTCGAACATCCGCTCGTCGTCCGGCGTTCGTCCGGTGAAGATCTCGAACGCATCGACGGCCTGGTACACGGCCATCCCGCCGCCCGGCAGCGTCGCGCAGCCGGCCGCGCGCGCGGCGCGGATCAGTTCGGTTTCGAGCGGGAAATACACGATGTCGGCGACCCACATTCCCGCGCGGAGCAGCTCGGCCGGCAGCGGCAGGCCCGGATGCTTGGCCATGCCGGTCGGCGTGCAATGAATCAGGCCGGTCGCGGCCTGCATCGCGGCCGCGAGATCGCTGCCCGGCGTGACCCGGGCGGCCGGGAAGCGCTGCTGCAGCTCACCCGCGAGCGCGACGGCACGCGTGCCGTCGACGTCGAAGATCGTCAGTTCGGCGGCGCCCATCTGCAGCGCGGCATGCGCGACGGCCGCACCCGCGCCGCCCGCGCCCAGCTGCACGACACGCTCGAGCGACGCGTCGGGCAACCCGCGACGGAACGACTTCGCGAAACCCGACCAGTCGGTATTGTGGCCGATCCGCTTGCCGTCCTTGAACAGCACCGTGTTCACCGCGCCGAGCGCGCGCGCGTCGTCCGACAGCACGTCGAGGTGCTCGATCACGCGCTGCTTGCACGGATGCGTGATGTTGAGCCCGTTGTAGCCCATCCGCTGCGCGGCATCGAGCAGCTCCGGCAGCGCGTCGGCGGTCACGCCGAGCACGTCGAGATCGATGCGCCGGTACACGTAGCCGAATCCCTGGCGGAAACCTTCTTCCTCATGCATCGCGGGCGACAGCGAACCGCCGATGCCCTGGCCGATCAGGCCGATCAGAAAAGACGGGCGGCTCATCGTGCGGCTCCCTGCGCAAAAAGGGTCGACAGGCGCTGCAGCGCGAATACGTAGCCTTCGGTGCCGCAGCCGCAGATCACGGCTTCGGCCACCGCCGACACATACGAGTGGTGACGGAATGCCTCGCGACGATGCACGTTCGAGATATGCACCTCGATCACGGGTTTCGCGATCGCGGACAGCGCGTCGGCCAGCGCGACCGACGTGTGCGTATACGCGGCCGGGTTGATCACGATGCCGTGCGTATCGTGACGCGCGGCGTGCAGCCAGTCGATCAGCTGGTGCTCGGCGTTCGACTGGCGGAAGTCGATCTCCAGTCCGAGCCCCTCGGCCGCCGTGCGGCAGCGCTGCTCGACGTCGGCAAGGGTTTCCGCGCCGTAGATGTGGGGCTCGCGGGTTCCCAACAGATTCAGGTTCGGGCCGTTCAGCACCAGCACCTTGTGCTTGCTCATGGTGTTTCTGCTCCTAAAACGGGGGCGCATCGCTAGCCGACTTCGCCCCTTGACGTCAAGATTTGGCGCTAGTGTGCGCTTGCGCAAGCGCAATGTCTTTTCGGGTTTTCGCTAATTTGTACCATCTAGTTAGTTTGTATAATTCGCCATACTCCCCTAGTAAATTCGGGATGTGGCGCCCGCAGGTCGTTCAACGACTGGTTCATTCCGACCCGATCCGGCCGACGCCACGCCCCGCTCACCCGCAGGATTCGCCCATGCAGCGCTCGATCGCCACCGTGTCACTGTCCGGCACGCTCGCCGAGAAGCTCACCGCCATCCAGGCCGCCGGCTTCGACGGCGTCGAAATCTTCGAGAACGACCTCGTCTACTTCGATGGATCGCCCGCCGACGTGCGGCGCATGGCCGCCGATC
The DNA here is from genome assembly GCF_001521985.1 of Burkholderia sp. RF4-BP95. Classification (NCBI taxonomy): domain Bacteria; kingdom Pseudomonadati; phylum Pseudomonadota; class Betaproteobacteria; order Burkholderiales; family Burkholderiaceae; genus Burkholderia; species Burkholderia sp. RF4-BP95. The sequence continues at coordinate 52,789 of NZ_LOSX01000075.1, read as the reverse complement.
TCGGCCTCGACATCGTGCTGTTCCAGCCGTTTCGCGACTTCGAGGGCGTGAGCCCGGCCCAGCTCGCCCGCAATCTCGACCGCATCCGCCGCAAGTTCGACGTGATGCACGCGCTCGGCACCGACCGCATCCTGGTGTGCAGCAGCGTGGCGCCCGACACGATCGCGGACGACGCGCTGCTGGTCGACCAGCTCGGCACGCTCGCCGAAGCCGCGCGCCAGGCCGGCGTGGTCGCCGCGTACGAGGCGCTCGCGTGGGGGCGCGTCGTGAACCGGTACAGCCACGCATGGCAGCTCGTGAACGCGGTGAACAGCCCGCATCTCGGCCTCGCGCTCGACAGCTTCCATACGCTGTCGCTCGACGATTCTCCGGACGCGATCGCCGACATCCCGGGCGACCGGATCGCGTTCGTGCAGATCGCCGACGCGCCGAAGCTCGCGATGGACGTGATCGAATGGAGCCGCCACTTCCGCTCGTTTCCCGGTCAGGGCGACTTCGACCTCGCGCGCTTCACGGCCCGCGTGATCGAGTCCGGTTATACGGGGCCGCTGTCGCTCGAGATCTTCAACGACGGCTTCCGCGCCGCGCCGACCGCGATCACGGCCGCCGACGGCCACCGCTCGCTGCTCTATCTGGAAGAACTCACGCGCGCGCGGCTCGCGCAGGACGGCCGCGCGCCCGCCGCCGGCCAGCCGCTGTTCGCGCCGCCGGCGCCGCCCGCGCACGTCGGGTTCCAGTTCATCGAATTCGCGGTCGACGCGCAGGCGGCCGCCACCGTCGGCGAATGGCTCGGCCGGATGCGATTCCGGCTCGCGGGCCGTCATCGATCGAAGGACGTGACGCTGTTCCAGCACGGCGCCGCGTCGATCGTGCTGAACGCCGAGCGCGACTCGTTCGCCGACGCGTTCTTCCAGCAGCACGGGTTGTCGCTGTGCGCGTCGGCGTTCCGCGTCGACGATGCGAAAGTGGCATTCGAACGCGCGGCCGGCTTCGGCTACGCGCCGTTTTCAGGGCGCGTCGGCCCGAACGAGCGCGTGCTGCCGGGCGTGCAGGCGCCGGACGGCAGCCTCGAATACTTCGTCGACGAGACGCCGAACGCGCCAACGCTGTATGAATCGGACTTCGTGCTGACCGACATCGACGGCCCCAGCGAGGTCGGCCCGCTGACGGGCATCGATCACGTCTGCCTCGCGCTGCCGGCCGACGCGCTCGATACGTGGATCCTGTTCTTCAAGACCGCCTTCGGCTTCGAGGCCGAGCGCAGCTGGCTCGTGCCCGATCCGTACGGCCTGATGCGCAGCCGCGCGGTGCGCAGCGCCGACGGCTCGGTGCGGATCGCGCTGAATGCGTCGGTCGACCGCCATACGGCCGTCGCCGAATCGCTCGACCGCTATCACGGCACGGGGCTGAACCACGTCGCGTTCCGGACCGACGACATCGTGAAGACGGTCGCCGCGTTCGCGGCCGACGGCGTGCCGTTCCTGCGGATTCCGCCGAACTATTACGACGATCTCGCCGCGCGCTACGCGCTGCCGGACGAACTGATCGAGACTCTGAGCGCCCACCATCTGCTGTACGACCGCGACGACGACGGCGGCGAATTCCTGCATGCGTATACGGAACTGGTCGACAACCGCTTCTCGCTCGAAATCGTCGAGCGGCGCGGCGGCTACGACGGCTACGGCGCGGCCAACGCGGCCGTGCGCCTCGCCGCGCAGGCCCAGCGCAGGAAATAAGGGAGCAAGCGAATGTCGCGCAGGGGCGAATCGAATGAGAAAACTACGTCGACCCTGCGACGTGCGACGCGCGGACGCACCGTCGTGGTGAATACCGCGGCGGCGCCCCGCCCGGCAAGGCCGGCCGCTCGGCACCGGAGACCATCGCCGGGCGGAGGTTACATCCGGTAACGCACGCCGCACTGCAGCATCGGCTTGGCCACCGCGGTTTTAAGAATCGCTTAAGTCTTCGACGGCACCATCCGCAACCAGTACCCGATGGATATCTCGAAAAAGGAGGACAGCGATGAGCGCCGTAGATGCACCCGCGGGCCGCCCGGCCGCCCCCCCTGTGAAAAAGACGATGCTGCGCCGTTTGCTCAGCCATCATGAAATCGCGACGCTGCTCGTGCTGCTGCACGCACCGATCGGCGCGAACGCCAAACCCGAATTGCCCGCACTGCAGGAAGCCGGCCTCGTCGAGATGATCAAGCTCGACGCCGACACGGCACCGAGCTTCCGGCTGACCGAGGACGGTACGGCCGTCCTGAAAGGCCTCGGCTACCGCTGAGCCGCCGCTTTCCCGCTTCCTTTCCCCGCTTCGTACTCTCGCACCGCCCCGATCCTTCAGACCCGCCGGCCCGCCCGGCGCGTCACTTCACCCTGCCCGGTCCTGCAGCATCAGCCGGTATTCCGTCGGCGTCATGCCGACCGTCGCCTTGAACTGGCGCGTGAACGCGCTGTGATCCGTATAACCGCATAGCGCCGCGACGTCGGTCACCTTGTCGTGCGTGACGAGCAGCGCCGTGGCCGCGTCGAGCCGCGTTTTCAGCAGCACCTGGCGCGGCGTCAGGTGAAACACCTTGTGGAAGTAGCGTTCGAGCTGCGCGACCGACATCCCGGCCATCTGCGCAAGCTGCTTCAGGTTCAACGGCTGAACGTAGTGATCCTGGATGTGCTGCACCACGTCGGCGAGCTTGCTGTAGGCCGGATGCGATCCCTCGTGCGCCTTGAGGTCGCGCGAGATGCCCGCGAGACCGACCACCTTGCCGGCCGCGTCGCGCAGCGGCTCCTTGCAGGTCAGGCACCAGCCCGGCTGGCGGCCCGGATACAGATGCAGCTCGAGCTGGTCCATCAGCTGCTGGCCGGCGGTGATCGTCGCCATGTCCTGTTCGAAGTAGGTCCGGCCGAAGCGGCGCGGAAACACCTCGTCGGTCGTCTTGCCGAGCAGGTCGCGCTTGTCCTTGTAGCCGCAGCGCATCGCCAGCGTGCGGTTGACGAGCGCGTAGCGGCCGTTCGCGTCCTTCACGAAGAACGCGACGTCGGGCAGTGCGTCGAACACCGGCTCGAGCAGGCGGAAGTGCGCGAGCATCGCGCCGAGATCGGCGTTGTCGGGCTGGTAGCGCAGCGTATCGGACAGGCTCATGGGCGGTGCGGCAAGAAAGGTCGTCATCCCGGCATTGGCGAAGGGAGTGGCTGATGGCGTCGATTATAGGAGCGCGCTCGAGAACACGTCGTGGCGATCTCGGACAAGCGATCGGGCGGCGCGATGAACGGCGGTCCAAGCAACGCGCCGCCGATCGGCGACGATCAGCGACGATCAGCGACGATCGGGGGGCCGCATACGTCGGCGCATCGTACGCCGTGCGGTTGTGCGCGCAACCACTGCGGCGCGCTTGTCGGGCGGCGCCGATTTCGCATCGGCCCGCTGCATGGCGCCGGGCCTCGGTCGGCAACATCGGCGATATCGATGCACCCCCGCCGGCGCCGCGACAACCCGCGCCCGGACCCGCCATCCTAGAAATGCCGGCGTGTCGCGTCTTGGCGCGATTGCGCATTCCACATGACGATTTCGGCATATATCAGGGTTATCGACGATATGCCGAAATCGTCGCCGGCCGCGCATCGAACGCGCAAGACGCGTGCATTTTCGCTACCTAGACTTCGATCAACGGTTACGAGACGACATCCCGCCGACGCCGCGCACGCCGATTCCGGCACAACCCGCGCGGCGCATGGCACACACCGCAAGGCTGTCGCAACGGCCTGCGGACCGATACGTCTCGCCCGGTTTACCGCACCGGCCCGCTGGCCGGCGGCGGCCCAACCACGCCATCAAGGGGAAGTGAAAGTGAAGCTGAAGGTATCGCACGTCGCGCTGGCCGCTGCCTGCGCACTGTCGGGCGCACACGCCATCGCCGCCGACGTCGTCAAGATCGGTTTCGCCGCACCGCTGACGGGGCCGCAGTCGAACTACGGCACGGACATGCAGAAGGGCGTGCAGCTCGCGATCGCCGATTTCAACGCGACGCATCCGACGATCGGCGGTCAGCCGGTCACGTTCCAGCTCGACTCGCAGGACGACCAGGCCGACCCGCGCACCGGCACGACGGTCGCGCAGCGGCTGATCGACGACAACGTCCGCGGCGTCATCGGCCACTTCAACTCGGGCACGAGCATTCCGGCGTCCGACCTGTACGATCGCGCGGGGCTGCCGCAAATCTCGATGGCGACGTCGCCGCAATACACGGCGCGCGGCTACAAGACGACCTACCGGCTGCTGACGAGCGACGCGCAAGCGGGCCGCATCGTCGGCACGTACGCGGTGAAGACGCTGCGCTTCAAGCGCATCGCGATCATCGACGACCGCACGGCCTACGGCCAGGGCATCGCCGACGAATTCGCGAAGGCCGTGCAGGCCGCCGGCGGCACCATCGTCAAGCGTGATTTCACGAACGACAAGGCGCTCGACTTCTCTGCAATCCTGACCAACCTGAAGGGCATCAACCCCGACGCGATCTTCTACGGCGGCGGCGACGCGCAGTCTTCGCCGATGATCCGCAAGATGCGCCAGCTCGGGATGAAGGCCGCCTTCGTGACCGGCGAGATGTCGCGCTCGCCGACGTTCCTGAAGGTCGGCGGCGAAGCGGCCGAAGGCGCGATCGTCTACATGGGCGGCCTGCCGAAGGAAAAGATGCCTGGCTTCGCCGGCTACGCATCGCGCTACAAGGCACGCTTCAATGAAGACGTGATCACTTATTCACCCTACTCGTACGACGGCACGATCGCGCTGCTCACCGCGATGAAGGATGCAAACTCGACCGACCCGAAGGTTTACACGCCGTATCTCGGCAAGGTGTCGATCAAGGGCGTGTCGGCGCCGAGCATCGCGTACGACGCGAAGGGCGACCTGAAGGATGCGCCGGTGACGATCTACAAGGTCGAGCACGGCGCGTTCAAGCCGGTCGACACGATCGCCGGCAACTGATCGAGCAGCCCCTGTCACGCGCGCGGCGCGGCAAGCGGTTCACCCGCCTGCCGCGCCGCGCGCGTTTCGTCCCGACGAAGTCCGAAGCATTCCTCGGCGCGGCCCCGCGCGCACGCATTTCGCGCTCCTGTAGAATCCCCCCACCCGCTTTGTGACGCTTCGTCTGCGTCGTGCCCCATCCCGGTGCGACGGTGCGTGTCGCGTGCCCATCCGGCGCTCGGCACACGCTCGACGACGCAAGCCGCGCCTTGCCAGTCCATGCCGATAGCGGGTTCTGGAGACGCAGCACCGACAACAACATTCGAAAACCGATCGTCCTGACCATGCAAGCTTCCGAATTGAGCGGCGTGCCTCGCGCCGCCGAACGCGCGCTCACGCGCAGCGACTATAAAACTCTTGGCCTTGCCGCACTCGGCGGCGCTCTCGAGTTCTACGACTTCATCATCTTCGTGTTCTTCGCACCCGCGATCGGACAGCTGTTCTTCCCGCACGACATTCCCGACTGGCTGCGCCAGCTGCAGACGTTCGGCATCTTCGCGGCCGGCTATCTCGCGCGCCCGCTCGGCGGCGTGATCATGGCGCACTTCGGCGACCTGTTCGGCCGCAAGCGGATGTTCACGCTGAGCGTGCTGATGATGTCGGTGCCGACGCTGCTGATGGGCCTGCTGCCGACCTACGACTCGATCGGCATCCTCGCGCCGGTGTTGCTGCTGCTGTTCCGCGTGCTGCAGGGCGCGGCGGTCGGCGGCGAAGTGCCGGGCGCATGGGTGTTCGTGTCGGAGCACGTGCCGTCGCGCCACATCGGCTATGCGTGCGGCACGCTGACCGCCGGCCTCACGGCCGGCATCCTGCTCGGCTCGCTGGTCGCCGCCGGCATCAACAGCCGTTACTCGGGCGCCGAAGTCACCGCGTTCGCGTGGCGCATTCCGTTCCTGCTCGGCGGCGTGTTCGGCCTGTTCTCCGTGTACCTGCGCCGCTGGCTGCACGAGACGCCTGTGTTCGCCGAGATGAAGGCGAAGAAGGCGCTCGCGGCCGAGATTCCGCTGAAGGCCGTGCTGCGCGACCACGGCCGCGCGGTAATCGTGTCGATGCTGCTCACGTGGATGTTGTCGGCGGCGATCGTCGTCGTGATCCTGATGACGCCCGCGTTGCTGCAGAAGCAGTTTCACCTGACGCCCGCCACCACGCTGTTCGCGAACAGCATCGCGACGCTGTGCCTGACGGCCGGCTGCATCACCGCCGGCTCGCTCGCGGGCTGGATCGGCGCGAAGCGCGTGCTCGGCATCGGCGGCCTCGTGCTGGCCGCGTGCTACTACCTGCTGTTCGCGCAGGTCGCGGCCGACGCGTCGACGCTGCCGCTGTATTACGGGATCGCCGGCTTCGCGGTCGGCACGATCGGCGCGGTGCCGTTCGTGATGGTGAAAAGCTTCCCGGCCGTCGTGCGCTTTTCGGGCATCTCGTTCTCGTACAACGTCGCGTATGCGATCTTCGGCGGCCTGACGCCGGTGATCGTGTCGCTGATGATGAAGTCGAACCCGCTCGCGCCGGTCGTGTATGTCGCGACGATCTGCGTGCTCGGCGCGATCGCCGTGCAGTTCTCGAAGGATGCGAAGGACCTGAAGGACGCGCGCTGAACCCCGGCGCGCATGCGCCCGCTGGATGAACAAAGGGCCGAATCCCGCGATGTGCGGGATTCGGCCCTTTTGATTTGGTTCAGCGCGGCGCGCGACGTGCGAGCGTCGCGCCGTTCTGCCCGGTTCGACTCAGCGCAGCGCGCCGTACGACGAACTCGGCCGGCGCAGCGCGTCGATGCTCGCGCCGCCCGCGCCGGTCACGAACAGCAGCAGGAAGCCGCCGGCGATCGCGATGTTCTTCCAGAAGTGGATCACCATGTCGTGCTGGACCGCGGCGTCGGTCGCGTCCCAGAAATTGTGTCCGACCATCGCGGTCGCGACCGTATAGAACGCCATCAGCAACGCGAGCGGCTTCACCTTGTAGCCGACGATCAGCAGCAGGCCGCCGAGCGCTTCGATCGTGACGACGACCGGGCCCGTCACCTGCGGATAGGGCACGTTCAGCCCATGCAGATAGCCGATGAAATCGCTGTAGCCGAGCAGCTTCATCACACCGCCCCACAAGAACAACGCCGCCAGCGCCAGGCGTGCGAAAAAAATGACGCCGGAATCGACGGAACGCGTCATGCCACTCTCCTCGTATGCAATTCGGCCGTCCGCGCGGGGCGTGCCCGCGCGGTTCGGAGCCGCGCGGCCCTGTCGGGCCCGCGGCAAATGGGCCAGCATAGAGGGTCTTTTCGCGGTGTCCAAGAAAAAGGTTGTAGCAAATCTTTACACCGCAGCGGCGACGCAGGCATGACGGCACCACGAAGAACGACGCCCGGCCGCCGCCGCGAATAAAGGGAACGAGCCTTAACCGGCGTCGCTCAGCAGCACGCCTTTCTTGAACAGGAAGCAGCCGTAGCCGCGCAGCTCGCCGGTGACGATCACCGCATACGCCTGTTGCGCGCGTTCGTAGAACGCGAATCGATCGACGCCCACGAGCGGCACGGCGCGCCCTTCCGCGCGATCGATTTCGGCCTGCACCTCGCGCTGCACGGGCGGCACCGCGGCCGGATCGCCGACCACTTCCATCCGCCACGCCGGCGTCTCGACGAACGTGTCGAGCGGCAACACGGACAGCACCGCGCGCGCGACGCGCGCCGAGTCGGCGCCGTCGATGCGCAGCGCGCGACCGACCACCGTGTGCTCGGCGACGGATTCCGCCGGAAAATTCGCATCGCAAATCGCCACTTCATCTCCGTGGCCCATCGCGCGCAGCGTGTGCAGGATGTCGGCGTGCAGCAGAGGATCGAGATTCTTCAGCATGTGGGCAAGTCTCCGGGATCGGGAACGAATGGCATAAGTTACCCGATCCCGGCGGCCGCGGGGCAGGCATCGCTCACGTCACGACGCCGCGCCCGGCATTTCGTCGATGAAACCCGTGACCGACTTCAGGCGTCCCGACGCATCGACGATGCCGAAATCCGAACCCTTCACGATCGCCGCGCCGTCGGGCGACACGAGCGCCCACGAGAAGCGCAGATGCTGGCCGAACCCGTCGACGTCGGTCGTGCGGCGGAATCGGAACGCGGGGAAGCGCGCCTGCACCGCGGCGATCATCGTGTCGATGCCCGCGTGGCCGTCGCCGGCCATCAGCGGATCGCGATAGGCCGCGTCGCTCGCGTAGGTCGCATCGATCAGCGCGCGCCGGCGTGCGACGTCGGGCTCGTTCCACGCGTCGAAATAGCGGTCGATCAGATCGGCGTGTGCGGACTGGACGGTTTGGGCGGTGTTCATGCGAGGCTCCTGGTCTGGATAAAGGAAGGACAGCGCCGCGGACGTTTCGTGTTCGCGTGCCGCCATCGTCGCCGGCCTCGCATGGGCGGTCGATTACGTTCGAGGTAAGGAAATCGCGTCGCCGCAAGCAAAAACGGGCGCCCGAAGGCGCCCGCATCGTCTGCCGTTTCGATCGCGCGCGTCAGGTCACCGGCGCCGGATTGAACAGCGTCAGCGCATTCGCGAGCTTCCATTGCTCGGCCCACGTGCGGCGCTTGCCGCTCGCGACGTCGAGCATCAGCCGGAACAGCTCCCAGCCCACGTCCTCGATCGACGCCGCGCCGGTCGCGATCTGCCCCGCGTCGAGATCCATCAGGTCGTGCCAGCGGCGCGCGAGATCGCTGCGCGTCGCGACCTTGATCACCGGCACCTGCGCGAGGCCGTACGGCGTGCCGCGGCCGGTCGTGAAAACGTGCAGGTTCATCCCCGCCGCGAGCTGCAGCGTGCCGCAGATGAAATCGCTCGCGGGCGTCGCCGCGTACAGCAGCCCCTTCTGCCGCGCCCGATCGCCGGGACGCACGACGCCGGCGATCGGCGCGCTGCCCGACTTCACGATCGAACCCATCGCCTTCTCGACGATGTTCGACAGGCCGCCCTTCTTGTTGCCGGGCGTCGTGTTCGCGCTGCGATCGACGCGGCCGCGCTGCAGGTAGCGGTCGTACCAGTCCATCTCGCGGATGATCTCGCGGGCGACGTCCTCGTTCGCCGCGCGCGACGTGAGCTGCGCGACGCCGTCGCGCACTTCGGTCACTTCCGAGAACATGATCGTCGCGCCCGCGCGCACGAGCAGGTCGGCCGCGAAGCCGACCGCCGGGTTCGCGGTCAGCCCCGAGAACGCATCGCTGCCGCCGCACTGCACGCCGACGACGAGATCCGACGCCGGACAGGTTTCGCGACGGCGGCGGTTCAGCCGCTCGAGATGCGATTCGGCCATCGTCATGATCGAGTCGATCATCGAGTTGAAGCCGACGTGCGCGGCGTCCTGCAGGCACACGACGCCGCCGTTGTCCGTCGCGCCGTCGGCCGCCAGCGGAATCGCGCCGGGCGGCAGCAGGCGCTCCGGCTGCAGCTTCTCGCAGCCGAGGCTCACCGTCATCACCTCGCCGCCGAAGTTCGGGTTCAGGCTGATGTTGCGCAGCGTGCGGATCGGGATGTCGGCATCGGGCGCATCGATCGCGACGCCGCAGCCATACGTGTGCTCGAGCCCGACCACGTCGTCGACATTCGGGTAACGCGGCAGCAGTTCGTCCTTGATCCGCTTCACCGCATGCTCGACGACGCCCGACACGCACTGCACGGTCGTCGTGATCGCGAGGATGTTGCGCGTGCCGACCGAACCGTCGGGATTGCGAAAGCCCTCGAACGTATAGCCTTCGAGCGGCGCCAGCGGCGGCGCGGCACGCGTGGCGAGCGGCAGGTCGTCGAGCCCCGGCGGCTCGGGCATGCGCATCGTGCGCTCGTTGACCCAGCTGCCGCGGCGCAGCTCGGTGAGCGCGTAGCCGATCACGACGTTGTAGCGGACGATCGGGTCGCCGGCCGCGAGGTCGACCAGCGCGACCTTGTGCCCTTGCGGCACGCCTTCGCGCAGCGTCAGGCCGTCGGCGAACGTCGCGCCCTCGGGCAAGCCGCCGTCGTTGACGACGATCGCGACGTTGTCGTCCGGGTGCACGCGGATATAAAGGGGGGAAGCAGTCATTGGAATTCCTGGAAGGCTACCAGCCAAATCGTTAGTCATCATATGACATTCGACGTCAACCCGCGATGCTGCGTAAACCCTTATCCGGAAAGACCCTACCCTTTACCCGCCGGCAAACCGCTTGCGCTGCGCTTTCCTGCGTTGTACGATGACATACAACGACATCGCCAATATGGCTCGGATGGCGTACCCGACGAACCCAGCCCTCGCGCTAGACGGACGACCCAACCATGACCTCACCGCAAGAACTCAAACAGATCATCTCCCACGGCCTGCTGTCGTTTCCGCTGACGGACTTCGACGCGGACGGCAGCTTCCGCCCGACCACCTATGCCGAGCGTCTGGAATGGCTCGCGCCGTATGGCGCGACCGCGCTGTTCGCGGCCGGCGGCACCGGTGAATTCTTCTCGCTCACGCAGCGCGAGTATTCGGACGTGATCCGCGTCGCGACGGAAACCTGCAAGGGCAAGGTGCCGATCCTGGCCGGCGCCGGCGGCGGCACGCGCGTCGCGATCGAATATGCGCAGGAGGCCGAGCGCCTCGGCGCGAGCGGCGTGCTGCTGATGCCGCACTACCTGACCGAAGCCAGCCAGGAAGGCATCGCCGAACACGTCGAGCAGGTGTGCCGCGCGCTGAAGATCGGCGTCGTGGTGTACAACCGCGCGAATTCGAAGCTGAACGCCGACATGCTCGAGCGCCTCGCCGACCGCTGCCCGAACCTGATCGGCTTCAAGGACGGCGTCGGCGAAATCGAGAGCATGGTCACGATCCGCCGCCGCCTCGGCGACCGCTTCGCGTACCTCGGCGGCCTGCCGACGGCCGAAGTCTATGCGGCCGCGTACAAGGCGCTCGGCGTGCCGGTGTACTCGTCGGCCGTATTCAACTTCATCCCGAAGACGGCGATGGCGTTCTACGAAGCGATCGCGAAGGACGACCACGCAACGGTCGGCCGCCTGATCGACGAATTCTTCCTGCCGTACCTGAAGATCCGCAACCGTCGTGCGGGCTACGCGGTCAGCATCGTGAAGGCGGGCGCGAAGCTCGTCGGCCACGACGCGGGCCCGGTGCGCGCGCCGCTCGTCGACCTCACCGACGCCGAAATGGCCGAACTCGACGTGCTGATCAGGAAGATGGGCCCGCAGTAAGCGGATACGGCCGGCGCGGCGCCTTCGACGACACCGCGGCCGGCTCGTTGCCTGTGTTGCATCGCGGCCGGCGCCTGCCGGCCGCGGTCGTTTGCAGCGGCGGTCATGCCACGCATCCCGCCGCGATGCGCGCGGTCACATCTGCGCGATGACGCCGATGATCCGGTGACGCACGTTGCCGAGCTTGATCCGGGTCGCTTCGATCTGCCCTTGCGCACCCGCACGCACGCGTGCGTTCGACCCGTCGCCGAGAATCTGCCCCAGCACGTCGCGATCGACGACCGCGTCGAAGAACCGGCCGACCGTGATCGTCGCCGACTGCTTCGCGGTCAGAAGCGCGCTGTTGGCCTGCATCAGCGCTTCGGTGCGCAGGCTCTGGTCGCGGTCGTCGATGTTGCGGCGATGCTCGAGCGCGAACACCAGCGCTTCCATGTCCTGCCGGAAACGTCGCACGGCGAGGCCGAACATGAGCGAATGCGCATCGGAGCCCGTGACGGGCCGCCCCTGGTTGATGGTCACGTCGAATTCGCTGCCGCCCAGGTCGCGCTGGAATTCCAGCAGCGCATTCGCGAGCACGCGCCCTTCGCTGTACTGGCCGATCCGGCTGCGCACCGAATGCGCGACGTCGCCGATCGCCTTCCACAATCCGGCGGCGAACAGGTGGTCGCCGCGCTTGCTGATGTTCATCGGATGGTTCCCTCTTGGAATTTTGTGGTCTCTCAGGCTCGCCTGCGGGCCGGGCGGCCCGAGGCCCCGCTACTGTAGGAGAAATTCCGGCGACGCGGAAGCCATCGTGAAAAAAGCGGGGGCAACCCGCCGGCCGCCCCCGCTTTCAGTCGTTCAGCAAGCGGCCCGGCTTCGCGCCGCGCCGCTGCACCGTCACTCCGCCTTTCCGTCCCGCAGCCGCGGAACGCCGAGCGGATTGCTTTCCTGCAGCCCCTCGGGCAGCAGGTCGTCCGGGAAGTCCTGATAGCACACCGGCCGCAGGAAACGATCGATCGCGGTCGCGCCGACCGACGTGACCGCCGGGTTCGACGTCGCCGGGAACGGCCCGCCGTGCACCATCGCGTCGCACACTTCGACGCCGGTCGGGTAGCCGTTGACGAGCAGGCGCCCGGCCTTGCGTTCGAGGATCGGCAGCAGGCGGCGCGCGAGCAGCTTGTCGTCGGCGTCCATCTGGAGCGTGGCCGTCAGCTGGCCCTCGAGTGCCTCGAGCACGCGTGCGACTTCGTCGAGATCACGGCAACGCACGATCAGCGATGCCGGCCCGAACACTTCGTGGCCGAACGCCGGCTCGGCCAGGAACGCCGGCGCGGCGACTTCGTACAGCGCGCCGCCTGCCTGGCATTCGGTCTGCGCCGCCTCGCCCGCGCCGACTTCGCGCACGCCCGGCAGTTCGGCCAGCTTGCCGCGGCCATTGCGATACGCATTGGCAATGCCGCTCGTCAGCATCACGCCGGCCGGTTTCTTCGCGAGCGCCTGTGCCGCGACGGACTCGAAGCGGTCGAGATCGGGGCCATCGACCGCCAGCACGAGGCCCGGATTCGTGCAGAACTGGCCGGTGCCGAGCGTCAGCGAATCGACGAAGCCGGTCGCGATCGCGTCGCCGCGCGCGGCCAGCGCGGCCGGGAACAGCACGACCGGGTTGATGCTGCTCATTTCCGCATAGACGGGAATCGGCTGCGGGCGGGCGTTCGCGAGCTGCACGAGCGCCATGCCGCCCTGCCGCGAGCCGGTGAAGCCGACGGCCTGCACCGCCGGATGGCTGACGAGCGCCGCGCCGGTCACGCGGCCGGGGCCGATCAGCAGCGAGAACACGCCGGCCGGCATCCCGCATTTCGCGACCGCGGCGCGGATCGCGCGGCCGACCAGCTCGGACGTGCCGAGGTGCGCCTCATGGGCCTTCACGATCACCGGGCAGCCGGCCGCGAGTGCCGACGCGGTATCGCCGCCGGCCACCGAGAACGCGAGCGGGAAGTTGCTCGCGCCGAACACCGCGACGGGCCCGAGCCCGACCTTCTGCAGCCGCAGGTCCGAGCGCGGCAGCGGCGTGCGCGCGGGCTGCGCGGGATCGATCGACGCGGCGAGGAAGCGTCCGTCGCGCACGACGCGCGCGAACAGCCGGAGCTGGCCGACGGTGCGGCCGCGCTCGCCCTGCAGCCGCGCGACGGGCAGGCCCGTTTCGGCGTGTGCGCGCTCGATCAGCGCGTCGCCGAGCGCGACGATTTCGTCGGCAATCGTTTCGAGAAACACCGCGCGGGCCGCCAGCGGCTGCGCGCGGTACGCGTCGAACGCGTCGCGCGCGAGCTCGCACGCGCGGTCGACGTCCGCCTGCGTCGCGACGCCGAAGGCCGGCGCATCGATCGGCGCGCCCTTCGTCGGGTCGAACGCGTGCAGGGTACCGGCCGAGCCGGCCACCGCATCGGCGCCGATCAGCATCTCTCCAGTCAGTTGCATGGGGTGTGCTCCGTGTTTCGGGAATGATTGGTTCATTGTAGCTCAACAGATACGATGTCTGCCGACACGATTTCACGATTCGCGCCGATCGTCGATCCTGCCACACTCTGCGCGAAACCCTTATCCCTTCGGGCTTTGCCCAAATGTTGGCCATTTCACGCCGCTTCGCCAAGGGAAAACCCGAAGTTTCGGGTTCGGCGAGGCCTCATGAACTTCTGGCCATGTCATACGACGACGTATGTTAAAGCACCCAATCAAACCTCCCCTCGCGATCTTCCGATCGATCTTGCACGCACCGCCCGCCGCACCGCCGTGCGCTACTGGATCCTGGCGATGCTGTTCACCGTCGCGGCGTTCAGCTGGGGCATACGTGATCGCGCAATTGCCGAGCGGCTGGCAAAGACGACGGCGGCCACGCACAACCGGCCGCCGTTCTGACATCGCTCAGGCCGCCGAATGCGCGACGCGCAGCATGTCGTGCACGCCGGACGTCATCAGTGCGAGAAACGCGAGCAGGCCGACGTAGAAAAGCGCGTAAGTCGTTTTCGTCTCGACCGACGTCGTGTAGTACGCGCGGTTCTCCGGCGCGTCGGGATCGTAACGCCAGGCGCGCTTCAACTGCGGCAACGCGAGGATCGCCATCACGATCAGGAGCGGGCTCGGCCGGTACGCGAACAGCGCGATCAGCACGGGCACGCCCGCGAACCAGATGCGCGGCGACAGCACCGCCGTGATGCGCCCGCCGTCGAACGGCGACAGCGGAATCATGTTGAACAGGTTCAGGAAGAAGCCCGTATAGGCGAGCGCGAGCAGCAGGTTGCTGTCGTAGTGCCGCGCGGCCGCGTAGCAGGCCAGCGCGCCGAGCGTGCCGACGAACGGCCCGGCCAGCCCGACGTACGCTTCGGTTTCGGCGTCGTGCGGCATCTCCTTCAGCTGGATCCACGCGCCGACGAACGGAATGAACGTCGGCAGCCCGACGTCGAGCCCGCGTCGCTGCGCGGCCACGTAATGGCCGGCTTCGTGGACCAGCAGCAGCGCGACGAAACCGGCCGCGAAGCGCCACCCGTAAAACAGCGCGTAGACCGCGATCGACGCCAGCATGGTGCCCGCCGACATGAGCACCTTGCCGAGCTTCAGGCCACCGAAGATCAGCAGCAGCAGCTTCGTCATTCCTTGCGCTCCGTGCCGGACACGGCGGCTGCGTCGGTTGCATCGGCGACGACCGGCACGGCCGCCGGCTTCGGCTTGCGACCGAAGAAGCGCTTCAGCGCCGCGCCGCCTGCCAGCAACGCGACCGCGCCGATCTTGAAGAACTTCACGGCGAACGCGCCGATCAGCGCGAGCAGCCCGAGCTTCTTCGCGCCGACGCCGACGATCAGCGCCGCGAGCCCGTACTCGGCGACGTGGTCGGTCGACTTGTTGAAATCGGCATAGCGCTTGCCGTCGTTGAAGCGGATGTTCGCGAGGAGGTCGTCGGCCGAAGCCTTGTACTTCGGCAGATCGGCGAGCGTCGACGCCATCGTCAGCGACAGGTAGCCGTCACGGCCGAGCACGAGCGTCCGGTAGTTCACGCCGTCGCTCTCCGCGTTCGCGGCCGCACCCTTGTCGCGGATGATCGCCGACCACACGAGCCGGTGCGTGGCGGCGTCGTACGCGGGCGCCTGCGCCCAGCCGACCACCTCGGTCTCGGGCAGCCCGCGCTCCTTGCGCGCCGGGTTGTTTTCCTCGGTGCCGGCCTGCAGGCTCTTCAGCAATTCGCCGGGTTTCCAGTCCTTCGCGTCGTCGTCGCGAATGTAGCCGCTCGGCTCGAACGACACGACCGAGATCCAGTCGGCGTCCGGGTCCTCGGGCAGCACGAGGCCGACCAGCTTCGATTCGTCGATCGAGTTGCCCATCGAGCGCAGGTAGCGTCCGGCTTCGGCGGCCGGCACGAACGATTCGCCTTCCTTCAGCTTCAGCACGGCTTCGTGCTTGACGTCGATATCGGCCGGCCCCTTCACGACGACCTTGTTGGCGGCCGCGGCGGCGGCCCTCATTTCGACCTGCGCGGCTTCGGTCTGCGCATGGCCGCCGGTTGCGGCGAGCGCGAGCATCGCCACGCAGGCGACGCGGACGGCGAGTTTTTTCATTGTTGGATTCCCCTGGAATGCCTTGTTGTGAATGTGCGCGGCATCCGGCCCGGGTGTGGTGGTCGCGGGTCCGGTGCCGCCTCTCAGGTGGCACGAGGGCTATGGTAACGCAGCGTCGGCGCGCATCCGGGATCGAAATGCGGGGGCGGAAGGGCGCCCCGGGCGGCAGCGGGCGGAGGCGGCGATGCACACCCGATGCACATCGATCCGGAATGCTTACCTCGCAGGTAATGCCCGATGCGCGCGGGATTGCCTATCATCCTCGTCATGAACTCGACCGCCGCCCTTCAATCGCTCCCCCCGTCCGCCGGCCGCGCGTCCGGCATCGGCTCGCTGCTGCGCACCTGGCGTCAACGCCGGCGCCTGAGCCAGATGGCCCTCGCGCTGGAGGCCGAGGTGTCCGCGCGGCACCTGAGCTTCGTCGAATCGGGGCGCGCGCAGCCGAGCCGGGAGATGGTGCTGCATCTCGCGGAGCGCCTCGACGTGCCGCTGCGCGAGCGCAACGCGCTGCTCGTCGCGGCTGGCTATGCGCCGCTGTTTCGCGAGCGGCCCTTCTCCGATCCGCAGCTCGATGCAGCGCGCCACGCGGTCGAAGCCGTGCTGCGCGGCCACGAGCCCTACCCGGCACTCGCGGTGGATCGCCACTGGACGCTGCTCGCCGCGAACCGGATGCTCGGCGCGCTGGTCGCGCAGGCCGATCCGGCGCTCCTGCAGCCGCCCGTCAACGTGCTGCGCCTGAGTTTGCATCCTGACGGCCTCGCGCCGCAGATCGTCAACTGGCACGAATGGCGCGCGCATATCCTGCACCGGCTGCAACGGCAGATCGACGCGAGCGGCGACCGCACGCTGCACGCGCTGCGCGACGAACTCGCCGCGTATCCGGCACCGGCCGGCCAGCCCGACGACACGCATGCGCGCGCCGACTACGCGGACATCGCGGTGCCGCTGCGGCTGCGCACGGCCGCCGGCGAACTGACGTTCTTCAGCACGACGACGGTGTTCGGCACGCCGGTCGACGTCACGCTGTCGGAACTCGCGATCGAGGCGTTTTTCCCGGCGAATCCGGAAACGGCGGACGCGATGCGCGCGCTGGCGGATGCGCTGCCGGCTTAGTGAGCATCGTCAACGACGCTCGAACGCCAGCTTCACGCCCAGCCCGAGGAGCACCGCGCCGCTCACCCGGTGCATGCGGGTCAGGATGCGCGGATTACGCCGGATCGACGTCGACAGCAGGCCGGCGAACAGCGCGACCGGCCCCTTGACGAGAAACGTCAGGCCGGCAAACGTCGTGCCGAGCACGAACAGCGACACCATCGGATGCGCGGCGCCCGCGGGCACGAACTGCGGCAGAAACGCGAGATAGAACAGCGCGACCTTCGGATTCGACACGTTGGACAGCGCGCCCTGCGCGAACGTGCGCAACCCGGACGCCGGCGCGGCGCGACCGCTCGCGAGCGTCAGCTCGCCGGACGAACGCAGCAGCGTGATGCCGAGGTACAGCAGGTACAGCGCGCCGATCATCTTCAATGCAGTGAACAGCCATTCGGATGCCTGAAGAAGCGCGCCCAGCCCGAGCGTCGCGAGCATCGTATGCACGAGCAACCCGACGCTGACGCCCGCCGCGGTCACGAGGCCCGCCCGCGTGCCGCCGGATAGCGTGCGCGACATCACGAGCACCATGTCCTGGCCCGGCGTCAGAATGATCAGAAGGGAGGTGGCCATGAACGGCAACCAGGCTACATGCGGCATCGGAATTCTCCTGAAAGCGGCACCGGGAGCGACGGACGGGAATCGCACACGCCTCCGGGGCCGGGCAGTCATCGGATTATCGGCAAGTTGCCGTGGAGAATGGCTGCGAAATTAGCTACTTTCGATGCTTGATTTGGCGTTATTCTCCAACATCAACATTCTTGGTAGCTAAAAATGCCAATCAAGCTGGACGCCATCGACCGGCGCATTTTGCGTGCGCTGCAACGAAACTCGAACCAGACGAATGCCGAGCTCGCGCAGCAGGCCGGCCTCTCGCCCACGCCCTGCCTGCGCCGCGTTCACCTGCTCGAGGAACAGGGCGTCATCGACGCATACGTCGCCCTGCTGAACCCGGCGGCCGTCGAGCTGCGATTCACGGCATTCGTGCGCGTCACGCTGGAACGCCAGGACAAGACCACCGTCGAACGCTTCGCGCGCGAGATGGAGCAGGCGCCCGAGGTGCTCGAATGCCACTTGATGGCCGGCAGCTACGACTATCTGCTGCGCGTCATCGCGAAGGATCTGGACGATTACCAGCGCTTTCAGATGGAGACGCTCACCCGGATCGAAGGCGTACGCAACGTCGAAACCGAGATCCCGCTGAAGCGCATCAAGCAGACGGTACGTCTGCCGATCTAGGCATGCGGAAAAGCGAGGGCGTGCGCGCTGCCGTCATCGGATCGATGCGCCGGAACACTACAGTGAAGTCCGTTCGTACAAGATCCTGAAATGCCGTTCGCCGTCCGGGCCACACCGGCGGCGGCACCCGATTTTCTCCGGCACCTTCTTCATCGTTCTCGGCATTTCGTTCCTGGCGGCGATCGGGCGGCGGGCCGGGGCGAATATCAGAAAGGAAGAAACCGCGAAGCATCCGGCGCTCGAGAAAAGCGCGCGTCTGCCGTGCATCGAGATGCCGCCCGGTACGCGGCTGTCGCTCTCGCGCGCCGGCGACATGAAATCGATCGAGAAAGCCGAGTTCCCGCACGCGGACGATGTCTACGGCATTCCCGCCGTCGCAATGACGGTCGGGACGGAATTCGACGATGAAGTGCCGCACGACGAGACGCCTACCCGCACGAGCGCGCCACACCACCTGCCCACCACCGCCCCCCTCACCGACCGAGTTTCTCCCGAAACATAGCGTTCAGACGCCGCGGCAAACATAGGCTCGGCCGAGGCCAATCAAAATGCGTCGTCGCGGCTCGAGCTTCGGATCCCCGAAGTTCGGATGTGGCCGCGACCGAAGCACGTAGCTGCGATCCGTGCGCGGTTCTTGTCTCTTCAATACCGGCGAATGTCGAATTTGATTAGTAGACCTTTTGTTTGCCGGATGGACAGGCGGCACCTGTCACGAAAGAGACACGAACGATTCGATGCGAGCGTGAAATCGTGCGCGGACCGTGCAAAACACAACACGACTTTTACATTGAGCCTGGGAACACGAAATGAACAAGCATCAACGAGGGTTGGAACTTTCCGCACGACGCGCACCGAAGAAGTCGAAGGCCACGCTTGCCGTCGCGGTCAGCGCCGCCATGGTCGCATTCGCCGCCTCCGCGCCGGCGCGGGCCGACTACGTGCAGAACGGCACATCGACCGAAACGTCGGGCGGCTGCGTCGGCAACATCGCGATCTCGGGAAGCAGCACGTATCCGGCGACCGCAACGGGTTGTGACAACGTGGCAATCGGCACCGCGGCGGTGGCGAACTCCGGTTCGTCGACCGGCGCCTATAGCGAAACCGTCGCGATCGGCCGCATGGCCGGCGCGACCGGCACGCAGGCAACCGCAGTCGGCGGCAATTCCACCGCCAACGGAGACCACGCAACGGCGCTCGGCGCGCTTACCCGAGCAACCGGTATCCAGGCGACGGCAGTCGGCGACGGCGCGATCGCCAATGGAGCCACCGCGTCGGCATTCGGTCAGGGTGCCTCGGCCGTCGACCAGGCAACGGCGGTCGGACAAGGCGCGAGCGCGACCGCGACGTTCTCGACGGCGGTCGGCAAGGGCAGCGTGGCAGCCGGCGGGACGGCCCTCGGCTTCCAGGCGAACGCCGGCGCCAACGATGCGGTCGCGCTCGGCATCGACAGCTCGGCGTCCGCAACCGGCAGCGTGGCCATCGCCCGCGCGACGGCATCCGCCGTGAACGCGGTCGCCATCGGCGAAGGCGCGAACGCCGCCGACGCGAACTCCGTCGCATTGGGCTCGAATGCAGCGACGCGCGCGTTCACGACCGTGAGCAGCGTAACGCTCAACGGCGTCAGCTACAGCGGCTTCGCGGGCACGCCGGTCGGTGTGGTCAGCGTCGGCAGCGCCGGTGCCGAGCGGCAGATCGTGAACGTCGCGGCCGGTGCAATCAGCTCAACCAGCACGGACGCCGTCAACGGTTCGCAGCTGTTCTCGATCGCAAGCCAGGTTTCGACGTTGACGACGGATCTCGCGGCGCTGACCACCACCGTCGGCAAGATCTCGTCGAGCGTCCCGAGCGGCACGGTGACGGACACGACGGACACCGCGATCGGCACGAATACGTCGGTCACCGCCACGAATGGAACGGCGGTCGGCAACGGCTCGAACGTCTCGGGCGACAACGGTACGGCGGTCGGCGTGAATTCGACCGTCACCGCGACGAACGGCACGGCCATCGGCACGAATTCGAAGGTCACCGCCACGAACGGCACGGCGATCGGCACCGGCTCGAACGTGTCCGGCACGGACTCCACCGCGATCGGCACGAACAGCCGCGCGAGCGCCAACAATGCCGTGGCGTTGGGCGCGAACTCGATCGCGGATCGCGACAACACGGTTTCGATCGGCGCGCCGGGTGCCGAACGCCAGTTGACCAACGTGGCCGACGGCACAGCGCCGACGGACGGCGTCAACGTGCGCCAGTTGAACGGCGCGATCAATTCGGTGCGCGAAGAAATGTCGAAGTACCGCAAGGACGCGAACGCCGGCACGGCGAGCGCGATCGCGATGGCCAACCTGCCGCAGGCCGTGCTGCCCGGCGAGAAGGTCGTTGCGCTCGGCGGCGGCACGTACGGCGGTCAAAGCGCGATGGCGGTCGGCCTGTCGGTCGCGACGACGAAATGGCTCGTCAAAGGCTCGATCACGACGGCGGTGTCGGGCCACGGCTCGTTCGGCGCCGGCGCGGGCGTCGGCTATCGCTGGTAGGCGACACCGAGCTGCGTAGCGTCGGCGGACGGCTTGCCGACGCTACGTATACAGCGACGCCTGCGGCAATTCCCCCGTCAACGCGAACCGGCCGACGTCGCGCAGCCGGTAGTCGAGCGGATCGTGCAGCGTATGCGTGCGCGCGTTGCGCCAGAAGCGGTCGAGGCCGAGCGATGCGGCCGTCGCGCGCGCGCCGCACGCATCGAACAGCGCCTCGCCGTTGTCGAGCGCCGCGCGCTGCGCGACGATCTTCGCGTCCGACACCGCGAGCGCCACTTCGGCACGTTCGCCAGCCGTCAGCGCGTCGCGCCGCGTCCATGCCCGCTGCAACGCGACGGCCGCGCGGTCGGCCAGCGACGCCGCCGCAACCGCCTGCACGCGCATGTCGCCGAAGCGCTGCAGCGTATAGGGATCGTCGCTCGCCTGCGCGACGCCCGAGTTTATCCACGGCCGGCCGTGCACCAACACGTATTCGCGCGCCTCGGCCAGCGCGCCTTCCGCAAGCCCGACGAACAGGTTCGTCAACACGAGCTGCGACACCAGCGTGCGCAGCGTCGCGCGCGGCGTCGGCGGCGTCTCGGACCGGTGCAGCACGTCGTCCGGTGCGAGCGTCACGCCGTCGAAGCGCACGCTGCCGCTGTCGGTCTGGCGCTGGCCGACCGGATCCCAGTCTTCGTTGACCGTGATCCCGTCGCGATCGGTCGGCACGACGCCGAACACGGCGCGGCCCGTTTCCGGATCATGCGCGGACACGGTCATCCACTGCGAGCCGCGCGTGCCCGAGCAGAATCCCTTCACGCCGTCGAGCCGGTAGCCGCCGTCCGGCGTCGCGGTCGCCACCAGCCGCGTATCGAGCGGGTTTACGGCATTGCCCCACCACCAGCGATGCTCGACCGTGCCGCGCAGATAGCGTTCGCGCTGCGCCGCACTGCCCCACACGTCGACGCTCACCACCTGCAGGACCTGGAACCCGACCAGATGCGCGAGCGCGCTGTCGACGCGCGCGATCCGCCGGATCGTGTCGTAGATCGCGGGCCACTCGGCTTCCTGTCCGCCGAATTCGCGCGGCACCGCGAGCGTCAGCAGGCCCGCGTCGGCGAGCCGTTGCTTCTCGTCGGCCGCATGACCGCCCGCGCGGTCGCGCGCGGCGGCCGTCGCACGCAGCGCGTCGATCGCACGCGCCAGCGCGTCGGCGTCGATCGCGCGTGCGTCGGAGTCCGGCGCCAGCGTCGCCGGGCCGCGAGGATCGTTCATGCGACGGCTTCCTGTGCAACGGTTGCGTGCGCAACGACATCGCTCGACAGCGGCACCAGCGCGCCGAGTCGACGGCCGGTCAGCCGCGACAGGATTTCGCGCCGCCAGTCGTCGTAGATCGCGCGGTATTCGGCGATATCGGCACCGAACACGTGCGCGGTGTGCGCATATTCGTCGTGCAGATAACCGTCGAGCCGTGCCTGCGTTTCCTCGTCGGCCGCGATCACGCGATCGATCAGCGCGTCGCGCTCGGCGGCCGGCAGCGCCTTCAACGTGTCGAACCACCACTGGACGATCTGCACGCGATGCCACTCCTCGTCCGGTCGAATCCGGTTCTCGCCGTGCTCGCGCATCGCGCCGTCGGCGATGCGGCCGGTCTTGCGCTGAATCCACAGCTTCGCGAGGATGTGCAGTTCGTAATGCCATTCGAACGCGAGAAAGCCCGCGACGTCGCGCACCGCGATGTCTCCGATGCGTTCCCAGTGCGCGGCGACGAGCCGATCGACTTCCGGCAGCGGATCGCGGCCCGTCAGTTCGGTCACGCGTTCGCGACCGATCACGGCGTGCGCGCCGTCGTCGCCGAGCTGACGCGACAGGATCAGCTGGAAATGCGGGTCGTCGCGGAACAGCGTGTCGATCGCCTTCGCGACGACCTGCACGATGAACAGGTCGTGCGACGCCATCTTCGTGTAGTAGTCGGCGACGGCGGCCCGTTCGTCTTCATCGCGAGGCTCGCGCGGCGGTGTCGCCAGCTTGTCCGGGAAGTCGGGGCGATGGCGTCGCGCGACGTCCAGAAACAGCGCTTCCTCGAATTGTCCGTTCCATTCGCGCGGCGCGCCGGTAGGTAAGGTCATGGGTATGGTTCTCTCAGGGTCTTCAATGAAAAGAGCCGGCGCTCGTGGCGCCGCTCAGGTACGCCGGGTCACGCGTCGGACCAGGCGGTCGCCCGTGATTTGCACGGCCGAAACGAGTGCGATCAGGATCACGATCACGGTCACCATGACGGTGGTGTCGAAGCGCTGGTAGCCGTAGCGGATCGCGAGATCGCCGAGCCCGCCCGCGCCGACGGCGCCCGCCATCGCGGTCGAGCCGATCAGCGCGACGACGGTGATCGTGAAGCCGCCGAGCATGCCGGGCAGCGCTTCCGGCAGCAGCACGTGCCACACGATGTGGCGACGTTTCGCGCCCATCGCGAGCGCGGCCTCGATCAGCCCGCGATCGACTTCGCGCAGGCTCACCTCGGCAATCCGCGCGAAGAACGGAATCGCGGCGATCGACAGCGGCACGACGGCCGCCCACACGCCGATGGTCGTGCCGATCAGCACGCGCGTGAACGGCAGCAGCGCGACGAGCAGGATGATGAACGGCGTCGAGCGGAACACGTTGACGAGCGCGCCGAGCACCGCGTTCACGCCGCGCCGCGCGTAGATGCCGCCCGGCGCGGTCGTCACGAGGATCACCGCGAGCGGGATGCCGATCAGCGCGGCGATCGCGGCCGACGCGGCGACCATCGACAGCGTGTCGCGGATCGCGTCGAGCAGTTCGGGCCACCAGAGTTCAAACATAGCCGAGCACCTCCGCGTGGTTCGCATGGCGGCGTGCGCGTTCGAGCAGTGCCGCGACCGCGCCGCCGCGTGCCGACGGCGGCCCCGCGTCATCCGCGGGCGGCGACGCCGCGATCACGAGACGCCCCTGCGCATGGCCCTGGATCCGCTCGATCCCGCCGTGCAGAAACCGCACCGAACCGCCGAGCGCCGCCGCGAGCGCGCCGACGTCCGGCTCGCCGCCGCTCTCGCCCGTATAGCGAACGTCGAGCACCACCTGCGCGCCGTCGGGCAGCGCGGCCTGCTCGGGCAACGGCCGCACGCGCGCGGCCAGTTCGGCCGGCAGGTCGTGCACGAGCGTGCTGAGCAGCGCCCGCGTCGCGCCGTGGCGCGGATCGCCGAACACGCGCCACACCGGGCCCGTTTCGACGACCTCGCCCTGCTCGATCACCGCGACCGTGTCGCAGACCGCGCGGATCACTTCCATCTCGTGCGTGATCAGCACGATCGTCAGCCCGAGGCGGCGGTTGATGTCGGCGAGCAACGCGAGGATCGATTGCGTCGTCTCGGGATCGAGCGCCGAGGTCGCCTCGTCGCACAGCAGCACCTCCGGGTCGTGCACCAGCGCCCGCGCGATGCCGACGCGCTGCTTCTGGCCGCCCGACAGGCTCGCCGGATACGCGTCGCGCTTCGCGGCGAGCCCGACGAGGTCGAGCAACGCCTCGGCCTTGCGCGTGCGCTCGGCTTTCGGCACGCCGGCGATCTTCAGCGGCAGCGCGACGTTCTCGAACACCGTCTTCGCCGACAGCAGGTTGAAATGCTGGAACACCATGCCGGTGCGACGCCGCAGCGCGACGAGCCCGTCCTCGTCGAGCGCGCCGACGTCGACGCCCTGCACTCGCACACTGCCCGAACTCGGCCGCTCGAGGCCGTTCACGAGCCGCAGCAGCGTCGACTTGCCGGCACCGCTGCGGCCGATGATCCCGAACACCTCGCCGCGCCGCACGTCGAGCGTCACGTCGCGCAGCGCGGCGGCCTGGCCGCGCGGCGTCGAGAACACCTTGCCGACGTGCGCGAGCGACACGGCGGCGCCGTCGGCGCGTGCGGCCGCTTCGTCATGCGCCCCTTGTGCGTGCGCGCCTGCGCCGGCCCGCGCGGCCGAAGCCTCGATGAAACCCAGCGTATCGAACAATTGCGTCATCGCTTCGCTCCGTCACGTTCATGCATGCGCGGGATGCGCGGGTTCCGTCGCCGGTGCGGCGGTGGGCCGGTGCCGCGCGCCCGTGTGCCAGGCCGGCAGCCGTGCGCCGGCGCCGAACAGTTTCTCGCGCAGCGTCGGGGCGGGATCGTAGTCTTCCTTGTAGACGCCGCGGTTCTGCAGTTCCGGCACGACCCAGTCGACGAAATCCTCGAACGACTCGGGCATCACGGTGCGCGTCAGGTTGAAACCGTCGATGCCCGTCTCGTCGATCCACGACTGCAGTTCGTCCGCGACCTGCGACGGCGAACCGACGATCGGCGCATAGCGGCCGCCCAGCGACATCTGTTCGAGCATCCGGCGCACGGTCCACGTGCCGGTCGTGCTCTTGCGCGAGATCGCGTCGACGGCCGACTGGATCGAGTCGGTCTTCACGTACGAGATCGGCTCGTCGAGGCCGTACTTCGCGAAGTCGATGCCGGTCGAGCTCGCGAAATGCGCGAGGCCGGCTTCCGGGCTCGCGTAGCGCCGGTATTCGTCGAACTTCTCGCGCGCGAGACGTTCGGTCTCGGCGGTCACGACGCTCACGCCGGCGAAAATCCTGATCGATGCCGGGTCGCGCCCCTGCCGTGCGGCGGCCGCGCGAATGTCGAGCGCGGCCGCGCGCGCGGCGGCCTTGCTCTGCCCGTTCACGAACACGCATTCCGCATGCCGCCCCGCGAATTCGACGCCGCGCGCCGACGAACCGGCCTGGTACAGCACCGGCGTGCGCTGCGGCGACGGCTCGCTCAGGTGAATCGCGTCGACCGAATAGAACGGCCCGTCGTGCTTCACGCGCCGCACCTTGCCCGGCTGCGCGAACACGCGCGCGTGCGCATCGCGGATCACCGCGTCGTCGTCCCAGCTCTGTTCCCACAGCTTGTAGACGACGTCCATGTAATCGTCCGCGCGTTCGTAGCGGTCGTCGTGGCCGATCTGCTGCGCGAGGCCCATCCCGCGCGCGGCGCTGTCGAGATAGCCGGTCACGATGTTCCAGCCGACGCGCCCCTTCGTCAGGTGGTCGAGCGTCGACATGCGGCGCGCGAACAGGTAAGGCGGCTCGTAGGTCAGGTTCGCGGTCACGCCGAAGCCGAGATGTTGCGTGACCTGCGCCATCGCGGGCACGAGCAGCAGCGGATCGTTGACGGGCACCTGCACCGATTCGCGCAGCGCGGCGTCCGGGCCGCCGCCGAACACGTCGTACACGCCGACGATGTCCGCGAGGAAGATCCCGTCGAACTTGCCGCGTTCGAGCGTCCTCGCGAGATCGGCCCAGTAGTCGAGATCGGTGTAGTGCGCGGAGCGGTCGCGCGGATGCGTCCACAGCCCGTGGTTGATGTGCCCGACGCAGTTCATGTTGAACGCGTTGAGCAGGATCTTCTTGCGGTTCGCCGTCGTCATGTCGCCTCCGTCACCACGCGATCGCGTACAGCGAGCCGAACGCGTTGTCGAGCGCCCGGCGCACCGCCGGCGAGTGCTGGTAGATCGCGATGAACTTGCGGATGCGCGCATCGTTCACGCTCTCCGGCCGCACGACCCACTGGATCGCGAAGTTCTTGTTCTCGGTGCCGTCGAACAGCAGCGCGCTGTTCGGGTCGGTCGTGCCGGCGAGCTTGATGAAGCTCGGGTAGCCCTGCGCGAGATCGACGTCGTCGAGCGAGCGCGCGAGCTGCGACGCTTCCAGCGGGATGATCTTCAGGTGTTTCGGATTCGACACGATGTCGTGCGTCGTCGCGCGGTAGTCGGCGCCCGGTTTCAGCGTGATGAGACCCGCGCGCTGCAGCAGCAACAGCCCGCGCCCGCCGTTCACCGGATCGTTCGCGATCGCGACGCGCGCGCCGTCCTTCAGCTCGTCGAAGCGCTTCACCTTCTTCGAATAGAGGCCGATCTTCATGATCGTGCCGGGCGCGATCGACACGAAGTTGTAGCCGCCCTGCTTCTTCGCGTTCTCGAGAAACGGGATGTGCTGGAAGTAGTTGACGTCGATGTCCTTGTTCGCGAGCGCCGCGTTCGGCGTATTCCAGTCGGTGAACTCGACGATCCGCACGTCGAGGCCCTGCTCCTTCGCCTCCTTCGCGGCGATCTTCAGCGCATCGATCTGCGGGCTCGTCGAGATGCCGACCTTCAGCGGCGCGGTGTCGGCGCGCGCGCCGTTCAGCATCGCGACGCCGAGCAGCGCGGCGGCCAGCAGGCTGGCCACGCGGCCGGGGGAAAAGCGGGTGGAAAAGACGGCATGCAGCATGGGAACCACTCTCCTGTCCAAAGACGGTATCGACGGATGAGCGACGCCGCGGCGAACGCGCGGGCGTTCTCCGGACAGTCGTCGTCGCATCGGAAAAGGATCAGCCGATGATAGAGAGCGGCGGGAAGGCGGTCTACGAAGCGATTGTGCGAAGAAAATCGCGTGCGGCGATATGGCGCGCGATCCGCCGCGCGGGCGGCCGCCCGGGTGGCCAGTTGGCCGAAATCTCGGCCTGGCCGGCGGGCGAATTCCGAAATCTCGGCCAGCCTGCGGCTGAACCCTTTCCGCAGACGAAACAAATCCTTTATGAATCAATGCATTGAAAATATTCCGGCAGGCCGAATTTCTGGCACGGGGGTTGCGTAATAGACGGCACACGATGCCGCGAAGCCATGCAGGCATTCCAACATCAGGAGACACGTCTTGCAGACCTCAATCCCTACCCCCACCCGTGCCGAGCCGATTGCCGAAGCCGGTCCCGCCACGCGCGAGCGCTTCTGGCCGGAAGGCTGGTGGAAGCTGATGGAAATCCGCATCGGCATCATCCCGCTGCCGGTCTACGTGATCCTGTTCGGGCTGATCGTCGGCTTCGCGGTGACGGGCAAGGTGCCCGGCGAGATCTCGATGGCGATCGCCGTGCTCGCGTTCTTCGGCTTCACCTGCGCGGAACTCGGCAAGCGCCTGCCGCTCTTGCGCAACATCGGCGCGGCCGCGATCTTCGCGACCTTCGTGCCGTCGGCGCTCACCTATTACCACGTGCTGCCGAAGCCGGTGCTGAACCTGACCGTCGAGTTCACGAAGTCGACGAACTTCCTGTACCTGTTCATCGCGTCGATCATCGTCGGCAGCATCCTGAGCATGGACCGGCGCGTGCTGATCCAGGGCTTCGTGAAGATCTTCATTCCGCTCGCCGCCGGCTCGGTCGCGGCCGCGATCGTCGGCACGGCGGTCGGCACCGCGCTCGGCCTCGGCGCGCGCCACACGCTGCTGTACATCGTCGTGCCGATCATGGCGGGCGGCGTCGGCGAAGGTGCGATTCCGCTGTCGATCGGCTATTCGGAACTGATGCACCTGCCGCAAGGCGAGATGTTCGCGATGGTGCTGCCGCCGGTGATGCTCGGCAGCCTGACCGCGATCATCCTGTCGGGCGCGCTCGACATGCTCGGCAAGCGCCTGCCGCACCTGACCGGCAACGGCCGCCTGCAGGTGGGCGAAAGCGGCGACATGACGCCGGAAAGCGAAGAAATCCGCGGCCACGTCGACGTCACGCACATCGCGGGCGCCGGCATCACGGCGATCACGCTGTACCTCGTCGGCCTGATGGCGCACAAGCTGTTCGGCCTGCCCGCGCCGGTCGCGATGCTGTTCCTCGCGGTGCTGGTGAAGCTCGCGCGCGCGGTGTCGCCGCCGCTGCAGGAAGGCGCGTTCGTCGTCTACAAGTTCTTCTCGACCGCCGTCACGTATCCGCTGCTGTTCGCGATCGGCGTCGCGATGACGCCGTGGGACAAGCTGACCGCCGCCTTCACGATCGTCAACGTCGTCACGATCGTGTCGACCGTCGCGACGCTGATGGGCACGGGTTTCGTGGTCGGCCGCCTGCTGAAGATGTACCCTATCGACACCGCAATCGTGAACGCCTGCCACAGCGGGCAAGGCGGCACCGGCGACGTCGCGATCCTGACCGCCGCGAACCGGATGCAGCTGATGCCGTTCGCGCAGATCGCGACGCGCATCGGCGGCGCGATCGTCGTCACGGTGACGCTGATCCTGGTCGCGCACTTCGGATGACGCGCCGCTGCGCGCACCGTCGCGCAGGCTGCTTCGCACGCGCCGCCGCCGGCCCTGCCGGCGCGCGGCGCGCGTCGTTCGGGGCGTCGCTCCGGGGGCCGGTTGCGGACGACCGGTTGCGGGCTTCGATGAGGGCGAACGTGCAGAAGAGCTTCAAGGGAATCCCGTGGTGGGGGTGGGCGTCGGCCGCCGTGCTGTATGTCGGCGTGGCGGGCGCGGCCGTCGATTTCGCATGGGAACGCGCGATCGACGCGCTCGAGGAAACCGGCGCGCATCGGCTCGACCTGTACGCATCGAGCCTGAAGAGCGAACTCGGCCGCTTCGAGATCCTGCCCGGCCTGGTCGCCCGCCAGGACGGCGTGCGCACGCTGCTGCGCGCCGCGCCGCAAGACCGGCCCGCGCTCACGCACACCGTGAACACGTATCTCGAAGCCGTGAACCGCGACGCGGGCAGCGGTGCCGTCGACGTGATCGACCTGCAGGGCGAAGTGATCGCCGCCAGCAACTGGAACGAGACGATCAGCTTCGTCGGCACCAACGTGTCGTACCGGCCGTACTTCAAGGATGCCCTGGCGCACGGCAGCGGCCGCTTCTTCGGGATCGGCACCAACACCGGCGTGCCGGGCGTCTACTTCGCGAGCGCGGTGCGCGACGACGGCGTGCCGATCGGCGCGACCGCCGTGAAGATCAGCGTCGACCCGCTCGAATCCGCGTGGCGCGCGCCGGGGGTCGCCGCGATGGTGGTCGACGGCAACGGCGTGGTCGTGATCTCGACCGAGCCGGCGTGGAAATTCACCGCGCTGCGCCCAATCACCGCGCAGCAGCAGCGCGACATCCAGGCGTCGCGGCAATACGCGGGCCGCACGGTCGACGTGCTGCCGTACCGCCACATCGGCGACCGCAGCGCCGCCGCATGGTTCGGCACGTTCCCGGATCCGCGTCACGCCGGTCGCAGCACACGCTATCTCGTGATGTCGCGGCCCGCGCCGCAGGCCGGCGACTCGCTGATGGTGCTGCTCGACATCGCCGGCGCGCGGCGCCAGCAGCAAACCGCGTTCGTGTTCGTCACCGGCGCGTTCCTGATCGCCGCGCTGCTGGTCGGCTACGCGATCCAGCGCCGCCGGGCGATCGTCGCGCGGCTGAACGCGCAGGACGCGCTGCGCCGCGCGAACGACCGGCTCGAGTTGACCGTCGCGCAGCGCACGGCCGCGCTGACGGCCGCGAACGAGCGGATGCAGCGCGAGATCGTCGAACGCGAACGCACCGAGCAGCGGCTGCGCGATTCGCAGCAGGAAGTCGTGCACGCGGGCAAGCTCGCGGTGCTCGGGCAGATGGCCGCGGGCCTCACGCACGAGCTGAACCAGCCGCTCGTCGCGATCCGCACGCTGTGCGACAACGCACGCACGTTCTTCGAGCGCGGCCAGCCGGCGCCGGCATACGCCAATCTCGAACGGATCGGCAAGCTGGTCGACGGCATGGCCGTGCTCACCGGCGAGCTGAAGACCTTCGCGCGCAAGCCCGACGTCGAACGCGTCGCCGTGTCGCTGAACGAGGCCGTCGCGCACGCACGGCTCATCTACGATGCGCGGATCCGCGACGAAGGCGTGCAGCTCGACGTGAACATCGCGCCCGGCACGACGGTATCCGCGGAATCGAGCCAGTTGCAGCAGGTGATCGTGAACCTGCTCGGCAACGCGCTCGACGCGGTGCATGACGCGCCGGTGCGGCGCATCGTCATCGAAGCCGACGATGCGGACGCAGCCGGCCGCGTGCGCCTCACCGTCGCCGACAGCGGCGCCGGCATCGCGCCCGAGGTGCTGCCGCACCTGTTCGAGCCGTTCGTCACCACCAAGCCGCGCGGCCAGGGCCTCGGGCTCGGCCTCGCGATCACGTCGCGCATCGTCGAGGCGTTCGGCGCGAAGATCGCCGCGACGAACCGCGACGCCGGCGGCGCGCAGTTCACCATCGAATTCGCGGCGGTCACGCCGCAACAAAGGACAGAGCATGGAAGATGAGATTCGCGTGCTGGTCGTCGAGGACGATGAAAACGTCCGGATCGGCGTCGAGCAGGCCGTCGCGCTCGCGGGGTTCCCGGTCGACGCGTTCGCGTCGGCCGCCGACGCGCTCGCGCACGTCGCGCCCGGCGCGCCCGTCGTGATCGTGTCGGACGTGCGGATGCCGGGCATCGACGGGCTGCAGCTGCTCGAACGCGTGATGGCCGTCGATACGCAGATTCCGGTCGTGCTGATCAGCGGCCACGCCGACATTTCGACGGCCGTCGGCGCGATGCAGGACGGCGCATACGACTTCATCGAGAAGCCATTTTCGTCGGACGTGATCGCCGGCCGCGTCGCGCGCGCGGTCGAGAAGCGCAGGCTCACGCTCGAGGTGCAGGGGCTGCGCGCGGCGCTCAACAACTGGCAAGGCATCGAGGCGTTCGTGCTCGGCAAGTCGCCCTCGATGGCCGACGTGCGCAAGAAGATCCTGCGCCTCGCCGATACGTCGGTGTCGGTGCTCATCACCGGCGAGACGGGCACCGGCAAGGAACTGATCGCGCGCAGCCTGCACGACTTCGGCGGCCGGCGCGATGCGCATTTCGTCGCGCTGAATTGCGGCGGCCTGCCCGAGCAGGTGTTCGAGAGCGAGCTGTTCGGCCACGAGGCCGGCGCGTTCACCGGCGCGATCAAGAAGCGCATCGGCAAGATCGAATGGGCGCACGGCGGCACGCTGTTTCTCGACGAGATCGAGACGATGCCGATTCCGCTGCAAATCAAGATGCTGCGCGTGCTGCAGGAACGCGTGGTGGAGCGGCTCGGCGCGAACGAGCTGATTCCGGTCGATTGCCGCGTCGTCGCCGCGTCGAAGGCCGATCTCGCCGAACTCGCGGCCGACGGGCGCTTCCGCGCGGACTTGCTGTATCGGCTCAACGTCGCGCAGATCGAGCTGCCGCCGCTGCGCGAGCGGCGCGAGGACGTGCCGCTGCTGTTCGAGCATTTCGTGCTCGCGGCCGCGCGGCGCTTCGGGCAGCCGGCGCCGGTCGTCACCGCTGCGCAGGTGTCCGAACTGATGACGCATGCATGGCCCGGCAACGTGCGCGAACTGCAGAACGTGGCCGATCGCTTCGTGCTCGGGCTGACCGGCGACAGCCTGCTGTCGTCCGGCGGCGAACCGGCGGCGGGCGGCACGCTTGCCGAGCAGATGGCGTATTTCGAGCGGATGCTGATCGAGGACATGCTGCGGCGTCACAACGGCAACGTGGCGGATGCGAGCGTTGCGCTCGGCATGCCGAAGAAGACGCTTTATCACAAGCTGCGCAACCTGCGGATTCCCGCGCGCGGCGACGCGGCGGCCGACGGCGGCGAATGACGCGAAAGGATACGCACGGCATGGATCGCATCGACATCACCGCACGCGGCCGCATCGACGGCCACCTGATCCGCGGTGTCACCCGCGCGCACAGGACGTTCCGCCCGAGCGACTGGCCCGAACGGCTCGCGGGCGTCATCACGCTGTTCGTCGGCGAGCGGCGGCCCGGCTATCCGTGCGCGCTGTCGCGGCTCGCGATGCCGGTCGTCGACGGCGGCGTCAAATGCCTGTTCGTGTCCGACGAATTGCGCGACGTATGCACCGACGCGTTCGACTTCGCGATGCAGTTCGCCGCCGACAACGATCTTCCCGTCGAGCTTCAGACCGCGCCGGCGTTGGTGGTGCGGTAATGCGCGGGCCGCGTTCGGCGGCCTTCGCCGCGCTTTCATCCGCGCAGCCAATCATCAGATGATTGAAAGCTTCGCCACATCCCCACGCTGCGACAAGGGTTTTCAGCCGAGCCATCAATAAAATTGATCGTGACGATGAAAATTATGCGTTTTCCTTGCAGCTTGCCGTGAGGCATAGTTGCGACGTGATGACGCACCCATTGAGTTTTCAGTCATGAACATGCGAATCGAGCCGTCGGTGCTCGCGAACCCGGACCTGCAATTTGCGACGCTTTCGTCGGGCATCAGCCTGCCGTATGTCGAGCGGGGGAGCGGCGCGCCGATGGTGTTCGTGCACGGATCGTTGTGCGACTACCGTTACTGGGAGCCGCAACTCGCGTCGCTGTCGGCCCATTACCGCTGCATCGCGCCGAGCCTGAGCCACTACTGGCCGGCCGTCGAAGCGGGCATCCAGGACGAGTTCAGCTGGCAGAACCACGTCGACGAGCTCGCCGAATTCATCGACGCACTCGATCTCGGCCCCGTGCATCTCGTCGGCCACTCGCGAGGCGGTAGCGTCGCGTTCAACGTCGCCCGCCAGCATCCTCAACTCGTCGACACGCTGACGCTCGCCGATCCGGGCGGCCCGCTGCAGCAGCCGGGCGTGCGCGAAGCCGCGCTGCCGGCCGCCGCGATCGCACTGCGCACGAAGGCCGTGAACCTGATCGGGGAAGGCGAAGTGGAAGCCGGCCTCGAGATGTTCGTCGATTCGGTGAGCCTGCCCGGCGCATGGAAGAAGAGCACGTCGCGCTTTCGCACGATGGCGATCGACAACGCGAGCACGCTGCCGAAGCAGCTTCAGGATCCGCTGCCCGCGTATTCGCAGCACACGGCGTCGGATATCGCGTGCCGTACGCTGCTGATCGACGGCCAGCGCAGCCCGAAGATGTTCCGCAACAACGTCGACACGCTGTCGCAATGGATCGGCGATGCGCAACGGCAGACCGTCACCGGTGCGTCGCACGGGATGAACGCGGCGAGCCCCGCGGTGTTCAACCGTTACGTGCACGAGTTCGTCGCCGCGTAACGCTCGCGGGCGGCATTCGCGCCGCCCGTTGCTTACTCCCCTTTCTCATTCGAAGCGCTGCGATGCGGACTGCCTGCATCGCATCGCTTCGTCCGCGTTCGCCTCCGCGTCACATGATCGGTTCGGGCTTGCGCGTCACCGCATCCGGCAACCCGAACACGCTGTCGAACGACCAGTTGTACGCGAACGTGAAGATCGGGAAGAAGACGATCAGCACCGCGTCGTACAGGAACGCCTGCACCAGCGACACGTCGAGCCACCACGCGATCAGCGGGATCAGGAACGTCACGAGCGCGACCTGAAAACCGATCGCATGCACGACGCGCCGCGCGACGGTGCGCGTCGTTTCCGTGCGGCGCCGCTCCCACGCCTCGAACCCGAGGTTGTACAGAAAATTGACGATGACGCCCGTCGTCGAGATCATCACGCCGAGCAGGCCGCTCGTCGTCGCGCTCGCGCCGCTCAGCATGCCGAGCACCGACGATGCGACGAGGATGCCGAGTACCTCGAACATCACGACGTAGACTATGCGTCTCTTCCATCCTTGCATGACCCACCACCTTCATATCGAACGAGGTGGCGAGACTACAGCGGGCACTTCGCCCGCAAAAGTCAGGTCCTTTCAATTTTTCTGACAGGAGGCCGCCGATGCTGACCAGCGACCACATCGACATGCTGCTGACCGTCATCGACAAAGGCTCGTTCTCGGCGGCCGCGCGCGCGCTCGGCCGCACGCCGTCGGCGGTCAGCATGGCGATCGCGAACCTCGAGGCCGAGCTGGACCTCGTGCTGTTCGATCGCGGCACGCGCGAGCCCACGCCGACCGCCGCGATGGCCGCGCTACTGCCCGATGCGCGGTCGATCGCCGAGCGGTTGCAGGCGTTGCGCGCGCATGCGCAGCACTTGTCGGAAGGCGTCGAGGACACGCTGCGGCTCGGCCTCGCGGCGGAGCTCGACGGCGCGCCCGTTGCACGCGCACTGACCGCCGTCGCCGCGAAATATCCGGCGCTCGCGATCAGCATCGTCACCGCGCCGCAGGACGCGATCGTCGACGCATTGCATCGCGGCGCGGTCGATCTCTGCGTCGCGTACGGCGGGCTCGATCTTCATCCGCAGGAACAGATCCACGCGCTGTGGACCGAAACGCTGATCGCCGTCGCCGCGCCCGGCCATCCGTCGATCGCCGAAGCCGCGCATCCCGAGGCGATCGAACGGCTGTCGGGGTTTCGGCAGATCGTCATCGCGGACCCGGAACGGCCGCTCACCGACGTGCGTCCCGTGATCGGCAACCGCACGTGGAAGGTGACCGACATGGCCACCGCGATCGCGCTCGTGAAGGCCGGACACGGCTGGGCGAACCTGCCCGAATCGCTGATCGGCCGGTATGTCGAAGACGGCGAACTGGCGCCGCTCGTGTTCGCGAACATCCGCAACGGGCTGCCGCTGCCCGTGTACCTGCGCCGGCCGAAGTACACGGGGCTCGGCAAGGCGGCCAGCGAACTGGTGCGGGCGCTGCGGGCGGAAAGCGACAGCAGGTAAGCGCTGCGGCGGCGAACGCCGCCGCGGCGTTGGTCAATGCCCGACGACTTGACCGTTAGTTGCAGTTGCTTCGCGTCTTCCGGCAGTCCCCCGATTCGCCCTGGGACCTGCAACCGGAGCGACGCACATGGCGGCCGCGCGATAAAAGGCCAATAAAAAAACCCGATCCGCGTCACCACGGATCGGGTTCTTCGATCGACCGCCCGTTACGGCAGCCCGTCGCGGGCCGGCATATCAACGCACGGCGACTTCCTGCTTGCCCTTCCCCGCATCGCCGACCGCCGTCGGCGCCGCGCCCCACCCGCCGCCCAGCGCGCGGATCAGGTTGACGGTCGACACGGCCTGCGCGCCGGTCAGCTGGTTCGCCTGCAATTGCGACTGCAGCACCGACCGCTCGCTGTCGATCACGTCGAGATAGGCCACCTCACCTTCCTGATACTGCGTACGCGACAGCGTCGCCGCACGGCGCGACGCATTGACGGCCGCATCCTGCGCGCGAATCTGGTCGTCGAGCAGACGCAGATCGGCGAGATTGTCCTCGACCTCGCGGAATGCGACGAGCACCTGCTGCCGGTAGTTCGCGACCTGCTCGTCGTACTGCGCGCGCGCCTGCTGCACGCCGGCCGCACGGCGCCCGCCGTCGAACAGCGGCAGCGTCAGCGCGGTGCCGGCGAACGGCCCGAGCAGGAACGTGCGGCTCGACCACAGGAACAGGTTGCCGAGTGTCGACGCTTCATAACCGAACGCACCCGTGATATCGAGCTTCGGGAAATACGCCGATTTCGCGAGACCGATCCGCGCGTTCGCGGCCGCCATCGCGCGCTCGGCCGCCGACACGTCCGGGCGGCGTTCGAGCAGCGCGGACGGCAGGCCGGCGGGCACCTTCACCGCGACCGGCACGATCGGCGTCTCCTTGAACGCGAAGTCCGCGGGCGCCTTGCCGAGCAGGATCGCGAGCGCATGCTCGGACGCCGCGCGCCGACGCGCGACGCCGACCGCATCGGCCTGCGCGGTCGCCAGTTCGTTCTTCGCGCGCGACACGTCGAGCTCGCTGATGTCGCCTTCGTTGAAGCGGCGCTGCACGAGCTTGAGCGCCTGGTCGCGCAGTTCGACCGTGCGACGGTACAGGTCCTGATCCGAGTCGAGCTGGCGCAGTTCGAAGTAGTTCTGCGCGACGTCCGCCTGCAGCGCGAGCTGCACCGAACGGAACAGCGCTTCGCTCTGCGCCTGGTCGGCGCGCGACGCCTCGACGTTGCGGCTCACGCGGCCGAACAGGTCGGCCTCGTACGACACCGTGCCCTGCGCGCGCCACAGCGTCGCGGTGGTCGGGCCCGTGCCCTGCGGCTGGAATTGCGACGCCGACGACAGCCCTTCGCGCGTCGGCCCGAACCCGGCGCCGACCTGCGGGAACCACTGCGAGCGCGCGGTGCGGGTCGCCGCACGCGCTTCCTCGACGCGCGCCGCCGCGGCCTTCAGGTTCTGGTTCGCGGCGAGCGCCTGCGACTCGAGCGAGTCGAGCACCGGATCGCCGAACACCTTCCACCATTCGCCGCGATGCTCGCCGTCCGCCGGTTCGGCGGTCTTCCACGTGCCGGCCTGTTCGCCGGCCACGAGCGTCGGCGCTTCCTTGAACGCCGCGGGCGTCGACACGTCCGGGCGCTTGTAGTCGGGCCCCACCGCGCACGCGGCAAGCAGCGTCGCGAGCAGGGTGCTCGCGGCCGCCACCTTCGCGAAGCGCATCAGGCCATTCGAGTTGTGCATGTTGTCCATCTTTTTATCCTCAAGCATCCGAAGCCGGTACGCCCTGGCCCGGCACGCCATAGCCGGCGGAGTCCTTGCCGGCGACGTGGATCTTGCCGCCCGCCAGCGTGCGCAGCACGACGTAGAACACCGGCGTCAGCATCAGCCCGAACAGCGTCACGCCGAGCATCCCGAAGAACACCGCGATACCCATCGCATGTCGCATCTCGGAGCCCGCGCCCGTCGACATGACGAGCGGCACGACGCCCATGATGAATGCGATCGACGTCATCAGGATCGGGCGCAGCCGCAGCCGGCTCGCCTCGATCGCGGCCTCGAGCGGCGTCCTGCCGTCATGCTCCAGTTCGCGTGCGAATTCGACGATCAGGATCGCGTTCTTCGCCGACAACCCCACCAGCACCATCAAGCCGATCTGCGTGAAGATGTTGTTGTCGCCCTGCGTGAGCCACACGCCCGTCAGCGCCGACAGAATGCTCATCGGCACGATCAGGATCACCGCGAGCGGCAGCGTCAGGCTTTCATACAACGCGGCGAGCACGAGGAACACGAGCAGCACGCTGATCGGGAACACCCACATCGCCGAATCGCCCGCGAGGATCTGCTGGTACGTGAGGTCGGTCCATTCGAACCGGACGCCGCGCGGCAGCGTTTCATGCGCGATGCGCTCGATCGCGGCCTGCGCCTGGCCCGACGAGAAGCCCGGCGCCGGGCCGCCGTTGATGTCGGCCGCCGTATAGCCGTTGTAGCGCACGACCATTTCCGGGCCGAACGTCGGCGTCACCGTGACGAGCGACGACAGCGGCACCATCTCGCCACGGTCGTTGCGCGTCTTCAGTTGCAGGATGTCGTCCGCGCGCTGACGGAACGGCGCATCGGCCTGCACGCGCACCTGGTACACGCGTCCGAAGCGGTTGAAGTCGTTCACGTACAGCGAGCCGAGATACACCTGCATCGTGTTGAACACGTCGGTGACCGGCACGCCGAGCTGCTTCGCCTTCACGCGATCGAGATCGACGTTGAGCTGCGGCACGTTGATCTGGTAGCTCGTGAACAACGGGCCGAGTTCCGGCGCCTGCTGCGCGCGCTTGATGAAGTCGTTGGTCGCATCCGACAGCTTCGCGTAGCCGACCGCGCCGCGATCCTCGATCTGCATCTTGAACCCGCCGAGCGTGCCGAGACCGAGCACCGGCGGCGGCGGGAACACCGCGACGAACGAGTCCTTGATCGCGCCGTACTGCTGGTTCAGCGCACCGGCGATCGCGCCCGCCGACAACGCCTTGCCGTGCCGCTCCGAGAACGGCTTCAGCGTGACGAACACGATGCCCGCGCTCGAGCTGTTGGTGAAGCCGTTCACCGACAGCCCCGGGAACGCGACCGCGCTTTCGACGCCCGGCTGCTTCAGCGCGATCGAGCCCATGTCGCGGATCACCTTCTCGGTGCGATCGAGCGACGCGCCGTTCGGCAGCTGCGCGAACGCGATCAGGTATTCCTTGTCCTGCGCGGGCACGAAGCCGCCCGGCACGATCTTCGACACGAGCACGGTCGCGCCGACCAGCACGAGGTACACGCCGAGCATCAGCGTCTTGCGCGACAGCACGCCGCGCACGCCGCGGCCGTAGTTCTCCGCGCCGCGATGGAACACCTTGTTGAAGCGCCTGAAGAAGCCGCCGAGCACGCGGTTCATCGCGCGCGTGAGCCAGTCCTCCTTGTCGCCATGGCCCTTCAGCAGGATCGCGGACAGCGCCGGCGACAGCGTCAGCGAGTTGAACGCCGAGATCACCGTCGAGATCGCGATCGTCATCGCGAACTGCTTGTAGAACTGGCCGGTCAGGCCCGACATGAACGCGAGCGGCACGAACACGGCGACGAGCGTCAGCGCGATCGCGATGATCGGCCCGCTCACTTCCTGCATCGCCTTGTAGGTCGCCTGCCGCGCGTTCATCCCGCTTTCGATGTTGCGCTCGACGTTCTCGACGACCACGATCGCATCGTCGACCACGATACCGATCGCGAGCACCATCCCGAACAGCGACAGCGCGTTGATCGAATAACCGAAGCCGAGCAGCAGCGAGAACGTGCCGATGATCGACACCGGCACCGCGATCAGCGGAATCAGCGATGCGCGCCAGGTCTGCAGGAACACGATCACGACGATCACGACCAGCGCGATCGCTTCGAGCAGCGTGTGCACCACGGCCTTGATCGACGAGCGCACGAACTGCGTCGGGTCATAGACGATCTTGTAGTCGACGCCGGCCGGCATGTCCTGCTTCAGCTCGGCCATCGTCTTGCGCACTTCGTCGGAGATCTGCAGCGAGTTCGCGCCCGGCGACTGGTTGATCGCCATCGCGACGGCCGGCTTGTTGTCGAGCAGCGAGCGCAGCCCGTATTCGGACGCATCCAGTTCGATGCGCGCGATGTCGCGCAGGTGCGTGACGCCGCCGTCCGGCGTCGTCTTCACGACGATGTCGCCGAACTCGTCTTCCGTCTGCAGACGGCCGCGCGCGTTCACCGACAGCTGCAGCGGCGTGCCGGGCAGCGACGGCGACGCGCCGATCACGCCGGCCGCGACCTGCACGTTCTGCTCGCGGATCGCCTGCACGACGTCCTCGGCGGACAGCCCGCGCTGCGCGACCTTCTGCGGATCGAGCCACACGCGCATCGCGTAGTCGCCCGAGCCCCACAGCTGCACCTGACCGACGCCCTGGATCCGCGACAGGCGATCCTTCACGTTGATCAGCGCGTAGTTGCGCAGGTAGGTCATGTCGTAGCGGTTGTCCGGCGAGATCAGGTGGACCACCATCGTCAGCGTCGGCGAGCTCTTCACCGTGGTGATGCCGAGCCGCTGCACGTCTTCCGGCAGACGCGGCAGCGCCTGGTTCACGCGGTTCTGCACGAGCTGCGTGGCCTTGTCCGGATCGGTGCCCAGCTTGAACGTGACGGTGATCGTCATGTTGCCGTCGCTGTTCGCCTGCGACTGCATGTAGAGCATGTCCTCGACGCCGTTGATCTGCTCCTCGAGCGGCGACGCGACCGTCTCGGCGATCACTTTCGGGTTGGCGCCGGGGTACTGCGCCTTCACGATCACCGAAGGCGGCACGACTTCCGGATACTCCGAAATCGGCAGCAGGAACATCGCGATCACCCCGCCGAGCAGGATGATCACCGATAGGACTCCTGCAAAGATCGGCCGGTCGATAAAGAATTTTGAAATGTTCATGTGTGGCTCTGTCTGGTTGAACGCGGAAATCGTAGCGGCGGGCCGCTTACGATTCCGCCTTCGCCGGTGCGGCCGGCTTCGCGTTATCCGCGAGCGGCGCGGACGGCGCATCGCCGCCCGTCATCGGGACCATGTGCGGCTTCACCTGTTCGCCCGGGCGCACGCGCTGCGTGCCGTTCACGATCACGCGATCGCCGGCGGACAGGCCGCTCACGATCACGCGCCGGTTGCCGTGCTGCAGGCCCTGCTGCACTTCGCGATACGACACGCGGCCCTGCTGGTCGACGACGAACACGAACTTCTTGTCCTGGTCGGTGTTGATCGCCGCGTCGTCGACGAGCAGCGCCTGGTGCGGCGCGCTGCCGCCCACCTTCACGCGGGCGTAGAGACCCGGGACGAGCGCGCCGTCCGCGTTGTCGAAACGCGCGCGCACGCGGATCGTGCCGGACGACGTGTCGAGCCGGTTGTCGACCGAGTCGATCTCGCCGCTGCGCGAGTAGCCCGTTTCATTCGCGAGGCCGAGCTCGACCGGCACCTTGCGGCCGTTGCGCGCGCCGTTGATGTATTGCAGGTAGGTCTGCTCGTCCGCGTCGAACGATGCGTAGATCGGCGACACCGATACCAGCGTCGTCAGCGGCGCGGCGGACGCACCGGCCGACACGACGTTGCCGAGCGTGATTTCCGCGCGCGACACGCGGCCCGACACGGGGGCGGTGATGCGCGTGTAGCCGAGGTTGATGCGCGCCGTTTCCAGCGCGGCTTCGGCGGCCTTCAGGTTCGCGCTCGCCTCGCGCGCGGCGTTCTGCTTCTCGTCGTAGTCGCGCTTCGCGATCGCGTTGTCGCCGATCAGCCGCTGCGCGCGCTGCCAGTCGCTCTGCGCGTAGCCGTTGCGGGCCTGCGCGGCGGCGAGCTGCGCGGCCGCGCGGTCGGTTTCGGCCTGATACGGGCGCGGGTCGATCACGAACAGCACGTCGCCCTTCTTCACGAGCGCGCCGTCCTTGAAGTTCACCGCGACGATCGTGCCCGACACCTGCGGGCGCACGTCGACTTTCTCGACCGCCTCGAGGCGGCCCGAATAGCTTTGCCAATCGGTGACGGTCTGCGGCACGACGGTCGCGACGTCGACTTCCGGCAGCGGCGCCGCCGCTTTCTCGGGTGCGTTCGCGTTCACGCGCATCGCGCCGAACGTGCCGAGGCCGACGACGGCGAGCGTCACGATCGCCGCGGTCGCGATTCGGGAGCGGGAGGTGCGTAGGATGGCCATGTGGATCTCCAATAAGCGTGGATTGGTCTGGTTATTCGGAACGGTTCGGCTGGCGCGCCTGGAAGCGGCACTGGAAGAAGCGCACGGCTTCCTCGAGC
This sequence comes from Burkholderia sp. RF4-BP95, assembly GCF_001521985.1. Lineage (NCBI taxonomy): Bacteria > Pseudomonadati > Pseudomonadota > Betaproteobacteria > Burkholderiales > Burkholderiaceae > Burkholderia > Burkholderia sp. RF4-BP95. Next base: position 11,336 of record NZ_LOSX01000075.1, on the reverse strand, counting down.
GCGGCTTCGTGCGTCGCGAGCGACGCGTGCGTGACGTCCGGGTAGCGGATCACCTGCGTGAGCACGCCCGATGAAATCAGGCAGCCCGCATACTTCTCCGCTTCGACGTGCAGCACGTCGTTCTGCGCGGTGACGACGAGCGTCGGCGGCAGGCCCGCGAGGCGCACCGATTCGAGCGGCGCCGCATACGGGTGCATGCGCTGCGCCGCCTGCGGCAGATAGGCGCGATAACAGGCCGCGCATTCGCGCGCGGTGATGTCCGATGCAAGGCGTTCGGCGTCGCCGATGCGCGTCATGCTCGGGTCGAGCATCGGCCCGAACAGCGCCTGCGCGGCGATCGACACTTCACCGCGATCGCGCGCGATGAACGCGAGACAGTTCGCGAGCTGGCCGCCCGCGTCGTGCCCCGCGACGCCGATCTTCTTCGGATTGCCGCCGAACGCGCGGGCGCGCGTCGCGGCCCATACGGCGGCGCGATACGCATCCTCCGGCGCGGCCGGAAAAGGAAAGGCCGGCGCGAGCGAATAATCGACCGACACTACGAGAGCTGGTAAGCGTTCTGCTAAAAAGCGCGCGGCGAAGTCGGCGTCGTCGAGCGTGCCGCGCACGAAACCGCCGCCGTGGAAGTAAAGCACTACCGGCAGTCCGGTCTTGTCCGCACGCCGATAGAGGCGCAGCACGATGTCCTGCGCGTAGCCGGGGATTTCCACCTCCGCGACCGTCAATGCCGCGCCGGCTCTGGCTTCGGCGGGCAATGCGGCTTTCAGGAATTTGCTGAATTCAGAAGCGTCCATGACGATGCGGCATCCATTTCGAGATGGAACGAATTCTGGGTCCGGCAGACATTGGGATAAATGCCTATAATCCGGCAACACAATTCAACACCCCCGAACAATCCCAGGCTGCGCCGCCTACAAAGCGGCGCAGCCTTCTTGTTCCGGCGGCAAATTAGATTGCGGAGGTTGTGATGGACCGGCTTCAGGCCATGCAGGTGTTTACTCGCGTCGTCGATACAAGCAGCTTCACCAAGGCAGCAGAAACGCTCAGCCTGCCGCGGGCATCCGTCACGACGATCATCCAGAATCTCGAAGCATTCCTCGGCGTGCGCCTGATGCACCGGACCACGCGCCGCTTGTCGCTGACGCCTGACGGCGCCGCGTATTACGAACGCTGCGTGCGGATCCTCGCCGATGTCGAGGAAACCGAAGCAAGCTTCCAGAACAACAACCGGAAGCCGCACGGAAAGTTGCGTATCGACATGCCGGGCTCGATCGGGCGGCTGCTCGTGATTCCGTCGCTGTGCGAATTCCACACGCGCTATCCGGACATCGACCTGCAGCTCGGCCTGTCCGACCGACCGGTCGACCTGCTGCAGGAAGGCGTCGACTGCGTGATCCGCGTCGGTGCGCTGCAGGACTCGTCGCTCGTCGCGCGCCGCGTCGGCCTGTTCGAATGCGTGTCGGTGGCGTCGCCCGCGTATCTCGAGAAGCACGGCGAGCCGCACGCGATCGAGGACCTGGGCGACCACCGGGCCGTCAACTACTTCTCGAGCCGCACGGGCCGCACGATCGACTGGACCTTCCTCACGGACGGCAAGGAAGTCGAGGTCAAGATGAACGCGATCGTGTCGGTCAACGACGCCGATGCGTACGTGACCTGCGGGCTCGAAGGCTTCGGCCTGATCCAGCCGCCGTTGTTCATGGTGCTGCCGCACCTGCGCGACGGCCGGCTCAAGGAAGTGCTGCCCGGCCTGAAACCGCTGCCGATGCCGATCTCGGTCGTGTATCCACACAGCCGGCATCTGTCGCCGAAGGTGCGCGTGTTCGTCGACTGGATCGCCGAAGTGTTCGACCGCTGCCCGCTGCTGAGCGGCAAGGGCAGCCTCGACGCGACGTGCAGCAAGCGCACGTTCGAGGAAGCCGAGCGCGCGCCGGCGCTCGATACGCCCGTCATCAACGAGTGGGTCGCGTAATCGTCTGAACCGCGGCGCGCGGGCAGTCCGGCCCGCGCGCCGTCCTGCCTTCGTGCCGCGTCGGTGTCGCCTTCGCGCCACCTTCCTCGCCGCGCACTTCGTCTTTTCCGAATCCGCATCACACCTTTTCGCCGCGTGCGGCAATGGTCCGCGCACGTCATTGCGCGAGCGGCGGTATACCGCCGCGAGGCCCGCTGCAGGCGGCTGCGGGCGATTTCGACATCCCCCTGACGACGTTGCGAATCGCGATTGTTCCTCGATCACGACAAATCAATTCGCGTCTGCCGCATTTATCGCGTCGGGACAGATACCTAGAGTAAACCCTGTCGCGCACCTCGTTGCGCATCGAACAGCCCCGTTTGACGGGACCGGAGCGAGCGCTCAGGCGCCAACTCCGACCAACACAGGAGTTACGTCATGAACCGCCGCCATCTTCTCTCCGCCGTCGCCCTCGCACTCGCCGTGTCCGCACCGGCCTTCGCCGATACGACCACCGCGCACGCCGGCGACTACGGCAACACGTCGTGGTACACGCAGCACAACGGCCCGCGCACGCGCGCCGAAGTCAGCGCCGAAGTCGAGCAGGCACGCCGCGACGGCACGCTGGCCTGGCTGCGCAAGGCGAATTCGTATCCGCAAGGGCTCGAACTCGCGCAAGGCCCGTATCGCTCGATGCCGGAAAGCAACCAGCTCGCAGGCGGGGCCCGCTGAACGTCGGTAAACGCGCAACGCCGCGCAGCGGATGATCCGCCGCGCGGCGTCGCGATACCGCCGTCCAACATTCGATTAGTCAGTTAGTTGCAGGAGTCTGTGATGAACGACCACCTTCCTTCGCCGCTCGATCATTGGGACGACACCACGCCGGTGTGGACGCCGTTCCGTTCCGCGCCGCAATCGCATTGACCTTCGCGCCGACGTCTCGTCGACGGCGTGCGCCCGTCAACGGCGCGGCACGCCGTCACGCCATTCGCCCCAGTGCGTGACGATGTCCTGCACGAGCGGGTTGCCGGCGCGATACAGGTTTTCGGTCGCCGGCGCGAAACCGCCCTGATCCGCGTAGTTCAGCAGGTTGTCCGCGCTCGTCTGCCCCGCATACGGGCGGTCGAAATCGGAGCCCGTGCGCAGCACCGCGACGCGCGACAGGTCGACCCGCTTCACGCTCGCCGCGCGCTTGAGCGCTTCGTACGTCGCGTTGTCTTCCTGCGCGGTCATGCAGTAGGTGCCCTTGCCGTCGGTGAGGATCTTCGTCCACTGACGCGCGCGCTCGCCGATCAGCGTGCCCGAGAACCACGTATTGCCCGATGACGTGTCGCACTGGATCACCGTCGGCGGCCGGTTCGCCGGCGCATACGTGAACTTCGCGCGCGCGGCCTGGGCCTGCGCGCTGTCGGCGAGCACGACGTTGCGCGAGAGCGCATACGCGGCGTCCGTCAGCTGCGGGTTGAGCTGGAATACTTCGGTGCGGTAGTCGAGCGGCGGCTTGTCGTTCGGGCTCTTCGTATTGATGCCAAGGAAGCCGGTGTTCCAGCCGGCCGGAATCTCGCGTGCATCGAGCTCCCACTGCAGGCTGAAGTCGACCAGATATTTCGACCATGCGGCGGAACCGACCGTGCCTTGCGCGGGGTCGACGCCCGCGATGCCCGACACGAGGAAATACGTGCGGCGCAGGTCGAAGCGCTGCGAGAACGTGAGCGCCATGATCGTCGCGGAGGCGTTCGCGTAGCCCATGCCGGTCGTCACCACGCACACGTCCTGCTTGTTGCAGTGAACGGCCGGATAGTCGGGCGACAGACCGGGCACGGTGATGTCGCGCCACGGGCCGAGCCGGTCGAGCCATGCCTGGCCCTCCGGACCGAACATCGTGATGATCATGACCTTGACCGGGCGGCCCTGTGCACCGGTCTCGGCGAATGCGGCATTGCCCGCGTCGTTGCCCTGGTGATCCTGCGCGATCGACGGCGCGGTCGCACAGGCGGCAAGCGAGAATGCAGCGGCGGAAAGGATGGAGCGAGTCAGCATCGGCGTTCCTTGTTTCGGTGATGTTGGGTGAGAACGGCTCTCGGAGACTGCGCGAGGGAGTATAGAACGCGCGTGCGCGATGCGGAACCCGGCTACGAAACGGCTCGCGGCGTTCGATCACGCGGTTCGTGTGCGCGTGGTTCGAACGATATCCGACAAAAAAATCAGGAATGCCATTCGATTGGGCGACGCGACAGCGCCGCTGTCGATCGTGACCGGCGACGGCATCCGATTCGCTAGACGCGCAGCATCCCCGCGACGCCATAACCGAGCACGACGAGCGCCGCCAGCACATGGCTCGCCACGAGCCATCGCGGCGACTTCACGATGCGCCCGATCGCGCTGCCGCCAAACGCGAACACGAGTTGTCCGGCGAGACTGCCGGCAAACACGCACGCGGTGCCCGCGCGCATCCCGTGGTTCGCGATCATCAGCGCGACGGGCCCGACCGACAGCGCGATCGTCAGCCCGAACAGGAAATCGTTCATCGGTCGTCGATGCCGTCGAGGGAAGGCATCGATTCCAGCGACCGACGGCGATCCACGGTAAGGAAACGCGTCAGGCGACGTCGACGCGCGCGGGGCCGTCCACCATCTCGCCGATCACGGCCGCGCGATCGAAACCGTCGGCGCGGAAGCATGCGAGCACGTCGTCGACTGCGTCCGGCGCGCATGCCACCAGCAGGCCGCCGGATGTCTGCGGATCGGTCAGCAGCGCCTGCGCGACCGGCGGCAGCCCGTCGGCGAGCCGCACGTCGGCGCCATACGCCGCCCAGTTGCGGCCCGATGCGCCGGTGAACACGCCGTCGGCGACGAACGCCTCGACGCCCGCCAGCCACGGCAGCGACGCGTAATGCACGCGTGCGGTGAGATTCGCGCCGCGCGCGAGTTCGAGCGTGTGGCCGAGCAGCCCGAAGCCCGTGACGTCGGTCAACGCATGCACGCCCGGCAGCGCGGCGAGTTCGGCACCCGGCCGGTTCAGCTTGGTGGTGGTCGCGACCATCTGCGCGTAACCCGCGTCGTCGAGCTGATTCTTCTTCAGTGCGGCCGACAGCACGCCGACGCCGAGCGGCTTGCCGAGCACGAGCACGTCGCCCGCGCGCGCGGCCGCGTTGCGCTTCACGCGCGACGGATGCACGACGCCGATCGCCGCGAGCCCGTAGATCGGCTCGACCGAATCGATCGAGTGGCCGCCCGCGACCGGAATGCCGGCATCCGCGCACACCGATTCGCCGCCGCGCAGCACGGCCGCGATCGTCTCGTGCGGCAGCACGTTGATCGGCATCCCGACCAGCGCGAGCGCGAGAATCGGCTTGCCGCCCATCGCGTAGACGTCGGACAGCGCGTTGGTTGCCGCGATGCGGCCGAAGTCGAACGGATCGTCGACGATCGGCATGAAGAAATCCGTGGTCGCGACGATCGCCTGCTCGTCGTTCAGCCGGTAGACGGCCGCGTCGTCGGAGGTCTCGGTGCCGACCAGCAGGTCCGGGAACAGCGCCGGCGGCGTGGCCCGCTTCAGCAGCTCGGACAGCACGCCCGGCGCGATCTTGCAGCCGCAGCCGCCGCCGTGGGACAGGCTCGTGAGGCGCGGAACGGCGGGCGGGGTGAGGGGGGCTTCGGTCATCGTCGGCATCCGGTGAATAACAACGCTCCATTATCGACAATTCCGCGCCCGCGCGCCGGATACCCACATAATTGACGGCGCTCGCCGCTCCCCTTCCCGTCCGCGCCTTCGTTCATGGATCACCTGTTCATCGGTCTCGTGCTGTGCTCCGCGTTGCTGCACGCGATCTGGAATGCCTTCCTCCATGTCAGCGAAGACCGGCTCGTCCAGCTCGGCACGATGTCGCTGCCGTATCTCGCGTTCGGCATCGCAGGCGCCGTGCTGCTGCCCGCGCCGGCGCCCGCCGCCTGGCCGTATGTCGCGGCGTCGGCGGTGCTCGAGGTCGCGTACTGCTTCACGCTGGCGCGCGCGTATCGCAACGGCGAATTCGGGCAGATCTATCCGATCGCGCGCGGGATCTCGCCGCTGCTCGTGTCGGTGCTGGCGCTCGCGATGCTGCACGAGCGGCCGACGCCGTTCGGCTTCGCGGGCATCGCGCTCGTGTCGTTCGGCATCATGTCGCTCGCGCTGCGGCGCGGCCTCCGGTTCTCCGGCGAAGGCGTGCCGTATGCGCTGCTCACGGGCGTGTTCATCGCCGCGTATTCGATCTGCGACGGGATCGGCTCGCGCGTGTCCGGCAGCGTGCTCGGCTACATCGCATGGGTGTATCTGCTGTGGAGCGTGCCGCAGCTCGTGCTCGTCTGCGTGCTGCGCGGCGGCCCGCGCGCGGTGCTCGCGTCGCGCACCGCGCTCGCGCAGGGCGCGATCGCCGGCACGATCTCGCTCGCCGCATACGGGATCGTGATCCTCGCGTACCGGCACCTGCCGGTCGCGACGGTGTCGGCGCTGCGCGAGACGAGCTCGATCTTCGCGGTCGCGATCGGCTGGTTCGTGATGCGCGAGCGGCCCAGCGCGCAGCGGCTCGCCGCGTGTGTGCTGGTGGTCGCGGGCGCGGTGTTGATTCGGCTGTAGCGCATGCCGACGATCGGTCCGCACCGCGGAGGCGATCGTTGGCTCACCCATCGACGGCCCGCCCCGCGGCGCGCGCGTGCCGCCGTGCCGTTCCCGTCAGACCGTCGCGACGACCTGGTCGAACGCCCGCTCGTCGATCGCCTCGGCGAGCGTCGCGAACGCCGTCGCGATCTCGTCCTCCGGCACGCACGCATAACCGAGCAGCAGGCCCGATGCCGCACGTTCGCGCTGCGCGTAATAGCCGGACAACGGCCGCACGACGATGTTGCGTTCGAGCGCGGCCTGCGCGACCGCGCGATCGTCGACACCGTCCGGCAGCCGCGTGACGAGATGCAGCCCCGCATCGCTGCCGAGCGCCTGCAGCGTGTCGCCGTAGCGGCGCGCGACCGCATCGAGCAGCACCTCGCGGCGCTGCCCGTACAGCGTGCGCATCTTGCGGATATGCGACACGAAGTGCCCTTCCGCGATGAACTCCGCGAGCACCGCCTGCTGCAGCAGCTGACCTTCGCGATACAGCTCGGCGCTCGCGGTCGCGAAGCTCTCCGCGAGCGGCTCCGGCGCGACGAGATACCCGACCCGCAGCCCCGGGAACAGCGTCTTGCCGAAGCTGCCGACGTAGATCACCTGCCCGGCCGTATCGAGCCCCTGCAGCGACGCGAGCGGCCGGCTGCCGTAACGGAATTCGCTGTCGTAGTCGTCCTCGATGATCCAGCAGCCGTGCTGGCGCGCGTATTCGAGCAGCATCCGCCGCCGCGCGAGGCTCATCACCATCCCGAGCGGATACTGATGCGACGGCGTGACGAGCATCAGCTTCGGCGGCTCGGCGAGATCGGCGGCCGACGGCGCGATCCCTTCTTCGTCGACCGGAATCGGCCGCGTGGTGAGCCCCGACACGTTCAGCACGCTGCGCACGCCCCAGTAGCACGGATCCTCGGTCCAGATCGCGTCGCCCGGATCGGTCAGCAGCCGCACCGCGAGGTCGATCGACTGGTGGATCCCGGTCGTGATCACGATCTGCTCGGGCGTGCAGCGCACCGAGCGCGACGTGCGCAGATAGTCGGCCAGCGCCTCGCGCAACAGCGCGAGCCCGCCGCCCGGCGCGTAGGTCAGCAGGTCCGGGCGCAGGCGCCGCCAATACTTGTTGTGCAGCCGCGTCCACACGCGCGCCGGAAATCGCGACACATCGGGCACGCCCGGCATGAACGCGCCGCCCTGGCGCTTCGACACGCCCGCGCCTTCGACGAGCCGCGTGCCGCGCGAGGACAGCCGCCGCGCGGAAGCAGGCACCACCGCCGGCCCGGCGCCCGCGTCGGCCGGCGCGCCGACGATCTCGTCCGGCGCGCTGTCGGCGACGAACGTGCCGCGCCCCGTCGCCGAGTTCACGTAGCCTTCGAGCGCAAGCTGTTCGTAAACCTGCGTGACCGTGTTGCGGGCGATTCCGAGCTCCGCCGCCAGCAGCCGCGACGACGGCACGCGCGTGCCGGCCGGCAGTTCGCGCGACAGGATCGCCTGCTGCAGCAGGCGGTGCAGCTGCCGGTAGATCGGCTGTTCGCCGCCGCGCACGAGGCGCTGCGCCAGCCAGTCCGACAACACGCTTGCGCGCATGATTGGCTCCTGAATATTTATTGAAATGGCTCTGATTGCCAGAGCCAAATGTGATTATAGTCGCCTCCATGGGCTGCCAACGCGGCCGATTTTTATCCCACCGGGCAAAACATCAAGGAGATGACCGTGAAGAATGCCGACCTGCAGGCCCGCAAGAACGCCGCCACCCCGCGCGGCGTCGGCGTGATGTGTGATTTCTACGCAGCCCGCGCCGAGAACGCGGAGCTGTGGGATGTCGAAGGCCGCCGCTTCATCGATTTCGCCGCCGGCATCGCGGTGCTGAACACGGGCCACCGCCACCCGAAGATCGTCAAGGCGATCGCGGATCAGCTGAACAGCTTCACGCACACCGCTTACCAGATCGTCCCGTACGCGTCGTACGTCGAGCTGGCCGAAAAGATCAACGAACGCGCGCCGGGCGACTTCCCGAAGAAGACCGCGTTCTTCACGACCGGTGCCGAAGCCGTCGAAAACGCGATCAAGATCGCGCGCGCGGCAACCGGCCGTCCGGGCGTCATCGCGTTCTCGGGCGGCTTCCACGGCCGCACGATGATGGGCATGGCGCTGACCGGCAAGGTCGCCCCGTACAAGCTGAACTTCGGCCCGTTCCCGGGCGACGTGTTCCACGCACCGTACCCGAACGCGCTGCACGGCGTGACGACGGCCGACTCGATCAAGGCGATCGAGATGCTGTTCAAGGCCGACATCGATCCGAAGCGCGTCGCCGCGATCATCTTCGAACCGGTCCAGGGCGAAGGCGGCTTCAACCCGGCGCCGGCCGAGTTCGTGCGCGCGCTGCGCAAGATCTGTAACGAGCACGGCATCCTGCTGATCGCCGACGAGGTGCAGACGGGCTTCGCGCGGACCGGCAAGCTGTTCGCGATGCAGCACTACGACGTGCTGGCCGACCTGATCACGATGGCGAAGAGCCTCGCGGGCGGCATGCCGCTGTCGGGCGTCGTCGGCCGTGCCGACGTGATGGACGCGGCTGCCCCCGGCGGCCTCGGCGGCACCTACGCGGGCAACCCGCTGGCCGTGGCGTCGGCGCACGCGGTGCTCGACATCATCGACGAAGAGAAGCTGTGCGAACGCGCGACGCAGCTCGGCGACGTGCTGAAGGCGAAGCTGAATTCGCTGCAGGCCGACGTGCCGCAGATCGCCGACGTGCGCGGCCCGGGCGCGATGATCGCGGTCGAGTTCCTGAAACCGGGTTCGGGCGAGCCGGACGCGGAATTCACGAAGCGCGTGCAGGCGCGTGCGCTCGAGCGCGGGCTGCTGCTGCTCGTGTGCGGCGTGTACTCGAACGTCGTGCGCTTCCTGTTCCCGCTGACGATCCCGCAGGCCGTGTTCGACGAAGCGCTCGTGATCCTCGAGGAAGTGCTGAAGGAAACGGTCGGCGTGCCGGCCTGAGTTCCCGTCTACTTCGACTGAATGCGCCGCCGCCATCGCGAAGACGGCGGCGGCCGTTTCATCCGTCATTTTCAACGCAGGCGATGCATATGAGCACTGTTCAGGAAACCCTGGCACTGAAAGACCCGTCGCTGTTCCGCCAGCAGGCGTACGTCAACGGCGAATGGCAAGGCGCGGCGAACGGCGAGTCGTTCGAAGTCCGCAACCCGGCAACCGGCGGCCTGCTCGGCACCGTGCCGGCGATGGGCACGGCCGAGACGCGTCACGCGATCGAAGCCGCGAACGCCGCATGGCCGGCGTGGCGCAAGAAGACCGCGAAGGAACGCGCGGCGATCCTGCGCAAGTGGCACGACCTGATGATGGAAAACGCCGACGACCTCGCGCTGATCCTGACCACCGAGCAGGGCAAGTCGCTGGCCGAGGCGAAGGGCGAGATCGGCTACGCGGCGTCGTTCCTCGAGTGGTTCGCGGAGGAAGGCAAGCGCGTGTACGGCGACACGATCCCGACGCCGGCGAGCGACAAGCGCATCGTCGTGACGAAGGAAGCGATCGGCGTGTGCGCGGCGATCACGCCGTGGAACTTCCCGGCGGCGATGATCACCCGCAAGGTCGGCCCGGCGCTCGCGGCAGGCTGCCCGATCGTCGTGAAGCCGGCTGAAGCGACGCCGTTCTCGGCCCTCGCGATGGCCGTGCTGGCCGAGCGCGCGGGCGTGCCGGCCGGCGTGTTCAGCGTCGTCACGGGCGACCCGAAGGCGATCGGCGGCGAACTGACGTCGAACCCGATCGTGCGCAAGCTGTCGTTTACCGGCTCGACGCCGGTCGGCCGCCTGCTGATGTCGCAATGCGCGGCAACCGTCAAGAAGGTGTCGCTGGAGCTCGGCGGCAACGCGCCGTTCATCGTGTTCGACGACGCCGATCTCGATGCGGCCGTGCAGGGCGCGATCGCGTCGAAGTACCGCAACAGCGGCCAGACGTGCGTGTGCACCAACCGCTTCTACGTGCACGAAGCCGTGTACGACCAGTTCGCGCAGAAGCTCGCGGCGGCGGTCGGCCAGCTGAAGGTCGGTCGCGGCACGGAGCCGGGCGTCACGCAAGGCCCGCTGATCAACGAAGCGGCCGTGCTGAAGGTCGAGGCGCACATCGAGGACGCGCTCGCGAAGGGCGCGACCGTCGTGACGGGCGGCAAGCGCCACGCGCTCGGCCACGGCTTCTTCGAGCCGACCGTGCTGACCGGCGTCACGCCGGCGATGAAGGTCGCGAAGGAGGAGACGTTCGGGCCGCTCGCGCCGCTGTTCAAGTTCGGCAGCGACGACGAGGTGATCCGCCTCGCGAACGACACCGAGTTCGGTCTCGCCGCGTATTTCTACAGCCGCGACATCGGCCGCGTGTGGAAGGTCGCCGAGGCGCTCGAATACGGGATGGTCGGCGTCAACACGGGCCTGATCTCGAACGAAGTCGCGCCGTTCGGCGGCGTCAAGCAGTCGGGCCTCGGCCGCGAAGGCTCGCACTACGGCATCGACGATTACGTCGTGATCAAGTACCTCTGTCTCGCCGTCTGACGGTTCGGGGCCTGTCGCATCCGTGACAGGCCCTGACCGCCCCGCCGGAACCGGGCGGTCCCGACGCGGGCCGGCGCCCCTCTCCGCCGCGCCCGCGTCACCTCCCTCCGCCGCCTTCAACGAAACACGTTCACCGCATCGACGAGCCGCGTCGCCTGCTGCTTCAGGCTTTCCGACGCCGCCGCGCTCTGCTCGAC
>NZ_LOSX01000074.1:0-143821 GCF_001521985.1 Burkholderia sp. RF4-BP95 | reverse complement strand
CACCATCGCGACGCCTTCGGCCGGGCCGGTCAGCGGCTTGCCGAGGTAGGTCACTTCACCGCCGGTCGGCTCGATCAGCCCGGCGATGATCCGCAGCAGCGTGGATTTGCCCGAGCCGGAGCGGCCGAGCAGCCCGACGATCTCGCCTTCGCGCAGCGACAGGTTCGCGTCGTCGAGCACGAGCAGTTCGCCTTGCGTCTTGTTGAAGCCGCGGCAGACGTGATCGACGCGCAGGATTTCCTCACCGAGGCGCGGCGGCTGGGACGTCTGGACGGGGGCGTTTACAGCATTCGGATTGTGCATCGCGTTTCGCTCTCAATCGGTCTCAGTCGAGCCGCAGCTTCGCTTCGGCGAAGGCATACAGCGGGCGCCACAGCAGGCGGTTGAACAGGGTAACGAACAGGGACATCACGGCGATGCCCAGGATGATCTTCGGAAAGTCGCCGGCGGCGGTGGTCTGCGCGATATAGGCGCCGAGGCCGTGCGCCTCGATCCGGGTCGTGCCCCACTGCACCGCTTCCGACACGATGCTCGCGTTCCACGCGCCGCCCGATGCGGTGATCGCGCCGGTTACGTAGTACGGGAAGATGCCGGGCAGGATCGCCTGGCGCCACCACTGCCAGCCGCGGATCCGGAAGTTCGTCGCGGCTTCGCGATAGTCGTTCGGATAGGACGTCGCGCCCGCGATCACGTTGAACAGGATATACCACTGCGTGCCGAGCACGATCAGCGGCGACAGCCAGATGTCGGCGTTCAGGTGGAAACGCGCGATCACGATCACGAACACCGGGAACAGCAGGTTTGCCGGGAACGCGGCGAGGAACTGCGCGAGCGGCTGCAGCTTCTCGGCGAGTTTCGGGCGCAGCCCGACCCACACGCCGACAGGCACCCAGATCACGGACGCGATCGAGATCAGCACGACCACGCGCAGCAGCGTGATGAGCCCGAGCACGATCACGTGGCCGACTTCGGCCATCGTCACGCCGGTCGACACGAAGCTGACGACACGCCACACGATATAGGCCGTGCCGAGCAGCACGAGCACCGCCCACGCGATGTCGACGGTGCGCGACGCCTTCTTCTCGACCTTGGGCAGCGTGAAGCGCATCGCGCCCGACACCGGCAGACGCAGCGGAATCCGCGCGGCCTTCGCGAAGAACCAGCCGGCCGGCACGAGCAGTTGATGGATCAGGCGCGTACGGCGCACGAGGTCGAGCAGCCAGGATTGCGGCGCGTCGCCCGACGCGGTGTTCTCCATCCGGAACTTGTCGGCCCACGCGATCAGCGGGCGGAACAGGAACTGGTCATAGGCCAGGATCACCACCGTCATCGTCAGGATCACCCAGCCGATCGCGCCGAGGTTCTTGTCCGAGATCGCCTGCGCGAGATACGCGCCGATCCCGGGCAGCGTGATGGTCTGGTTGCCGACGGTGATGGCCTCCGATGCGACGACGAAGAACCAGCCGCCCGACATCGACATCATCATGTTCCAGATCAGCCCCGGCATCGAGAACGGCACCTCGAGCTTCCAGAAGCGCTGCCACGACGTCAGGTGGAAGCCGCGCGACACTTCGTCCAGATCGCGCGGCACCGTGCGCAGCGACTGGTAAAAGCTGAACGTCATGTTCCACGCCTGGCTCGTGAAGATCGCGAAGATCGCGGCCAGTTCGGCGCCGAGCACGCGGCTCGGGAACAGCGCGAGGAAGAACGTGACCGTAAACGAGATGAAGCCGAGCACCGGCACCGACTGCAGGATGTCGAGGATCGGGATCAGCACCATGCCGGCGCGGCGGCTTTTCGCGGCGAGCGTGCCGTAGACCAGCGTAAACGCAAGCGACGCGACCATCGCGGCGAGCATCCGCAGCGTGGTGCGCAGCGCGTATTCGGGCAGGTTCGACGGATCGAGCGAGATCTTCTGGGTTTGAAGGGTCCCGATCGGCGCCATCGTTTCATGAAAGCCGACGACCGCCATCGCGATCAGGCAGATGATCAGCGGGAACGCGATGAAGTCCCACCGGTTCGGCAGAACGCGCCACGCGGACGCGTTGGCGGTCCGGTTCGGATTGAAGAATCCGACGTCCATCAGGCGCCCTCCCCGGTAAGGCCGAACGAAGCCGGCAGACGATGTTGATTCATGGCAAAGCGCACGGGCGCGGTAATTCGACGCGGTAATTCGATTGATTCACGATCTGACGCCGGCGCGAGGCGCCGTGCGTGCACGCTGCGCCCCCGGCGCGGCGAGTCGGGCCGCGACGGCACGACACTACACCAACCTGTATTTCAGGTTCAACCGTCCGGGGCCGGCGCGGCGCCATGCGACGCGCGGACGGCGCACGGATCGTGCCCGGCACGCGGGCGAACAGCAGGCGTGCGATGCGGAGCAGCCCGGCCGCAGTCCTCCGGCCGGCATGCAGGCCCCGAATTATGCCGTGATCCGGGCCGGCCGGGAACCCGCCAGCCGCATGCGGACGCAAACCATGCCGGACGTCATCGGACGATTGCGGCGAAGCAGGTATGATCGGGGCTAGCCCCTGGCGTCGGTGTCGACCACAGCCGCCAGGGATCGACCGACCAGCGGGAGGAAGGGAATGGCAGGAAACTTGGTGATCGTCTGCCGCGATCAGGATGCCGATGCGTTCTACGAGCTGATGCAGGAATATGGGTCGTTCCAGACGCGGCTGTCGTCGACGGCATGGTACCTGAACATGAACGTCGTGCCAGAATCGCTGCAGGACGAGATTCTGGAGCGCCTTGGCCGCTATACGACCGTCTATATCTTCGAGGCCACGAGCGTGACCTACAACACCATCGACAGCAACGCCGCCGAGACGCTCGGCACGCTGTTCGGCGAATGATGCCGCGCGGCGCCTGCCCGGCAGGCGCCGCATCCGCCGCTTACGCGGCCTGGGCGTGCAGTTCGTCCTTCGGCACCACGTCGAACGGGAACGTCATCGCCACGCGCAGGCCGCCCTCGGGACGATTGCCGATCTCGCACGCCCCGCCCAGCCTCAGCACCAGCCGCTCGACGATCGCGAGCCCGAGCCCGCTGTGGCCATTGCCGCCGCGCGCGGGGTCGAGCCGCACGAACGGCCGTGTCGCGGCCGCCAGGTCGCGCGGCGCGATCCCGCCGCCGCTGTCGCTGACCGACAACAAGTAACCCGTCGGCGTACGCAACGTCTCGATGAGCACGGGTGGCGCGCCGTACGCATGCGCATTGTCCAGCAGGTTCGACAGGATCCGGTCAAGTGTCGCGGTCGGCAGGCGGAAACCTTCGTCGGCGGCCAGATGCGTCTGGACCGCCGGCGCGTTCGGTGCGACCGCGCGATAGCTGCGCGCGATCCGCTCGCAGGTCTGGTCGACCGGCACGGGCTCGCTGCGATCCGCCCCGCCGTGCGCGAACACGAGGAACTGGTCGACGATGTGCGACATCGAGTCGACATCGCGCACCACGCCGTCGCGCAGCCGTGCGTCGTCCATCATTTCGGCACGCAGGCGCATCCGCGCGAGCGGCGTGCGCAGGTCGTGCGCGACGCCAGCCAGCATCACCGCGCGATCGCTCTCGGCTTGTGACACCTGTTCCACCATCTGATTGAAGCCGTGCGTGAGCTGGCGCAGCTCGCGCGGGCCGCGCTCGCGCAGCGGCGGCACCGGCTGGCCGCGGCCGAAGCGCGCGACCGCGCGCGCCAGCGAACGCAGCGGCTGTTGCAGTTGCCAGGCCGCGAACAGCGCGGCGATCACGCCTGCCGAGAAGATCGTGCCGAGCCACAGCAGCATCCGGTCGAGCGAGCGCGGCGGGCGCAGCGGCTGCACCGGCACGACGATCCAGTTGCGGTCGGTCGGCTCCTTGACCCACAGCACCGGCGGGTGGCCCGGCGCGCCGATCTCGACCAGGGTGCCGGCCGGCATGCGCTCGCTCACGTCGTCGCGAAAACGCTTGAGCGGCGCCGGCAGATTCGAGCCTGCGCTCGTCGGCACGTCCGGACTGTCCGGCGACACCAGCCGCACCCGCGACGGCAGCGGCTGGTCGGGCGTGCGCTCGACGTGCTGGCGCACGGCGTCGACGAGGAAAGCGGCCTCCTCGACCGCGTAACGCGTCTGCATCTGACCGCGCTCGAGGCGCATCGCGAAGAACCACGCGAAGTGCGACAGGAGCAGCACGCCGACGACCAGCAGCGCCAGCCGTCCGAACAGTGAATCAATGGGTTTGCGCATGGGCCTCGCCGTCGGGCACGAACACGTAGCCGCGCCCGCGCACCGTCTGGATGAAGCGCGGCGTCGACGGATCCGTTTCCAGGATGCGGCGCAGGCGCCACACCTGGACGTCGATGCCGCGGTCGGTGCCGTCGTACTCGGGCCCGTGCAGCAGCTCGAGCAACCGCTCGCGCGTGAGCGTGCGCAGCGCGTGGTTCACGAAGATCTTCAGCAGCGCGAATTCGCTGCTCGACAGCGTTGCCGGCTTGCCGTCGACCGCCAGCGTGCGCGCCTGGAAGTCGAGCACGAAACGGCCGAACGCGAACGGCTCGCGCTGCTCGGGCGCCGCCGCCGACGGCGTCGCCCGGCGGCGGCGCAGCACCGCCTGCACGCGCGCGAGCAGCTCGCGCGGGTTGAACGGCTTGCCGAGGTAGTCGTCCGCGCCGAGTTCGAGCCCGACGATGCGGTCGACGTCGTCCGCGCGCGCCGTCAGCATGATCACGGGGATGTCGTCGCCGGCCGCGCGCAGCTGGCGCAGCGCGGTCAGGCCGTCCACGCCCGGCATCATCAGGTCCAGCACGATCAGGTCGGGCCGCTCGCGCTCGAGACGCTTCTCGAGCGTCGCCGCGTCGTGCAGCACGGACACTTCCATCCCCTGGCGCACGAGATAGTCGCGCAGCAGGTCACGGAGTTCTTGGTCGTCGTCGACGATGAGGATCTGGGTAGTCATGGCTCGAAGTTTACCGCGCGAGTGCGGAGTCGAAGAACGAAACAAAGGAACGAAAGGGTTACTGCGGGTTACGGCGCAAGGGAACTGTAATGCACCGTAACCCGGCAGCCACCCCGCGTAACACCCGCCGGGACACGCGCCGCTAACCTGCGTCTTACCGGATGCGGCACACGCGTCACCCGCGCACCGCATCGCCGGACCCTTTGGATACAGGAGTTTCTGAAATGTATAAGAAGACTTCCCGCGTGGCCATCGCGGCCGCCACCGTGCTCGCTCTCGCATTCGGCACCGCGCATGCCGCGCCGCCCAACGACATGCCGCCGCCGGGCGGCCCCGGCATGCACCAGATGCACGGCGGCCATGACGGCGGCCCGTTCGGCGCGATCATGAAACTGCACGATCAGCTGAAGCTCAACGCATCGCAGGAGCAGCAATGGCAGACGGCCGTCAACACGATGAAGCAGAACCATGAAGCGATGCGCAAGAGCCACGAGCAGATGCGCGAGCAGTTCAAGGCGCAGCAGAATCAGCCGATCCTCGACCTGAACGCGATGCACGCCGCCCGCCAGCAGGCCGAGCAGCAGAATGCGCAGCTGCGCGAGCAAAGCTCGGCCGCCTGGCTCGCGTTCTACAACGGACTGAACGACCAGCAGAAGACGACGGTCAGCACCGCGCTGAAGCAGCAGTTCGCGCGGATGGAACAGCGTCACGAGAAGATGAAGGAACGCTGGCAGGAGCACCGCGCGGCCAAGGCCGCGTCGGCGCCGGCGCAGTAAGCCGGCGGGCCGCCTCCCCGGGCGGCTTCGCAGGGGACGCGGGTACTCGGCCCGCGTCCCCTGTTTCGCTTCAGGCGACGTCGAACAGCAGCACCTCGGCTGCCCGTCCGCGTGCGAACGCGACCGCGTCCACCCTGGCGATCCGCGCGCCGTCGCCCGCGACCAGCGCGTGGCCGTTGACCTCCACGTCGCCACGCGCCACGTGCACATAAATGCCACGTCCGGCCGGCACACCGAATACCGCCTCCTCGTCACCGTCGATCAGCCCCGCGAAAATCCGCGCATCCGCACCGATCGACAGCGCGCCGTCGCCGCCGTCCGGCGACGCGACGAGCCGCAGGCGGCCGCGCTTCTCGTGGTCGGCGAAATGCCGCTCCGCGTAACCGGGGCGCCCGCCGCGCCCGGCCGGCTGCAGCCAGATCTGCAGCAGATGCAGCACCCGGTCGCGCGACGCATTGGTTTCACTGTGCATGAGCCCCGTGCCGGCACTCATCCGCTGGATGCCGCCGGCCCGCACGATGGCGCCGTTGCCAAGGCTGTCGCGGTGCGCGAGCGCGCCGTCCAGCACGTAAGTGACGATTTCGAGGTCGCGGCGCGGCTGCATCCCGAAGCCGCGCGTCGGCGCGATCCGGTCCTCGCTCAGCACGCGCAGCGCGCCGAACGGCGGATGGGCGGCCTCGGCGTCGTCGACAGGCGGAAAGCTGTGACTCGACTCGAGCCAGCCTTGGCGCGTGTGGCAGCGGTCGGCGGCGCGGCGGATCTGGAACATGGGGCGGGCACTCCGGCAGGCAGACATTCTTTCTTCGGGTTTACCTGCACTGTAGGGGCGCGCCAAGCGCGCCACAATCCGCCGCCCGCGCACCGCATCGTTGCACCCACGAATCCAATCGGCGCAATGCTCGTTGCGAATACCACGATTGCCGCAACGCCCGGATCGAAGAATCCATCGGTCGCGCCGGATTGCCGTTTTCCGGGTATCGCGTTCGGGTAAAATACCGCCCTTTTGGCGTTCGCCCGTCCGGCGAGCGCCGTTGCCCGCGCGCCGAAACACGAATTTTGGCCGTCTAGAATACGCCGCGGCGCCCGGCCCGACCGGCCGCGAGCGCCCCCCGGAAGTGAGCGACAAAAGGATGGAAATGAAGAAGGCCGCCCTGTGCGCCGCCCTCGCCCTCGTGGCGGGCAGCGCCTTCGCGAAAGAATGGAAGACCGTGCGGATCGGTGTCGATGCCAGCTACCCGCCGTTCGAGTCGACCGCGCCGAGCGGCGAGATCGTCGGTTTCGACGTCGATCTCACCAAGGAAATCTGCAAGCGCATCAACGTGAAGTGCGTGTGGGTCGCGCAGGATCTCGACGGGATCATTCCCGCGCTGAAGGCGAAGAAGTACGACGTCATCGTGTCGTCGCTGACCGTCACGGACAAGCGTCGCGAACAGATCGACTTCTCCGACAAGGTGTACGACGCGCCCGCGCGGATGATCGCGAAGGCCGGCTCGCCGCTGCTGCCGACGGTCGCGTCGCTCAAGGGCAAGCGCGTCGGCGTCGAGCAGGGTTCGACGCAGGAATCCTACGCGAAGGCGTACTGGGAACCGCAAGGCGTCACGATCATTCCTTACCAGAACCAGGACCAGGTCTATGCCGATCTCGGCTCGGGCCGCCTCGACGCGACGCTGCAGGATGAACTGCAGGCCGACTATGGCTTCCTGCGCACGCCGCGCGGCAAGGGCTTCGCGTTCGCCGGTCCGGAAGTGAAGGATCCGAAGACGATCGGCGACGGCACCGCGATCGGCCTGCGCAAGGAAGACACGGACCTGAAGCTCAAGATCAACAAGGCGCTGGCCGACATGCACAAGGACGGCACGTACGACCGGCTGTCGCACAAGTATTTCTCGTTCAGCGTCTACTCGGCTCGCTGAGCGCAGACAATGACGGGAAGCGGATGCGGGGGCGCCCCGCGTCCGGCAGTACAGGCAGTCCACCACGCGCCGCCCGCCCCTCGCCCGCCGCTCCCCGCGACGGGCTGGCCCGGCACCGTTGCCGGGGCGGACGGTCATGATACGCACGGGGCGTTCCGCGCAGCTTGGCGGGCGCGTCTTTCGCGGCGCACCGCGTGCGCCGTCCGGGACCACACCAGGGACCACATATGTTTCTACAAGGCTACGGCCCGCTGATCCTCGCAGGCACCTGGCAAACCGTCAAACTGGCGGTGCTTTCGCTCGCGCTGTCGTTCCTGCTTGGCCTGCTCGGCGCGGGCGCGAAGCTGTCGCGCAACCGCTTCACGAACGGCGTCGGCACCGTGTACACCACGTTGATCCGCGGCGTGCCGGACCTCGTGCTGATGCTGCTGTTGTTCTACAGCCTGCAGATCTGGCTGAACATGGCGACCGACGCACTCGGCTGGGACCAGATCGACATCGATCCGTTCCTCGCCGGCGTGCTCGTGCTCGGCTTCATCTACGGCGCGTACTTCACCGAGACCTTCCGCGGCGCATTCCTGTCGGTGCCGCGCGGCCAGCTCGAGGCCGGCAGCGCGTACGGGATGACCAACTGGCAGGTGTTCACGCGAATCATGTTCCCGCAGATGATGCGCTTCGCGCTGCCGGGCATCGGCAACAACTGGCAGGTGCTCGTGAAGTCGACCGCACTGGTGTCGATCATCGGTCTCGCGGACGTCGTGAAGGCGTCGCAGGACGCCGGCAAGGGCACGCTGCGGTTCTTCTTCTTCACGCTCATCGCCGGTGCGGTCTACCTCGCCATCACGACGATCTCGAACTTCGTGCTGATTTGGCTCGAAAAGCGCTACTCGACCGGTGTCCGCAAGGCTGACCTATGATCGAACTCATCCAAGAATACTGGCGCAACTACCTCTACACCGACGGCTTCCGGATCACCGGCGTCGCGATCACGCTGTGGCTGCTGGTCGTGTCGATCGGCCTCGGCTTCTGCCTGTCGGTGCCGCTCGCCGTGGCCCGCGTGTCGAAAAGGAAGTGGCTGTCGGGCGCGGTGTGGCTCTACACGTACGTGTTCCGCGGCACGCCGCTCTACGTGCAATTGCTGCTCTGCTACACCGGCCTCTACAGCCTGCAGGTCGTGCGCGGCACGCCGCTGCTCGACGCGTTCTTCCGCGACGGGATGCACTGCACGCTGCTCGCGTTCACGCTGAACACCTGCGCGTACACCACCGAGATCTTCGCGGGCGCGATCAAGGCGACGTCGTACGGCGAGATCGAGGCCGCGCGCGCATACGGGATGTCCACCTTCACGATGTATCGCCGCGTGATCCTGCCGTCGGCGCTGCGCCGCGCGCTGCCGCTCTACAGCAACGAAGTGATCCTGATGCTGCACGCGACCACCGTCGCATTCACCGCGACCGTGCCGGACATCCTGAAGATCGCGCGCGACGTGAACTCGGCGACCTACATGTCGTTCCACGCATTCGGGATCGCCGCCCTGCTCTATCTCGCGATCTCGTTCACGCTCGTGTGGCTGTTCCGCCAGGCCGAGCGTCGCTGGCTCGCGTATCTGCGCCCGCAAGGCAAGTAAGTTTTCGCAGGACTATTGATGAATTCCCAGACTCAAAAGCTTTTCGTCGACGATCTGCACAAGCGGTACGGCGACAACGAGGTGCTCAAGGGCGTGTCGCTGAAGGCGAACTCGGGCGACGTGATCAGCGTGATCGGCTCGTCCGGTTCCGGCAAGAGCACGATGCTGCGCTGTATCAACTTCCTCGAGCAGCCGAACGCGGGCCGCATCATCGTCGACGGCGAGGAAGTGCGCACCACGCCGGACAAGACGGGCGCGCTGCGCGCGGCCGATTCGAAGCAGCTGCAACGCGTGCGCACCAAGCTGTCGATGGTGTTCCAGCATTTCAATCTCTGGTCGCACATGAACGTGATCGAGAACGTGATGGAAGCGCCCGTCAACGTGCTCGGCATCCCGAAAAAGGAAGCCGAAGATCGTGCGCGCGAGTATCTCGAAAAGGTCGGTCTCGCGCCGCGCGTCGAGAAGCAGTATCCGTCGCACCTGTCGGGCGGGCAGCAGCAGCGTGTCGCGATCGCGCGCGCGCTGGCGATGCATCCGGACGTCATGCTGTTCGACGAGCCCACGTCGGCGCTCGACCCGGAACTGGTCGGTGAAGTGCTGAAGGTGATGCAGAAGCTGGCCGAGGAAGGCCGCACGATGATCGTCGTCACGCACGAGATGGGCTTCGCGCGCAACGTGTCGAATCACGTGATGTTCCTGCACCAGGGGCGCGTCGAGGAGGAAGGCGTGCCGTCCGAGGTGTTCGCCAACCCGAAGAGCGAACGCCTGCGCGGGTTCCTGTCGGGCAGCCTCAAGTAACGCGCGCGACGCGCGACGACACGCGAACGGGCGCCACGCGGCGCCCGTTTTGCGTTTACACGGCGTCCACCGGTGCGCCGTCGGCGAACGCGCGCAGCGCATCGCCCGCGAGTCGGTAGCGCACCCATTCGCTCTGCGGCGCCGCGCCGACGCTTTCGTAGAAGCGGATCGCCGGCTCGTTCCAGTCGAGCACGCTCCATTCGAAGCGCCCGCAGCCGGTGTCCACGGCGATGCGCGCGAGCGCCTTCAGCAGCCGCAGCCCGGCACCCGCGCCGCGAAAGCGCGGCGATACGTACAGATCCTCGAGATACAAGCCCTGGCGGCCGAGCCACGTCGAATACGACGAGAAATACACGGCGAAGCCGGCCGGCTCGCCGTCGACCTCGCAGATCAGTGCGCGCGCGGGCGTTCCTTCGCCGAACAGGCTGCGCTCGAGCGACGCAGGTGTCGCGACCACTTCATGCTCCGCCTTCTCGTAGATGGCCAGCTCGGTGATGAAGCGCAGGATTTGCGGCACGTCGGCGACGGTGGCGGAACGAATTTCGATTTGCACGGTGAGGGGCCCTCCTTCGGCCCGGACTGAAAACGGAATGCGGCGCCCGCGCAAGCGCGCCTGGCGCCGGACAGATCGACATGCTACGTTCGCGGTTCAACTGCAGGAAGTGCAGTTTCTTCATGTGGACATGAACATGATGCATCCCGACCTGCGCCGTCTCGACCTGAACCTGCTGCTCGCGTTCGACGCGTTGTACCGCCACAGGTCGGTCGCCGCGGCCGCGCACGAACTGGCGATGAGCCCGTCCGCGCTGAGCCACGCGCTCGCCCGGCTACGCGACGCGATCGGCGATGCGCTGTTCGTGCGGCTCGGCAACGAGATGCAGCCGACCGTGCGCGCCGACGACATCGCCACCTGGGCCGGCGATGCGCTCGACACGATGTCGAAGGGGCTCGCCCGCGCGCGCCGGTTCGATCCCGCGCACAGCGACCGCACGTTCGTGTTCGCCGCGAGCGACTACACGGCATTCGCCGTGCTGCCGGCGTTGCTGGCGCGCATCGAGCAGGTCGCCCCGCGGCTGCGGATCCGCGTCGTCCACTCCGACCGCAAGATTTCGATCGACGAACTCGCGGCCGGACGCATCGACTTCGCGCTCGGCTATCACGAGGAATCGGCCGCCGACGCGCCGGGCATCGAGGATTTCGACTGGTTCTCGGACGACTACGTGGTGATCGCGAGCGCCACGCATCCGGACATCCGCCGGCGGCTGACGCTCGACCAGTACCTCGCGGCACGCCACGTGGTCGTCACGCCTTGGAACGAGTCGCGCGGCGTCGTCGACTACGTGCTCGACCGGCTCGGCCTCGCGCGGCAGGTCGCCGTGCAGTTGCCCAGCGTGCTGGCCGCGCCGTTCGTGATCGCGGAATCGGCACTCCTGATGACGGTGCCGAACCGTGCCGCGCAGGCGCTGCGCCACGCGGCGCCGATCCGCATCTTCCCCGCGCCGTTCGAGATCCCGCGCTACACCGTGAAAATCTACTCGCACGCGAAGCACGCGCGCACCGACGCGCACCGATGGCTTCGCGCGCAGTTGCTCGACGCCCGGGCGGCATCCGCTTGAACCTGGCGCGCGTCCACGGCGGGCGGCGGTCAACCGTTGCCGGACAAGCGTTTCGGGCCTCGCCCGACATCGGCTGACCGCCGCCAAATCATTACGAAATACTTACCAATTTCGTCTCTGCGGCGCCTACGCTCGCGCCCCGATGGCGTCAATAGTGGCAATCCTTGACCCATGCTTATCGAATCCATGTCTCCCTTGTGTGACAAGGGTTTTCCGGGAATCGACGCCCCTTTGGGCAGCCATCGCGCACGGTGTTGCATGGCAAATTGGCGACAGCGGTTAGTCAAACAACGATTTCCATCGCCACAAAATTGTATTTTTGCTAAATTAGTAACCAAAGTAGCAAAACGAAGTTCGTGAAATGTAGTTTAGCTTCACGACACAACAAGGAGACCCCGCAAGCCGACCCGGCCGCGCGGGACCGCTCAACGGTTTTCCGTCCGCTTGCCCGCGTGCCGCGCTTACCGGCTCTGCACGAGGTCTCCCTGGTTATCCCGCTTTTCGCTTTTGCCCGGCGCTCGCTGCTCCGGGCATCTCGTGCAGTCTGGGTTGACTTTTTGACAGGGTATGGAGGAGATGATGAAGAAAGCTTTGGTCGCGGCCGCGCTGATGGCTGCTGGGGTGGTTACGGCGCACGCGCAGAGCAGCGTCACGCTGTATGGTCGCCTGGATGCCGGCCTCGAGTACATGAACGGGCTGCAGGATGGCCATCGCGTTCGCGCAGAAAGCGGCGACTGGGGCACGAGCCTGTGGGGCTTGAAGGGCAGCGAGGACATCGGCGGCGGCAACAAGGTCCTGTTCCACCTCGAAGGCGCGTTCAACACGATGAACGGCGGTCTCGGCACGTCCGGCTCGATCTGGGATCGTTTTGCGACCGTCGGTATTTCGAACGACCGCTACGGTACGCTGCTGCTGGGTCGCGAACTCGCGATCGCCAACGGCGTGTGGGACTTCGATCCGCTGGGCCAGTCGAGCTGGTCGTCGGCATCGCTGGTGCGCGGCCGCAACTGGAACAAGACCAGCAACAACGTGTCGTACCAGTCGCCGCAGTTCTACGGCTTCGACTTCTACGGCCAGTTCGCGTTCTCGAACTCGACCAGCTTCAACGGCAACACGACGGCCGGCCAGCCGGGTCGTGCAGCCGGCGCGCAGATCACCTATACGAACTCGCTGTTCCAGTTGCGCGGCATCTATGACGAAACGCGCGACAGCAACGGCCGCTTCTCGGACGTGTTCAACTATTCGCGTGAATACTTCGCGGGCGTGAACGTGTTCCTCGGCCAGTTCAAGGTGCAGGCGGCCTACCAGTCGTCGCACGCGGACGGCAGCGGCGGCCCGGCCGTCAACAACGGCATCACCGGCACCCAGCAAGTCTGGGGCGGCGTGACGTGGCAGGCAACGCCGGCGGCAGCGCTGATCGCCGCCGTGTACCACGTGAACGCGAACCACGGCGGCGGCAACGCGAACATCTACACGGTCGGCGGCTCGTACAACATTTCGAAACGCACGCTGTTCGACGTGCAGGTCGCGACGGTGCGCAACAGCTCGACGGCCAACTTCGGCCTGAACGCGAACGGCGCCGGCACGGCCGTCTCGACGGGCAACCCGCATCCGGGCGGCAGCCAGACCGGCGTCTACGCCGGCATCCAGCACCTGTTCTGATCAGGCGCCGTCCAGAGAACGATTCGACAACACTTTCCACGCTGCTGCGAGAGGCGCGTATCGGTGCGGTACCCTTCCGGGTATCCGCACCGTTTTTTATTGGCGGGCCGGGATCGTATGATCCACGGCCCGATCGACCGATTGGGTCAACCGTGCCCGAAGCGGCGCTCAGACCGCCGCTTCGTTCTCTTCGCCGGTGCGGATGCGGATCACGCGCTCGACGTCCGACACGAAGATCTTGCCGTCGCCGATCTTGCCGGTGCGCGCCGCGCCGATCACCGCGTCGATCACCTGGTCGACCTGCGCTTCCGCGACGACGACCTCGATCTTCATCTTCGGCAGGAAGTCGACCACGTATTCGGCGCCGCGATACAGCTCCGTGTGCCCTTTCTGGCGGCCGAAGCCCTTCACTTCCGTCACGGTCAGGCCGGTGAGGCCCACTTCGGCGAGCGCTTCGCGGACTTCGTCCAGCTTGAACGGCTTGATGATGGCGGTGATGCGTTTCATGATGGTTGTCCCTCAATGCTCGTTTGGATGCAGAATCGCGATCCCGATTGTAAGCCGGCCGGCCGCGTACGGCCCAGCGCGGCTCAGTCGAGACGTTCGGTAAAGCGTGACGTGATCGGATAGCGCCAGTCGCGCCCGAATGCGCGATGCGTGACGCGAATGCCGATGGGCGCCTGGCGGCGCTTGTATTCGTTGACCTTGATGAGCCGCGTCACGCGCGCGACGTCGGCCTCCGCATAGCCGGCCGCGACGATCTCCGCGAGCGGCCGGTCCTCCTCCATGTACATCCGCATGATCGCGTCGAGCACGTCGTACGGCGGCAGGCTGTCCTGGTCCGTCTGGTTCTCGCGCAGCTCGGCCGACGGCGCACGCGTCAGGATCCGCTCGGGAATCACGTCGCGCAGCCCGTAGTCCGTCGTTGCGTTGCGATAGCGGCACAGCCGGTAGACCAGCGTTTTCGCGATGTCCTTGATCACCGCGAAGCCGCCGGCCATGTCGCCGTACAGCGTGCAGTAACCGACCGCCATCTCGCTCTTGTTGCCGGTCGTCAGCACGATCGAGCCGAACTTGTTCGACAGCGCCATCAGCAGCGTGCCGCGGATGCGCGCCTGGATGTTCTCTTCCGTCGCATCCTCCGCGCGGCCCGCGAATTCGCCCGCGAGCGCCGCACGGAACGCGTCGAACATCGGCGCGATCGCGATCTCGTCGTAGCGCACGCCGACGCGCCGCGCCATCTCCGCCGCGTCGGTGGTCGAGATGTCGGCCGTGTAGCGCGACGGCATCATCACCGCGCGCACACGCTCGGGCCCGAGCGCGTCGCAGGCGACCGCGAGCACCAGCGCCGAATCGACGCCGCCCGACAGCCCGATCAGCACGCCGGGAAAACCGTTCTTGCCGATGTAGTCGCGCACGCCGGTCACGAGCGCGCGATAGACCTGCGCGTCGACCGGCAACTCGGGCGCGATCGCGCCGGGCAGCGGGCGCGCCCCGTCGAACTCGACGATCGCGTGCCCTTCGTCGAACTGCGGCATCTTCGCGACGAGCGCGCCCTGCGCGTCGAGCACGAACGAGCCGCCGTCGAACACGAGCTCGTCCTGGCCGCCGACGAGGTTCACGTACACCATCGGCAGCCCGGTTTCGCGGATCCGCGCGCGCAGGATGTCGATGCGTAGCGCTTCCTTGTTCATGTGGTACGGGGAACCGTTCGGGATCAGCAGCACCTGCGCGCCGGCGGCCTTCGCGATCTGCGCGGCCGACGCATGCCAGGCGTCCTCGCAGATGATCACGCCGTATCTGACGCCTTCCAGCTCGAACACGAGCGGCTCGGTGTCCGTCGCGAAGTAGCGCTTCTCGTCGAATACGTCCGCGTTCGGCAGATCCTGCTTGCGGTACGTCCCGACGATCTCGCCGCCGACGATCAGCGACACCGCGTTGTAGGTGTCGGTCGGCGGCACGCCGCGCTCGATCGGGCGGTTTGCATTACCATCGACGGCTGGCGCGTGCGGATCGCCGCCCGCGCTCCGCAGCGGATGGCCGACCAGCACCGCGAGCCCGTCGAACGCGCGCAGCGCATCGGCGAGCGTGTCGAGCGCGGCGGCCGCCGCCGTGTAGAACGCGGGCCGCAGCAGCAGGTCTTCCGGCGGGTAGCCGGACAGCGCGAGTTCGGGCGCGATCATCAGGTGCGCACCGTCGTTGTGCGCGGCGCGGGCGGCGGCGATGATCCGCGCGACGTTGCCGGCGAAATCGCCGACGGTGACGTTGATCTGGGCGAGAGCGAGTCGGGTCTTCATGACGGGATCGGCGCAGCCCGGCGGCGCGCCCTGAACGGCTGACGAAATCGTCCCGGATGCGGGCCACGGCGGCACGCATCCGGCGGCATCCAACAGTACGGATTCACGCTTGAAACACGAACGCATCGATTATCGCACGGGCATCCTGTCGTCCCCCGCTGAGGTGCCGGCCGACGAATGGAACGCACTGCTCGAGCGCGACGCGCAGCCGACGCCGTTCCTGCGCCACGAATTCCTCGACGCGCTGCACGTCGCGCGCTGCGCGGTCGACGACACCGGCTGGTCGCCGCACTTCGTCACGCTGACCGACGCGCGCACGGGCCGGCTCGCGGCCGCCGCGCCCGTCTACGCGAAACAGCATTCGTACGGCGAATACGTGTTCGACTGGGCGTGGGCCGATGCGTACCAGCGCAACGACCTGCCCTATTACCCGAAGCTGCTGTGCGCGGTACCGTTCACGCCCGTGCAGGGCACGCGCCTGCTCGCCGCCGACGACGACGCACGCCGCCGGCTCGCGGCCACGCTGTTGGCGTTCGCCGAGCAGAGCGACGTGTCGTCGCTGCACGTGCTGTTCCCGACCGGAGACGAAGCGCGGCTGCTCGAGTCGATGGGAATGATGCTGCGCGAAGGCGTGCAGTTCCACTGGCTCAACGACGGCTATCGCGATTTCGACGACTTCCTCGGCACGCTCGAGCAGAAGAAGCGCAAGAACATCCGCGCGGAACGGCGCAAGGTGCGCGATGCCGGTGTCACGTTCCGGCGGCTTACCGGCGAACAGATCACCGACGCCGACTGGCGCTTCTTCACGCGCTGCTACCGGCAGACCTACCGCGAGCACTATTCGAGCCCGTACCTGAACCTCGACTTCTTTCGCGCGATCGGCGCGACGATGCCGGAGAACCTGCTGCTCGTGATCGCCGAAGCCGACGGGAAGCCGATCGCGAGCTCGCTCGCCGTGTACCGGCGCGGCGCGAACGGCAGCGGCGGCACGCTGTACGGCCGCTACTGGGGCGCGCTCGAACACGTGCCGTGCCTGCATTTCGAAACGGCGTATTACCAGTTGCTCGAGTTCTGCATCGAGGCCGGGCTCGACACCTTCGAAGGCGGTGCGCAGGGCGAGCACAAGCTCGCGCGCGGCTTCCTGCCGACCGTCACGCATTCCGCGCACTGGCTCGCGCATCCGGCGTTCTCCGATGCGGTCGCGCGCTTTCTCGAACGCGAGACCGAGCATATCCACGCGTACGTCGACGAGCTGCGCGAACACGATCCGTTCCGGCGGAGTGCCGGGTAGCATCGGCCGGCCGGCACATCCGCTTCGGCGAAGGTCACGGCGATCGGTGGCGTTGACGCCCGCCATTTCTGAGACACTGACGGCTTCGCATCCCGCCGCCTTCCCATGTCCTGGTTTCTGTATCTGATCGAGTGCGCCGACGACAGCGTCTACACGGGCATCACGACCGATGTCGCCGCGCGCTTCGACGAGCACGCGTCCGGCAAGGGCGCGCGCTATACGCGCTCGCGCAAGCCGCGCGCCGTGCTCGCATCGTTCCCGCTGCCCGACCGGTCGATCGCGTCGCGCGCCGAATACTGGGTGAAGCGGCTCACGGCCGCGCAGAAACGCGAGCTGGCGGCCGGGATCCGGACGCTCGAATCGGTGTTGCCGGCCGGGATGTCGATCGACGGAAACGTCGACACCGCAGGGCCGCAGGACGGCACACGCGGAAAGAAGAAGATGAAGGCGAAGCGCGCCGACATTGCGAACGGGCCGGCCGAAACTGAAGAGGCTCGCGATAAGGCCGCGAAGAGCGGAACTGCCGGAAAAAAGATCGCGTCCGCGAAAACCGCGAAGACCCGACGCGCCGCAACGGCGCCAACGTCGGCAAAAACCTCGCCTGTCGCCGTGAAACGTGCCGGGACCGCCGACGACACGGAAGGGAAAAAGACCGCCTCGCGCGGCACGCCGGCAAAACGGGACAAGCCGGCCACGAACGCATTGCCGAAGCGGAAAGCGCCGGCAGCCGGCGGCAAGCCTGCCGCGAACGGACCCGCCGCCCCTGCTTCCGCCCCGGAGCGCGGCCGTCCGTCGACAAGGAAGGCCACCGCCGAAGTCATCGAGGCCGCCCCGGCCCCCGTTGCCCCCGCGCGCCGCGCAACGGGCGCGAAACGTGCGAAGGCCGCGCCGAGTGCTGGCGCCCAGCCGGCGCCGGCCCGCAAGAAAACCCTCGCACGCGCCACCGCGCGCACAAAACAAAACCGCGCGGCCTCCTGAGGAGACACGCGCGGTTTTGCGTTCCGAACGAACCGGCCGCGAGGCCGGCCTGCCGGCTTACTTCTTGTAGTTCGCGGCGCCGTCGGCGATTTCCTTGTGCGCGGCGTCGATGCCGGCCCAGCCTTCGACCTTCACCCACTTGCCCTTCTCGAGCGCCTTGTATTGCTCGAAGAAGTGCTTGATCTGGTCCTTCAGGTACTCGGGCACGTCGTCGATCGACTTCAGGTTCGCCGTCATCGGGCAGACCTTGTCGTGCGGCACGGCGACGAGCTTCGCGTCGACGCCCGACTCGTCGGTCATCTGCAGCATGCCGAGCACGCGCGAACGCACGATCGAGCCGGCCAGCAGCGGGAACGGCGTGATCACCAGCACGTCGACCGGATCGCCGTCGCCCGACAGCGTCTGCGGGATGTAGCCGTAGTTCACCGGGTAGCGCATGCCCGTGCCGATGAAGCGGTCGACGACGAGGAGACCCAGCTCCTTGTCCGCCTCGTACTTCACCGGATCGCTTTGCGCGGGGATCTCGATGATCACGTTGAAATCGTGCGGCAGGTCCTTGCCGGCCGGAACATGATTGAAGCTCATAGCGCTCTCTGTTGGTCGATGGGAATTCGGGACAGGGCGCCGCAGCCGATGCACCGCCGCGGGCGTCCCCGCAGGGAATGCGCCATTATAGCCAATCGACCGGTGGCGTCCGGATGACGATCGGCGCGATAATCGTTCCGGATGTCCGGCCATCGAACCGCGGGCGACGTTGCATGGGATCCGCGTAACCGCTGAAGCACCAACAGATTTGCATGGGACCCGAGCAAGCGCCGAAGCGCCAACCCGGGTCGACAGGAGCAGGCATGGAAGAGGCGAAGCACTTCATCGCGGGCGAATGGACGCTGCCCGCGCAACTGGAGACGATTCCGGTCGTCGACCCATCCGACGGTCAGCCGTTCGCGACGATCGCGCGCGGCACCGCGCCCGACATCGAGCGCGCGGTCGCCGCGGCCCGCGACGCGTTCGCGGGCCCCTGGGGCGCGGCGAGCGCCGCCGAGCGCGGCCGCGTGCTGATGCGGCTGTCCGCGCGCGTCGCCGACCACCTCGAGGAACTCGCCGCGATCGAGGCGCGCGACACCGGCAAACCGCTGAAGCAGGCACGTGCCGACGCCGCCGCGCTCGCGCGCTACTTCGAGTTCTACGCGGGCGCCGCCGACAAGCTGCACGGCGAGACCCTCCCCTATCAGGCCGGCTACACGGTGCTCACGGTGCGCGAGCCGCACGGCGTCACCGGCCACATCGTGCCGTGGAACTACCCGATGCAGATCTTCGGGCGCAGCGTCGGCGCGGCGCTCGCGGCCGGCAACGCATGCGTCGTGAAACCGGCCGAGGATGCGTGCCTGTCCGTGCTGCGCGTGGCCGAGCTGGCCGCCGAAGCCGGGCTGCCGTCCGGTGCGCTGAACGTCGTCACCGGCTACGGCCATGAAGCAGGCGCCGCACTCGCGCGCCATCCCGGCATCGACCACATCTCGTTCACCGGCTCGCCCGCAACCGGCAAGCTGGTCACGCAGATGGCGGCGGAGAATCATGTCCCCGTCACGCTCGAGCTCGGCGGCAAGTCGCCGCAGATCGTGTTCGCCGACGCCGATCTCGACGCGGCGCTGCCCGTGCTCGTGTCGGCGATCGTGCAGAACGGCGGGCAGACCTGCTCGGCCGGCAGCCGCGTGCTGATCGAGCGCGCGGTGTACGAGCCGCTCGTCGAACGGCTCGCCACCACCTTCAACGGGCTGCGTGTCGGCCCGAGCCGCGCGGATCTCGACTGCGGCCCGCTAATCAACGCGAAGCAGCAACAGCGCGTGTGGGATTTCCTGTCCGACGCGCAGCACGACGGCATTCCGATGGCCGCGCACGGCCAGGTCGTCGCCGAGGCGCCCGAAAGCGGCTTCTATCAGGCCCCCGCGCTGCTGCGCGACGTGCCGCCGTCGCACCGCCTCGCGCAGGAAGAAGTGTTCGGCCCGGTGCTTGCCGCAATGCGCTTCGTCGACGAAGACGAAGCGGTTGCGCTCGCGAACGGCACGCCGTACGGCCTCGTCGCCGGCATCTGGACCCGCGACGGCGCACGTCAGCTGCGTCTCGCGCGCCGGCTGCGCGCGGGCCAGGTGTTCATCAACAACTACGGCGCGGGCGGCGGCGTCGAGCTGCCGTTCGGCGGCGTCGGCCATTCGGGGCATGGTCGCGAGAAAGGCTTCGAGGCGCTGTACGGCTTCACCGCGCTGAAGACGATCGCGATCCGGCACGGCTGAACCGGACGAACGCGGCCGGCGATGACCGGCCGCGCACCGAAACACGACGCACGCTTCCAACACAGGAGACACATCATGCGGCTGAGCGGCAAGACGGCCATCGTCACGGGCGGCGGTTCGGGCTTCGGCGAGGGCATCGCGAAGACCTATGCGCGAGAAGGCGCGAACGTCGTCGTCAACGACCTGAACGGCGCGGCGGCCGAGCGCGTCGCGAGCGAGATCGCGCTGGCGGGCGGCAAGGCGATCGCGGTCGCGGGCGACGTGTCGAAGGACACCGACTGGCGCGCGCTGCTGCAAGCCGCGCTCGACGATTTCCATTCGGTGCAGATCGTCGTGAACAACGCCGGCACCACGCACCGCAACAAGCCGGTGCTCGACGTGACGGAAGCCGAGTTCGACCGCGTGTATGCCGTCAACATGAAGAGCCTGTTCTGGAGCGTGCAGACCTTCGTGCCATATTTCCGCACCCAGGGCGGCGGCGTGTTCGTGAACGTCGCGTCGACGGCCGGCGTGCGGCCGCGCCCGGGCCTCGTCTGGTACAACAGCACGAAGGGCGCGATGATCACCGCGAGCAAGTCGCTCGCGGCCGAGCTCGGCGCCGACCGGATCCGCGTGAACTGCATCAACCCGGTGCTCGGCGAGACGGGCCTGATGACCGAGTTCATGGGCTGCGAGGACACGCCGGAGAATCGCCGCCGGTTCCTGGCGACGATTCCGCTCGGCCGCTTTTCGACGCCGCAGGACATCGCGAATGCGGCGCTGTACCTTGCATCCGACGAAGCCGAGTTCATCACCGGCGTCTGCCTCGAAGTCGACGGCGGGCGCTGCATCTAGCCGCACCGCCGTGAATTGCGCGCACCGGCATCGCCGGCCTGCGCCGTATCCAACCATCATCATTGCTTCGCACGACACCGGATCGGGCGCCGACGCGCCAGGTCCGGACAACGACAAGAACTGGAGACAACATGGCAACATCGACGCAGTCGCTGCCGGGCTCGTCCGGCGCATTCGAGGAAGCAACCTACCGCAAGGTGTCCTGGCGGCTCACGCCGCTCCTGCTGCTGTGCTACGTGGTCGCGTATCTCGACCGCGTGAACGTCGGCTTCGCGAAGCTGCAGATGGCGAGCGACCTGAATCTCAGCGACACGGTCTACGGGCTCGGCGCCGGGATCTTCTTCTTCGGCTACTTCCTGTTCGAAGTGCCGAGCAACATCATCCTGCACAAGGTCGGCGCGCGCGTCTGGATCGCGCGCATCATGGCGACGTGGGGCGTGATCTCGATCCTGACGATGTTCGTCACGACGCCCGCGATGTTCTACGTGATGCGCTTCCTGCTCGGCGTCGCCGAAGCCGGCTTCTTCCCCGGCGTGATCCTGTACCTCACCTACTGGTATCCCGCGCACCGGCGCGGCCGGATGACGACGTTCTTCATGACGGCAGTCGCGTTGTCCGGCGTGATCGGCGGGCCGATCTCCGGCTTCATCCTGAAGGCGTTCAACGGCGTGAGCGGCTGGCACGGCTGGCAATGGCTGTTCCTGCTCGAAGGGATCCCGTCGGTGCTGGCCGGCGTGCTCGTATTCTTCGCGCTCGACGACCGGATCGCGAAGGCCAAATGGCTCACCGACGACGAAAAGGCGCTGCTCGCGCGCAACGTCGACGCGGAAGAAGCAACGAAGGAAGACCTGCCGCTCGGCGCGGTGATGGCGAGCCCGCGCGTGTGGCTGATGGCGCTCATCTACTTCTCGTTCGTGATGGGGCTGTACGGCGTCGGCTTCTGGCTGCCGACGATCATCAAGGCAACCGGCGTGACCGACACGTTCATGATCGGCCTGCTGTCGGCGGTTCCGTATGCGGCGGCGGTGGTCGCGATGATCCTGATCGCGCACAGCGCGGACAAGCGCCGCGAACGACGCTGGCACCTCGCGATTCCGGCCGCGTTCGGCGCGCTCGGGCTCGTGCTGTCGGTGATCTGGGCGCACCAGACGGCGCTCGCGATGCTCGGCCTCACGCTCGCGACGATGGGCATCCTGACGACGCTGCCGCTGTTCTGGAGCCTGCCGACCGCGTTCCTCGGTGGTGCGGCCGCTGCAGCGGGCATCGCGATGATCAATTCGATCGGCAACCTCGCGGGCTTCCTGAGCCCATACATGATGGGCTGGCTCAAGCAGGCGACGGGCGCCAACGACGCGGGCATGTACATGCTCGCCGGGTTCCTCGTGCTCGGCGGACTGCTTGCGCTGTCGGTGCCGAAGCGGCTTGTCGACAGGTGATGCGCACGTGACGACGTGCCTGCCGCAGTGCTATGCATGAAAAAGCCCCGAAGGCCGATTGGCGTTCGGGGCTTTTTTACGCGCGGCGGGCAAGCGCCGCCGCATCAGACCACGGTAATCGCGAGCGCGCTTTCGCGGTAATGCTTGGCCGCCTTGTCGGTTTCGCCGAGATGCTCGAACAGGCGTGCGAGCGCACGGTGCGCACGCACCTTCAGCGCCTCGTTGTCGGCCTGCTTCAGCGCGGCTTCGAGGAACGACTGCGCCTTGCCCCACAGCTGCTGCTGCTGGCAGAGACGGCCGAGCGCGAACAGCAGGTCGGCATCCTCCGGGTGATCCTTCTTCCACCCTTCGGCCTTCTGGATCAGCGGCAACGCATCGCCGCCGGCCGTGTCCGGATAGCGGCGCAGGAGGCGCGCGTCCCAGTTGTGCGCGAGCGCTTCCTCGACGATGCGGCGCGCTTCGGTGCGGCGCTCGAGCGTCACCAGCAGGTCGGCCGCGAGATCGGCCAGGCGCGGCGACTGGCGCTCGAGCGGCGACAGCGACTGCCACACCTCGAGGAGCGCGTCCGGGTCGTGCCGGCGTTCGCGCAGCAGATTCTCCGCCGCCTGCTGGCGCAGCCGCACGGCCGCGGCCGGATGCAGCGCCTCGCGCTTCTCGAGCGCCTTCGCGAGCTTCAGCACCTCGGCCCAGTTCTTCAACTGCTGCTGTGCGCGCAGCGCGACCTGCTGCGCATGGATGCGCTTGCCGCCCGCCTGCAGGTCGGCCAGCGCGGCGAGCGCACCGTCGGCATCGCGCGCATCCGCGCGCATGTCGGCCGCGGCAAGCAACCGTGCATCCTGCCATTCCGGCGCGTCGACCTTCGACAGCCAGTCGTCGCGGCGCGTGTACTCGTGCATCCGGTGCGCGGCGGTCGCCGCGACGAGACTCGCGGCGCCCTGGTTCGCATCGACCGCGAGCGCGTCGCGCGCGGCCTTCTCGGCGCGCGAGAAGCGGCCTGCGTACAGGTTCGCGATCGCGTCGCGCAGCGACGCCTGTGCCTTCTCGTTGCGCGAGCGCGCACGATATGCGGCGACCCGCTGCGGCATGCGCCAGATGTTGCGCACGATGCGCAGCAGCGCGTACACGACGATGAACAACACGACGATGGAGATCACGAACAGGTTCAGCGACACGTCGACCCGGTACGGCGGATAGACGAGCAGCACCTGCCCCGCGTCGAAATGGCCGACGGTGGCGAGTGCCGCGGCGATCGCGAACAGGATCGCGAGCCAGACGATTCCTCGAAGCGTCATCGTTACCCCCGGCTCTTGAACTGCTGAACGGCGTTCAGGCTCGTGTTCAGGTTCGGCACCGCGACCGTCAGCGATGCGCCGTCGACCTGCTTGAGCAGATCCTCGACGGTTTGCGTGTCCCTCGATGCCTGGTCGAAATACTTGCCGAGCGACGCCTGCGTCGCATGCAGGTCGGCCTTCATCGCGCCGTCATTGCGCGCGAGCAGCGACAGCCGCGCGGTGAGCAGGCGCAGCTTCACGTTCTCGCGCACGAAGTAGCCCTGGTCCGGCGATGCGAGCATCGCGTCGGCGTTGTCGATCCGGCGAACCTGCACGAGGCCCTTCAGCTGCTGGCCGAGCCCGGCCGAGAAGTCATGCCACCACACCTTCCAGCGCGGCTCGCCGGCCACGGCCGCGGCCGACGACGCGGCGTCGGCCGGCACGGCCTTCGGTGCCGCGTGCGGGACGATCGCCTCGCCGGACAGCGGCAGCGCGTCGATCTTCGCGATCGCGTCGTCGAGCTTGATCGCGAGGCCCGTAAGGTCGGCCGACGGTGCGGCCTTCAGCTTCTCGATGTCCTGCGCGAGCGCCTTGCGCACCGTCACGGCCTGCGCGCTCTGCGACGTCGCGAGGCGCGCATCGGCATTCTGCAGCGCGATCAGCGCGAGTTGCGTGTTCCCCGTCAGCTGCAGTTGCTGGCTCGCGCTCGACAGCATCTGATCGACTTCCTCGAGCATCCAGGCGTCGCGGTTGCGCGACAGGTCCTGGTATTGCTGCTGCAGCGCCTGCTGCGCGCTCTGCGCATCGGCGAGCTTGCCGTCGAGCTGCGCAAGCTGCGTGTCGACCTGATGCGTGCTCGCGAGCGCCTGCTCGGTCTTCGTGCGGGTTTCGGCCGTCTGCGCATCGAGCGCCTTCTGGCGCGCGACGAACGACTCGTCGAGCCGGTCGACCTTGCGGTTCAGCGCGTAGCCGCCCACACCCGCCGCGCAGCCGAGCACGACGACGACGAACCACAGCGCCGCGCTGCCGCTGCGGCGCGCATGCGGTTCGGACGCGAGATAAGGAGGACTGGACGGCGGTGCGGATGCAGCGGCCGGCTGGGAAGCGACGCCTTTGGAATCGTTGGTATCTGTCATGCGTTTAGTCACCGGTGCGGCTGTCGCCGGTTGGACGGCCTCGTCGGCCATCGTTCGAAACGCGCGGACGATGCGCTCATCGCCCGCGCCGGTCAGCGTAATCCTATCAAAACCCAGTGCGCGCGCGGTCTGCTCGATGCGCGGATGCGGCGTCACGAGCGGCGCATGCTTCAGCGCCTCGATCTCGGCGTCGTTCAGATGCGCGCGAGAGAGTTCGTGCAGGTTGCGCACGCCCTCCGAGCTCGTGACGAGCCACGCGTGCGGCGCGCCGGCGAGCAGCGCATGCACGCGCTCCCACGCGCCGATGCGCGGCTCGGGCACGACGCGCCGGTACGCGGCGACCAGCGTGACCTCCGCGCCGGCTTCGCGCAGCCGCTCGGCGAGCCATTCGCGGCCGCCGTCGCCGCGCACGATCAGCACGTGCCGGCCGGCGAGCGCATGCGCGCCGCCGAACGCGGCCTCGATGCTCGCGAACAGGCTTTCCGAATCGTAATGCGGGACATCGCCATCGGCGGGTGCTTGCGGCGCGATCACGCGATGCGCGGGCGCCGCGATGCCGTGGCGCTCGAGCGCCGCGACGCTGCCGGGGCCGACGACGCCAACCGGCAGCGCATTCGGCCAGATCGCGCCGTACTGCGCGAGCGCGCGGTCGATCGCGTTCGGCGACACGAAGATCACGAGCGCGTAACGCTCAAGCGCCGCGAACGCGGCGCCAAGCGGCGCCGGATCGTCGACCGGCGCGATGTCGATCAGCGGGAATTCGAGCACGTCGCAACCGGCCTCGGCCAGTTGGGCCGCAAGCGCGGCCGACTGACCGTCCGGGCGTGTCAGGACGGCGGTGAACGCGCGCGCGCCGCCCGCCATCAGGCGTCGCCCTTGCCGGCCTGCGAGCCGGCGAGCAGTGCGTTGACGATATCGCGCGCGCCCTGCGCCTCGAGCTCGTCGGACACCGCGCGGCCGAGCGCGAGCGCATCGGCGACGGTCATGACGGCACCGCACTCCTCCGCGGTCAGCACGCGCTGTCCGTCGGTCGTCGACACGCGGCCCGTCAGGTACAGCTCGCCCGCTCGCCACACCGCGTGGGCGGCGAGCGGCACCTCGCAGCTGCCGCCGAGCGCGCGCGACACCATCCGCTCGGCCTCGACCGCGAGCGCGGTCCGCGGGTCGTGCAGCGGCGCGAGCCATCCCGCGACGTCCGTGCGATGCGCGGCGATTTCGATGCCGAGCGCGCCCTGGCCGGCGGCCGGCGGGCTGTCCTCGACGCCGATCAGCGCGCGGATTCGCGCTTCGAGGCCAAGGCGCTTCAGGCCCGCGGCCGCGAGAATGATCGCCGCATAGTCGCCGCGATCGAGCTTCGACAGGCGCGTGTCGAGGTTGCCGCGCAGCGGCAGCACGTTCAGGTGCGGATAACGCGCGCGCAGCATCGCCTCGCGGCGCAGGCTCGACGTCCCGACGACCGCGCCGGCCGGCAGCGCGTCGAGCGACGCGTAGTCGTTCGACACGAACGCGTCGCGCGGATCCTCGCGCTCCATGATCGCGGCGAGCGAGAAGCCGTCGGGCAGCGCCATCGGCACGTCCTTCAGCGAATGCACGGCCAGGTCGGCACGACCGTCGGCGAGCGCATTCTCCAGTTCCTTCACGAACAGGCCCTTGCCGCCGACCTTCGACAGCGTGCGGTCGAGAATCTGATCGCCACGGGTCGTCATCCCGAGGATTTTCACGTCACAAGCTGGATATAATTTGCGCAGCGCATCACGCACATGTTCGGCTTGCCACATCGCCAGGCGACTCTCGCGCGAAGCAATCGTCAGCGTCACGGGGGCTTGTGCCGACCGCGGCCCGGCCGAAGAGATCTCGGAATTCATTGCAGGAACAATCGAAGGACGGGATTGAAGATCGAACAATGGTAGCACGCACGCCCCGGCCCGCCCGGGCCCGGCGCCTGCGCCCGCCGCGCTTCGGCGCCGGCGGCGACACCGATGCGCGGATGTGCCGCACGTAGCTGGTTGCTTGACCGCAGTTCCCGTAGTTTCCGCAGTCCCCGCAGTCCCTTTTGACTCGAGCTTTCCCAAGGAAACCCATCGTGAAGTCTTCCGGATCGGCGCGTACGACGCGCCGCAATGCTGCCTTGCCCTCCTCCGACGCCCAGACGGGCTCCATCGCCACCGCCGCGAACGGCCGTGCGAAAACGGCAACGAAACCGAAAGACCCGATACGTCAGACAAAACGCGCGATCAAGACCGCCGCCCCGGCCAACGGCAAGGCCGGCGCGGCGAAGCCCGGCGCCCGCACGCGCGAGGACAAGGACGGCCCGCTGTTCGAGGACATTCGCTACCTCGGCCGCCTGCTCGGCGACGTGGTGCGCGAACAGGAAGGCGACACCGTGTTCGACGTCGTCGAGACCATTCGCCAGACGGCGGTGAAGTTTCGCCGCGAGGACGACAGCGAGGCCGCGCAAACGCTGGAGAAAAAGCTGCGCAAGCTGACGCCGGAGCAGACGGTGAGCGTCGTGCGCGCGTTCAGCTATTTCTCGCATCTGGCGAACATCGCGGAAGACCGCCATCACAACCGCCGCCGCCGCATCCACGCGCTGGCCGGCTCCGCGGCCCAGCCCGGCACCGTCGCGTACGCGCTCGAGCAGCTGAAGACGACCGGCAACGCGTCGAAGCGCCTGCTGCAGCGCTTCTTCGACGATGCGCTGATCGTCCCGGTGCTGACCGCGCACCCGACCGAAGTGCAGCGCAAGAGCATCCTCGACGCGCAGCACGACATCGCGCGGCTGCTCGCCGAGCGCGATCAGCCGCTGACGGCGCGCGAACGCTCGTACAACGAATCGATGCTGCGCGCGCGCGTGACCGCGCTGTGGCAGACTCGCATGCTGCGCGACGCGCGCCTGACGGTCGGCGACGAAATCGAGAACGCGCTGTCGTACTACCGCGCGACGTTCCTCGACGAGCTGCCCGCGCTGTACGGCGACATCGAGGCCGCGCTCGCCGAGCACGGCCTGTCCGCGCGCGTGCCCGCGTTCTTCCAGATGGGCAGCTGGATCGGCGGCGACCGCGACGGCAACCCGAACGTGACCGCCCCGACGCTCGAAGAAGCGATCAACCGCCAGGCCGCCGTGATTCTCGAACACTACCTGGAACAGGTGCACAAGCTCGGCGCCGAGCTGTCGGTGTCGAACCTGCTGGTCGGCGCGAACGACGCGGTGAAAGCGCTCGCAGCCGCGTCGCCGGACCAGTCGCCGCACCGCGTCGACGAACCGTATCGCCGTGCGCTGATCGGCATCTACACGCGGCTCGCCGCAAGCGCGCGCGTACGACTCGGCGAAGGCACGGTGCCCGTGCGCAGCGCCGGCCGCGGCGCGCCGCCGGTGCGTGCGGTGCCGTATGCCGATTCCGAGGCCTTCGTCGCCGACCTGAAGGTGCTGACCGCCTCGCTCGACGAACACCACGGCACGTCGCTCGCCGCGCCGCGCCTCGCACCGCTCGTGCGCGCGGCCGAGGTGTTCGGCTTCCATCTCGCGAGCATCGACCTGCGCCAGAGCTCCGACATCCACGAAGCCGTGGTCGCCGAGCTGTTCGCGCGTGCCGGCGTGCACGCAGACTACGCGTCGCTCTCCGAGGACGACAAGCTGATCGCGCTGCTTGCCGCGCTTGCCGATCCGCGTCCGCTGCGCTCGCCGTACATCGAATACTCGGCGCTCGCGCAGAGCGAGCTGGGCGTGTTCGAGAAGGCCCGCGAGGTGCGTGCGCAGTTCGGTCCGCGCGCGGTACGCAACTACATCATTTCGCACACCGAGACGGTCAGCGACCTCGTCGAAGTCCTGCTGCTGCAGAAGGAAACCGGGCTGCTCGAGGGCGCGTTCGGCGCCGCTCACGACAGCGCGCGCAACGGCCTGATGGTGATTCCGCTGTTCGAGACGATCCCCGACCTGCGCGACGCCGCGCGCATCATGCGCGAATACTTCGCACTGCCGGGCATCGACGCGCTGATCGCGCACCAGGGCGCCGAGCAGGAAGTGATGCTCGGCTACTCGGACAGCAACAAGGACGGCGGCTTCCTGACGTCGAACTGGGAGCTGTATCGCGCGGAGCTCGCGCTCGTCGACCTGTTCCGCGAACGCAAGATCACGCTGCGGCTGTTCCACGGCCGCGGCGGCACGGTCGGCCGCGGCGGCGGCCCGACTTACCAGGCGATCCTGTCGCAGCCGCCGGGCACCGTGAACGGCCAGATCCGCCTGACCGAACAGGGCGAGGTGATCGCGAGCAAGTTCGCGAACCCCGAAATCGGCCGGCGCAATCTCGAGACGGTGGTCGCCGCGACGCTCGAGGCGTCGCTGCTGCCGCAATCGAACGCGCCCGCCCAGCTGCCCGCGTTCGAAGCCGTGATGCAGACGCTGTCCGACGCCGCGATGGCGTCGTATCGCGCGCTCGTCTATGAAACGCCCGGTTTCACAGACTACTTCTTCTCGTCGACGCCGATCACCGAGATCGCCGAGCTGAACATCGGCAGCCGTCCGGCCTCGCGCAAGCTGCAGGATCCGAAGCACCGCAGGATCGAAGACCTGCGCGCGATTCCGTGGGGCTTCTCGTGGGGCCAGTGCCGGCTGCTGCTGACGGGCTGGTACGGCTTCGGCAGCGCGGTGAGCGCGTATCTCGACGGCGCGCAGGACGCGGCCGAACGCACGAAGCGCGTCGCGCTGCTGAAGAAGATGAACAAGACCTGGCCGTTCTTCGCGAATCTGCTGTCGAACATGGACATGGTGCTCGCGAAGACCGATCTCGCGGTCGCGTCGCGCTATGCGCAACTGGTCGCCGACCGCAAGCTGCGCAAGCACGTGTTCGAGCGGATCGTCGCGGAATGGGAGCGCACGTCGCAGGCGCTCGCGGAAATCACCGGTCACACAGGCCGCCTCGCGACCAACCCGCTGCTCGCGCGCTCGATCAAGAACCGCTTCCCGTATCTCGATCCGCTGAACCACCTGCAGGTCGAGCTGATCAAGCGTCACCGCGCGGGCGACACGAACGCGCGGCTGCGCCGCGGGATTCACCTGACCATCAACGGGATCGCGGCCGGCCTGCGCAATACGGGCTGATCCGCGCGCGGCGCGGGCCTGCCCGGCGCCGCGCCGGCATCGCGAAGCGAAAGCCGCAAAACGAAAGCCGCGATACGCAACCACGCGTATCGCGGCTTTTTTTCATGGAGCGGCCGACGGCGCCGGCCGCCGTGTCGCCTCATACGCTCATTGCGCGTCGATCAGCAGCGCGTCGTGCTCGAACGAGCCGTCCGTCCGCACCGCGTAGTAGCCGCGCACCTCGTCGGGCGCATGCGCCCACAGCGCGCGGATGCCCGCGACGCTGTCGGCCGGCGTGCGGATCCGCTCGACCCATGTATCGAAATCGATCGGCAAGCGCCAGCGGCTCTGCACGTGCGCGTCGAACCCGGCGTCGCGGAACATCGCGAGCCATTCGTCGGCACGGTAGTCGCGCACGTGCGACGCGTCGCGCAGCACTTCGGCGGCCTGCAGATAGGTGTCGAGCAGCGGATGGTCGTTGCCTGCGATGTCGATCATCAGCACGCGGCCGCCCGGCTTCAGCACGCGACGCACCTCGGCGAGCGCCGCGCGCACGTCGTGCCAGTGGTGCGCGCTCATCCGGCTGACCACCCAGTCGAACGTGCCGGCTTCGAACGGCAGCCGTTCGGCCGGCCCCTGCTGCGTGCGGATGTTCGCGAGCCCGCGCACGCGCGCGGCGGCGTCGACGGTTGCGAGCATCGGCGCCGCGAGATCGTATGCGACCACCTCGCGCACGTGCGGCGCGACCGCGAAACTCGCGTGGCCCGCACCGCAACCGAGATCGAGCACCGCGGCGTCGGGCGTTGCGCGCACGGCGTCCGCCAGCGCCTGCAGATCGGCGCCCGTCGCGTGGACCGTGCTCGTCAGGTAGGCGGCGGCCGTCGTGCCGAATGCGTCGGCGACCTGGTCGTGGTGTTTCATCGTTCGCTCCTTCTTTGGGTGGTGCGCTCGCTGCCTGTCAGCGCGCGAATCGCTACAATAGGGCCGCGCTTGTACCAGTACAAGTTAAGCAGTTATTCTGGTATTTGTTACACCTGCCTGATCCTTCGCGCCTTCGGCGCCCCTTTTCAGCCGTTTCCGCATGAACCTGCCGTCCTCCGCCCCCACCCCGCCCCTCGACGCGACGCCCGCCCGCGCACTCGGCGAATTCATCCGCGCGCACCGCGAACGGCTGTCGCCGCAGGCCGTCGGCCTGCCGCCCGGCCCGCGCCGCCGCACGCCGGGGCTGCGGCGCGAGGAAGTCGCGCAGCTGTGCGGCGTCAGCCCCACGTGGTACACGTGGATCGAGCAGGGTCGCCCGGTGTCGGCGTCGGCCGATGCGCTCGCGCGGATCGCCGTCGCACTGCAACTGTCGAAGGCCGAACGCGCTTACCTGTTCGAACTGGCCGCGCAGCGCGATCCGGCCGAGCCCGACGTAGCGGCCGGCGACCTGCCGCCGACGCTCGCGGCAACCGTCGCCGCGATCGCCACGCCCGCCTACGTGCTCGACCGGCAATGGAACGCGCTCGCATGGAATGCACCGGCCGCCGCGCTGTTCACGGGCTGGCTCGACGGCGAACACGACCGCAACCTGCTGCGCTTCACGTTCATGGCGCCGGCCGCGCGCACGCTGATCGTCGACTGGGAAACCCGCGCGCGGCGACTCGCGGCCGAATTCCGCGCCGACTCGATCCGCCACCTCGCCGATGCGCCGACCCGCGCGCTGATCGACGCACTGATGGCCGGCAGCGATGCCTTCGCACAGTATTGGGCGTCGCAGGACGTGTTCGAGCGCGAAGGCGGCCTGCGCGAATTCGACCATCCGGCCGACGGCCGCCTCGTGTATCAGCAGATCACGCTGAAGCCCGCGCATCGCGAAGACCTGAAGCTGGTCGTGCTCGTGCGCGATTGACGCGGCTCAGAAGCTGATCGTCGCGGTAATGGTGTCGCTGTAGTTGCCGGGCGCCGGTGTCGTCTGCGCGGGTACGCGGCCGTATATCGTGATCGCCTGCGCGAACCCGCTCCCGGTTCCGGTCGCCATCGTCGTGCCGCCGGTGCCGTCGCCCCACGGTTGCGTGAAGGCGCTGTCCTGGTAGAGCTGATAGCTGACCGAGCCGCCGCCCGTGCGTCGCATCGTGCGTGCAGTGACACTGCCGCTGGCGCCGCCGTTCAACGCAATCTGGAATGCATCGCCGTTCGTGCATCGCGCACTGATCGAGCCGCTCGCGGTCAGCGCCGACGCCAGCACGCCCGACGCCGGAAACGCAACGCCGGTCGCGCTGATGATGCAGTTGTTGATGACGGTGGCGGTGGCGGTAAAACTCATCGTGCCCGCCGTCGCCTGCGATGCGCACGGCGTCGGCAGCACGCCGAGCAGCGAAAAACTGTAGCTGTAGGCGGCCTGGTTGCCGCTGAAGCTCTGCGTATAGACCGTGCTGGCATTGTTCACGGTCGGCACGGTGGGCTGGTTCGCCGCGATGCGGCCGTAGATGGTCACGTTCGTACTCGCGGACGTGCCGAGCCCCGGTTTCGTCAACGAGACGGATATCGGCGTCGTGCCGGTGCTGACGGCGCCCCAAGGCTGCGAATAGCCCGAGTCCTGATACAGGTCGTACTGCATCTGGTTCGCCCCGTTGGTCAGGTAGCGCGGGCTCGTGCCGGCGAGGTTCACGCAAACGAGCACACCAGTGTTCAGGCTCAGTGTGTCCCACGTGCAACTCACGGTCATCGTGCTGTTCGTCGTATAGGCCTGCTGCGTGATCGGACTGACCGAGCCGAAGCTCGGCACCGGCGGCGTC
Organism: Burkholderia sp. RF4-BP95; assembly: GCF_001521985.1. Taxonomy (NCBI): domain Bacteria; kingdom Pseudomonadati; phylum Pseudomonadota; class Betaproteobacteria; order Burkholderiales; family Burkholderiaceae; genus Burkholderia; species Burkholderia sp. RF4-BP95. Next base: position 111,123 of record NZ_LOSX01000074.1, on the reverse strand, counting down.
ACCGAACACGAATCCGCGCGGGCCGACATCCACGGCAAGCCGAGCAGCACGACCAGCAACAGGCACGATAGCGCGCGCAACCAGCGGCGCGCCGTGCGGAATCCGTGATCCGCCATGCATTCCCCCGAAAATGCCCGTCCGTTCGACCCGGCTCCCGGCCCGGGCAGCGCCCTCATGGTATCCGTCCGCGCACCGATCATTCGCACTGTTACTTGATCCATGTCAAAACCGCCGATGGCCATCGATCTCGAACCCCTGACAATGCGCTCCGAGTCGGCGTTTTCTCGATTGCGCGCGACCGAATCCGTGGAGTAGTCTTCCACCAACGACAGAGCGGTTACGGCGACCGGCAACAGACCACGCGGCAGGCACTCCGCGGCCGGGCGACCCCATTGAACGGCAGGAGATAATCATAATGAACGCTTCCCGACGTCGTATTCTTTCGGCCACGCTCGCGGCCATCTTCGCATTCGCGCCCGCGCTGCAGCCCGTCACCGTTGCCGCAGTCTATTCGAACGGCACGGCCACCGCCCAGTTCAACGTCACGCTCACGATCCAGGCAAACTGCGCGATCGCCGCGAATCCGCTTGCATTCGGCTCGTCCGGCGTGCTCACGGCGGCGATCAACCAGCAGACCACGGTCTCCGTCACCTGCTCGAACTCGACGCCGTACAACATCGGACTCGATGCCGGCTCGGTCAGCGGCTCGACGGTCTCCAGCCGGCTGATGGCCGGGACGACGAGCGGCAATACCGGCACGACGGTCGGCTACCAGCTCTACCAGGACTCGGGCCACACGACGGTCTGGGGCAACACGCAAGGCACCGACACGGTCGGCGGCACCGGCACCGGCTCCGCGCAGGTGCTGAACGTGTACGGCCAGGTGCCGACGCAAGCGACGCCGAAGCCGGACACCTACCAGGCCGCCGTCACCGCCACCGTGTACTTCTGACGCGCCGTGGCATCGATCCCGCGCGCCCTGGCCGCGCTGTGCGTCGCGTCGGCGTCCGCGGCCACGTGCGCCGCCACACTGCAGATCACGCCCGTGACGATCGAGCTGCCGCCGTCGGCGGCCGCGGCGAGCATGACGCTCAGCAATCCGGGCGGGCAGCCGATCTACGGCCAGGTTCGCGCCTATCGCTGGACGCAGGAAAACGGCGACGACGTGATGACGCCGACCGATGCGCTCGCCGCCTCGCCGCCGCTGCTACAGATCGGCGCGAACGCCGAGCAGTTGATCCGGCTCGTACGCACGGGACGCGGCGCGCCGGCCGCCGAGGAAAGCTATCGCGTGCTGATCGACGAACTGCCCGCGCCCGGCACGCCGGCCGAGAACGGCATCACGATCCGGCTGCGCTATTCCGTGCCGATCTTCGTCGAGCCCGCCGGCACACCGCAAACGCCACGCCTCGACTGGCGCGTCGAGCGCGACGGATCCGGCACGCGGCTCGCGGTCGACAACCGCGGCGGACGTCGTGCGCAGATTTCCGCGGTGCGTCTCGTCGACGCGCGCGGCACCGTGCACGACGTCACGCGCGGGCTGCTCGGCTATGCGCTCGCGGGCAGCACGCGACGCTGGCCGCTCAAGCTGGACGCGGGCGCGGCCGGGTTCGTCAGGATCCAGGCGACCGTCAACGCGCAGCCGGTCGAAGCCCGGCTGGCACCGCCCTGATCCACGCCGGAGGATCGCACGACGTTGCCCGTTCCGACAACGAGCACGGCCCTCCGGGCTGCCTGCCCCGCCCGATACGCCCGGCCCGCCGCCGCGGTGCTGGCACTCGCGGCGGCGCTGGCACTGCATGCATGCGCCGTCCGCGCGCAGCCGGCGCCGGTGCCGATGCAGGCGGCAGCCGCAGCCGCGCCTGCACCCGACACACTGTTTCTCGACGTGTCGCTCAACGGTGAACCGACGCACCGCATCGCGCGCTTCCAGCGAATCGACGGCCGGCTGTACGCTGCGTCCGCCGACCTGAACGACCTGGGCATCGCGACCGGCGACCGGGCGACCGTGCCGTCGAACACGCTCGTCGCACTCGATACGCTCGCGGGGCTGCGCTACGACTACGACGCGGGCCGGCAGACGCTCGACCTGCGCGTGTCCGATGCGCTGCGCATCCCGCACACGTTCGATACGCGCGCACTCGCGGCCGCGCCGCCCGCCACCTCCGGCCGCGGCTTCGTGCTGAACTACGACGCCTACGCGCAGACCATCGCCCACGCCCCGCTCGCGGTCTGGAGCGAGGCGCGCTATTTCGATCCGGCCGGCGTGTTCAGCAGCACCGGCATCGCGTACCTGTACGACGACCGCCGGCGCTACGTGCGCTACGACACGTCGTGGAGCCACTCGAATCCCGGCACGCTCACGACGACCCAGATCGGCGACACGATTTCGTCGTCGTTGTCATGGACCCGCTCGCTGCGCCTCGGCGGCGTGCAGTGGCGCAGCAACTTCGGCCTGCGCCCCGACCTCGTCACGTTCCCGGTGCCGGCGCTGTCCGGCAGCGCGGTCGTGCCGACTTCCGTCGACCTGTACGTGAACAACGTGCGCCAGTTCAGCGGCGACGTGCCGAGCGGGCCGTTCGTGATCAACAGCGTGCCCGGAATCACCGGCGCGGGCAACGCGACGGTCGTCACGCGCGACGCGCTCGGCCGCTCGATCGCGACGACCATTCCGCTGTACGTCGACACGCGCCTGCTCGCGCCCGGCCTCGCCAGCTATTCGGCCGAAGCCGGGTTCCTGCGCCGCGCGTATGGCAATGATTCGTTCGACTATGCGCGCACGCCGGCGGCGAGCGGCTCGCTGCGCTACGGCATCAGCGAGCGGCTGACCGTCGAGGCGCATGCGGAAGCGACGGCCGGCGTCTACAACGCGGGCGCCGGCGCGCTCGCGCGCCTCGGCGAGCGTGGCGTGGCGAACGCATCGCTGGCGCTCAGCGCGCCGGGCCGCGCGGGCGTGCAGGCCGGCGTCGGCTACCAGTACGTGACGCCGCGCTTCTCGATCGATGCGCAGACGCTGCGCGCCTTCGGCGACTACGGCGACCTCGGCAGCCGCGAAGGCGTGCCGGTCTCGCGCGCCACCGACCGCGTCACGGTCTCGTTCCCGTTCCTGCGCGCGCAGACGCTGTCGTTCAGCTATCTCGGCCTCAAGTATCCGGGCGTCGCCCCGTCGCGGATCGGCTCGATCGCGTACCTCGTCAATCTCGGCGGGCTGAGCTCGATCACGTTCAGCGGCTTCCAGGATTTCCGGCAGCACGACGCACGCGGCTTCTTCGTGAGCCTGAGCATCGGGCTCGGCGGCAACACGTCCGTCTCGGCGAACGCCGGCCGGCAGAACGGCGACTCGACCTACACGCTGAACGCGACGAAGCCGCCCGATTACGGCGGCGGCGTCGGCTGGAACGTGCAGGCGGGCGCCAACGCGGGTATCCGCTACGCGCAGGGGCAGTTGCAGTATCTCGGCCGCGCCGGCCAGGTCACGCTGCTCGCGCAATCGTTCGACGGGCGCGGCAACGCGTCGGTCGACGTCACGGGTGCGTTCGTGCTGATGGACGGCCGGCTGATGACCGCGCGCCGCGTCGACGACGGTTTCGCGCTCGTCTCGACCGACACCGGGCGCGTCCCCGTGCTGCACCAGAACCGGCTGATCGGCGAGACGGACCGGGCCGGCTACCTGCTCGTGCCCGACCTGAATGCGTACCAGAGCAATCGCGTCGCGATCGACGGCACCGCGCTGCCCGCCGACGCGCGGATCGCCGACACGACGCTCGACGTCGTGCCGCAGGCGCGTTCCGGCGTGCTCGCGCACTTCGCGGTGACGCGCTACAGCGCCGCGTCGATCGCGCTGCGCGCGCCGGACGGCACCCCGCTGCCGCCCGGGCTCGAGGTTCGCCACGTCGAAAGCGGCCAGCGCACGATCGTCGGCTACGAAGGCCTGACCTTCGTCGACGGCCTCGGCGCGAACAATCATCTCGAAATCTCGGGCGGCGGCCGCGACTGCGCCGTCGAATTCGCGTACCGGCGCCCGGACGACGGCACGCTGCCGCGCATCGGGCCGCTGACCTGCGGCCCCCGGTAATCCGCGCCTTTTCGCGGCCGACGCGCACGCCGGCCGCCAGCCCCGCGAATGCTAGAATTGCGGGATTCCCTCGGCGGCGCACGCCGCCCAACTCCCCTTCGAAGAATCGCCATGACGTCCCAACTGCACAAAAAGGGCGAGGCCTGGTCGGCCCGCTTCTCGGAACCGATGTCGGAGCTGGTCAAGCGCTACACGTCGTCGGTGTTTTTCGACAAGCGCCTCGCGCTCGTCGACATCGCCGGCTCGCTCGCGCACGCGAGCATGCTCGCGGCGCAGAAGATCATCAGCGCCGACGACCTCGCCGCCATCGAACGCGGGATGACGCAAATCAAGGGCGAGATCGAGCGCGGCGAATTCGAATGGCAGCTGGATCTCGAGGACGTCCACCTGAACATCGAGGCGCGCCTGACCGCGCTGATCGGCGACGCCGGCAAGCGCCTGCACACGGGCCGCTCGCGCAACGACCAGGTCGCGACCGACATCCGTCTGTGGCTGCGCGGCGAGATCGACCGCATCGGCGGCCTCCTGAACGACCTGCGCGGCGCGCTGGTCGACCTCGCCGAACAGAACGCGGACACGATCATGCCGGGCTTCACGCACCTGCAGGTCGCGCAGCCGGTGACCTTCGGCCACCACCTGCTCGCGTACGTCGAGATGTTCACGCGCGACGCCGAGCGCATGCGCGACTGCCGCACCCGCGTGAACCGCCTGCCGCTCGGTGCGGCCGCGCTCGCCGGCACCAGCTATCCGATCGACCGTCACGCCGTGGCGAAGACGCTCGGCTTCGACGGCATCTGCGCGAACTCGCTCGACGCGGTGTCGGATCGCGACTTCGCGATCGAATTCACGGCGGCCTCCGCGCTCGTGATGACGCACGTGTCGCGTTTCTCCGAAGAACTCGTGCTGTGGATGAGCCCGCGCGTCGGCTTCATCGACATCGCCGACCGCTTCTGCACCGGCAGCTCGATCATGCCGCAGAAGAAGAACCCGGACGTGCCCGAGCTCGCGCGCGGCAAGACGGGCCGCGTGAACGGCCACCTGATGGCGCTCCTCACGCTGATGAAGGGCCAGCCGCTCGCGTACAACAAGGACAACCAGGAAGACAAGGAACCGCTGTTCGACACGGTCGACACCGTCGCCGACACGCTGCGGATCTTCGCCGAAATGGTCGCCGGCATCACGGTGAAGCCGGACGCAATGCGCGCGGCCGCGCTGCAGGGCTTCTCGACCGCGACCGACCTCGCCGACTATCTCGTGAAGCGCGGGCTGCCGTTCCGCGATGCGCACGAAGCCGTCGCGCACGCGGTGCGGATCTGCGACGATCGCGGGATCGACCTCGCCGACCTGACGCTCGACGAAATGAAGCAGGAACTGCCGAACGTCGCGCACCTGATCGGCGACGACGTGTTCGGCTACCTGACGCTCGAAGGTTCGGTCGCAAGCCGCAACCACCCGGGCGGCACCGCGCCCGATCAAGTGCGTGCGGCGGTCAAGGCCGCTCGCGCCGCGCTCGGCAAGTAAGCCGGCCGGCACGGACCGGCGCCTTCGGCGTCGGTCTTTCGCTCGGGCGGCCGCCGCGCCGCCCGACGCCCTTCCCGCTTCCCGGATACCGCCGATGACCTTCTCCGCCGCGCTCTTCGACATGGACGGCCTGCTCGTCGATTCCGAGCGGACCATCATGAACACGTGGATCGACGTGTCGACCGCACACGGCGTCGTGCTGACCGAGATCGACTACCTGCAGATCGTCGGCCGCTCGTTCGCCGAGGGCCAGGTCATTCTCGCGAGGCTGATCGGCGACACCGACACGTTCGACGCCGTGCGCACCCTCGTGCGCGAACGGCTCGCCGCGCCCGAACCTCATCCGAAATTTCCGCTGAAGTCGGGCGCACTGGCGCTGCTCGAGACGCTCGCGCAGGCCGGCATTCCGTGCGCGGTCGCATCGTCGTCCGCGCGCGACGTGATCCGTGCGCGGCTCGATGCGGTCGGCGTGCTGCCGTTCTTCCGCGCGATCGCGGGCGGCGACGAAGTCGCGCGCGGCAAGCCCGACCCCGCCGTGTACCGGCTCGCGGCCGAACGCCTCGGCGTGCCGGCGCACGCGTGCGTCGCGTTCGAGGACAGCGACTTCGGCGCGCAATCGGCCGCCGGCGCGGGCGCATCGGTCGTCACCGTGCCCGACCTGAAGGCGCCGACACCTGAAATCGTCGCGCTGAGCCTGCACGTGCTCGCGTCGCTCGACGATGCGGTCGCGCTCGTGCCGTCGTGGTTCGGCCGTCTGGACACGCAGCAGCCCGCGTAGGCGCCGCGCGCGGCACGCCACATGCAAAACGGGCACCCTCGGGTGCCCGTTTTCCGTTTCCGCGCCGAATGACCGGCGTCGCGGCGATCGTCAGTCGTTGCCGGCCGTCTCCGACAGACGCTTCATCGTCGCGATGCGCGCGCCGATCAGGTCGACGCGTCCGTCCTCGCCGACGAGCGGCGCCGTCGCATCGCTGAACGCGACCCACGCGCGCTGCGCACGCACGAGCGTCGCGGCCGAATGCGCGGGCATCTTGCGACGCAGCTTCTGGTAATAGCGGTTCAAATCGAACAGCGCGTGCTCGCACGCGGCATCCTGCACGCACGGCCGCACGCGGCGTATTGCCGGTTCGCGCGGCGCGTTCGCCGGCTTGCCGGTGGCCGCCGCGGCAGTGCCCGCACCGCCCCGGGTGTCGCCTTGCGCACCGCTCGTGGCCGCCACCGGCACGGCGGCAGGCGGCGCATAGCGGTCGGCCGCCGCGCGCAGCGCCAATGCGCGATCGCGCACCGGCTGCAACTGCATGTCGGCGCTCGACATCGCGTACGCGGTGCCGCGCGTCGTGTCGTACACGGCCTTCAGCAGATGAACTTCATCCTTGCGCCACGTGACCCAGCGGCGCTGGCTGTCCTGCCAGCCGCGCTTCGCGTCGGCCGGCGCGTCGTTCGACAGGCGCTGGTACGCACCGTCCATCACCGCCTGCCACTGCTGCTGCGCTTCGCCCATGCACTGGATCTGGCCGGCCGTCGACGACCGGTCGCGCCGCGCGAGACACTGCCGCATCGCGACGTCGATCGGGTCGGCCGCCGCCACTTCCGCATGCGCGACGCTCAGCCCCGCCGGCCCTGCCGACCAGCCTGCCCAGACGACGAGCGCGGCCAGCGCCGCACGCATCGTCCGGATTCGTCCCTGCGCCGCCATCAGTCGCGCACGCAATCGACGAAGTACTCGACGCGGCCGTTCACCTCTTCCGCGACGAGGCCGTGGATGTCGGTGTGGAAGCCCGGGAAGCGCTCGTTGAAGTCGCGCGCGAACCGCAGGTAGTTCACGATCGTCTTGTTGAAGCGCTCGCCCGGAATCAGCAGCGGGATGCCCGGCGGGTACGGCGTGAGCAGGATGCTCGTCACGCGGCCTTCGAGCTCGTCGAGCGGCACGCGGTCGATCTTGCGGTGCGCGAGCTTCGCGAACGCGTCCGACGGCTTCATCGCCGGTTCCATGTCCGACAGGTACATCTCCGTCGTCAGGCGCGCGATGTCGTTCGCGCGATACACGTCGTGGATCTGCGTGCACAGGTCGCGCAGGCCGACGCGCTCGTAGCGCGGATGCTGCGCGACGAATTCCGGCAGCACGCGCCACAGCGGCTGGTTGTTGTCGTAGTCGTCCTTGAACTGCTGCAGCTCGGTGACCATCGAGTTCCAGCGGCCCTTCGTGATGCCGATCGTGAACATGATGAAGAACGAGTACAGGCCCGTCTTCTCGACGATGATCCCGTGCTCCGCCAGGTACTTCGTGACGATCGCGGCCGGAATGCCCGTCTCGCCGAACTCGCCGTCGACGTCGAGCCCCGGCGTGATGATCGTCGCCTTGATCGGGTCGAGCATGTTGAAGCCTTCCGCCAGCGGGCCGAAGCCGTGCCAGTGGTCGTTCGGCTTCAGCATCCAGTCCTCGCGCGAGCCGATGCCTTCTTCCGACAGGTCGTCCGGACCCCACACGCTGAAGAACCAGTCGTCGCCGTATTCGGCGTCGACCTTGCGCATCGCGCGACGGAAGTCGATCGCCTCGGCGATCGATTCCTCGACGAGCGCGGTGCCGCCCGGCGGCTCCATCATCGCGGCCGCGACGTCGCACGACGCGATGATCGCGTACTGCGGGCTCGTCGACGTGTGCATCAGGTACGCCTCGTTGAAGCGGTGCTTGTCGAACGTGCGGTTCTCCGAATCCTGCACGACGATCTGCGACGCCTGCGAGATGCCCGCGAGCAGCTTGTGCGTCGAGTGCGTCGCGAACACGAGCGCGCCCGTGCGCGGACGGCCGTCGCCGATCGCGTGCATGTCGCGGTAGAAATCGTGGAAGGTCGCATGCGGCAGCCACGCTTCGTCGAAGTGCAGCGTGTCGAGCAGGTCGCCGAGCAGGTCCTTGATCATCTCGACGTTGTAGACGACGCCGTCGTACGTGCTCTGCGTGATCGTCAGGATCCGCGGCTTCATGTCCGGGTTCTCGCGCAGCGCCTCGCGCGCGAACGGGTTCGCCTCGATCTTCTTGCGGATGTTCTCCGGCTTGAATTCGTCGCGCGGGATCGGGCCGATGATGCCGAAGTGATTGCGCGTCGGCGTGAGGAACACCGGAATCGCGCCCGTCATCGTGATCGCGTGCAGGATCGACTTGTGGCAGTTGCGGTCGACCAGCACGATGTCGCCCGGCGCCACCGTCGCATGCCAGACGATCTTGTTCGACGTCGACGTGCCGTTGGTCACGAAGAACAGGTGGTCCGCGCTGAAGATGCGCGCCGCGTTGCGCTCGGACGCCGCGACCGGGCCCGTGTGATCGAGCAGCTGGCCGAGTTCGTCGACCGCGTTGCAGACGTCGGCGCGCAGCATGTTCTCGCCGAAGAACTGGTGGAACATCTGGCCGAGCGGGTTCTTCAGGAACGCGACGCCGCCCGAGTGGCCCGGGCAGTGCCACGAGTACGAGCCTTCGTCCGCGTACTTCACCAGCTCCTTGAAGAACGGCGGCGCGAGCGAGTCGAGATAGACCTTCGCCTCGCGGATGATGTGGCGCGCGACGAACTCCGGCGTGTCCTCGAACATGTGGATGAAGCCGTGCAGTTCGCGCAGGATGTCGTTCGGCAAGTGGCGCGACGTGCGCGTTTCGCCGTACAGGAAGATCGGGATGTCCGCGTTGCGGCGGCGCACTTCGGTGACGAACGCGCGCAGCTCGATGATCGCGGTCGCGAGTTCGGGCAGCTCGCCGTCCGGGCCCGTTTCGCCGAGCATGAGTTCGTCGTCGTCGATCGACAGGATGAAGCACGACGCGCGGCTCGACTGCTGCGCGAACGACGTCAGATCGCCGTAGCTCGTGAGGCCGAGGACTTCGACGCCCTCCTTCTCGATCGCTTCGGCCAACGCCCGGATGCCGGAGCCCGAGATGTTCTCGGAGCGGAAATCTTCGTCGATGATGACGACGGGGAAACGAAACTTCATGGGCGATTCTCCAAAAAGAACGACCGCGGCGCGTCACGCGCAGCGGTCACCCGGAAACTGGTGAGACGTTATGCAACCAGATCAGGTTTTCGGCAGCGTGACACCGCGCTGACCCTGATACTTGCCGCCGCGATCGGCGTACGACACGTCGCACACTTCGTCGCTTTCGAAGAACAACACCTGCGCGACACCTTCGTTCGCGTAGATCTTCGCGGGCAGCGGCGTGGTATTCGAGAATTCCAGCGTGACGTAGCCTTCCCACTCGGGTTCGAACGGCGTCACGTTGACGATGATCCCGCAGCGCGCGTACGTCGACTTGCCGAGGCAGACGGTGAGCACGGTGCGCGGGATGCGGAAATATTCGACGGTGCGGGCCAGCGCGAACGAGTTCGGCGGGATGATGCACACGTCGCCCTTGAAATCGACAAACGAACCCTCGTCGAAGTTCTTCGGATCGACGATCGTCGAGTTGATGTTCGTGAAGATCTTGAATTCGTCCGCGCAGCGGATGTCGTAGCCGTAGCTCGACGTGCCGTAGCTGACGATCCTGCGACCGTCCTCGGACGCGCGAACCTGATCGGGCACGAACGGCTCGATCATCTTGTGTTCTTCGGCCATGCGCCGAATCCACTTGTCGGACTTGATGCTCATAACGGGGCGCCAGGAAACGCTGCGTGACGGTAAACGACGGCCGCCGGTTCAAGGCGGCGGCCGGGGAAGGCGGACATTTTACGCGATCATCGGCGCGCGCACGCGGCGGCCATCAACGGATCACGCCGCAAGCGAGCGCGGGGCCCGCCGCATGCTGCGGAAACGCCGGGTCGCTCGGTTCGCGGTGCACCAGCGCCGCGCGATTCAGCGCGGAGCGCACACCGTCGAGGGCCAGATCGGGCGCGACGATGAAACCGGCCGCGACGCCGTTCGCATCCGCATGGATGTTGCCGAGATCGCCGGCGACGCGCGCGCCCGCGCGCAACCGGTCGGCGGCCGGCGCGAACACCTGGCCGGCGCTCGAGCCGTCGCCCGCGTTGCAGTCGCCGCGCTCGTGCACCTGCAGCGCGTGATCGCTGTTCGGCGGCAGGCCGGCCAGGTTGTACGTGACCTGGACGCCGTCCGGGCGTTCGACGAACGTCACCGCGCCGCGCGTCTGCGAGCCGACGGTCGGCTGCAGTTGCGCGTCGGCGCGCTTCTCGTGCGACGAGGAAAAAGAGGTACAGCCGGCCAGCAGGCCCAGCGCGGCGGCGGCCAGCAGCGCGCGCCGCGCGCGGCCGGCGTACACGCCGTGATGTCGTTGGTTCATTCGATCCTCATGCCGGCTGGCGGCCGTTCGATACGGCGGCCATGCCGGGCGGGTAAAGGGACCCGGGAAAAGTCGCCATGATACCGCGCCTCGCGGCGCCGTAAACAGCGTGAGGCCCCGCCCCGCAAGGGTTTTACGTATTTTGAACAACGATCGACGGGAACTTCGACGTCATGTCGCGCGCGCGCTCGGCGATCGCCAGCGCGACCCCGCGCGCGATGTCGCGATAGCGCCGCGCCAGCGCGCCGTCCGGCTCGGCCGCGACCGTCGGCGTGCCGCTGTCGGCGCGCTCGCGGATCGCGATGTCGAGCGGCAGGCTGCCGAGCACGTTCACGCCGTAATCCTTGGCCATCCGCTCGGCGCCGCCCGCGCCGAAGATGTGCTCTTCGTGGCCGCAGTTCGAGCAGATGTGGATGCTCATGTTCTCGACGATGCCGAGGATCGGAATCCCGACCTTCTCGAACATCTTCAGGCCCTTCTTCGCGTCGAGCAGCGCGATGTCCTGCGGCGTCGTCACGATCACGGCGCCCGTCACCGGCACGCGCTGCGCGAGCGTGAGCTGGATGTCGCCCGTGCCCGGCGGCATGTCGACGATCAGGTAGTCGAGCTCGCGCCAGTTGGTCTGCCGCAGCAGCTGCTCGAGCGCCGACGTCGCCATCGGGCCGCGCCACACCATCGGGTTGTCTTCCTCGATCAGGAAGCCGATCGAGTTCGCCTGCAGTCCATGGCCGACCAGCGGATTCATCGACTGGTTGTCCGGCGACTCGGGGCGCTGGCCGTGAATGCCGAGCATGGTCGGCAGCGACGGACCGTAGATGTCGGCGTCGAGAATGCCGACCGACGCGCCTTCCGCGGCGAGCGCGAGCGCGAGGTTCACGGCCGTCGTGCTCTTGCCGACGCCGCCCTTGCCCGATGCGACCGCGACGATGTTCTTCACGTTCGGCAGCAGCTTCACGCCGCGCTGCACCGTATGCGCGACGATCTCCTGCGACACGGCGACGCGTGTGTCGCGCACGCCCGGCACGGCCTTCAGCGCGTCTTCAATGCGCACGCGCACGTCGTCGTGCTGGCTGCGCGCGGGATAGCCGAGCACCACGTCGACCGCCACGGCGTCGCCGTCGATCGCGACGTTGCGCACGCCCTTGTTCGCCGCGTACGGACGGCCGGTATTGGGGTCGACGACAGCCGCCAATGCGGCGTCGACTTGTGCCCGGTCAATGCTCATCGAAACTCCGTGAAAACGTTTTTCTCTCGCGCGAACGTCAAAAAATATCAAATAACGCTGCGAAAATCGGGAAAAGTGAAAGAATCTGTTGCACGCCATTGCGCGAACGCGCGCGTCGGAGCAATCTTCGCGTGCGGCATGCTATGGGGCCAAATCGGCCGCCCACCGCCTATATTGTAGAGGCTGATGCGTCGCCCTGTCCGGAACAGCCCCGCTGGCGAACAGGGCATGCAGCCGCCTCGGCGGCTGCCGCGAGCACGGGCCTGCCCTTCCTTTTTCGGGCGTCCGTGCAGGGAGCCGTAACTGTTGTTTGTCGTTGTCGACTCGTTCAACCAAGAGAGGAATCCAAGATGAACATGAAAATCGCGACTCGCCTGTCCGTCTTCGCACTCGCCGGCGCGCTGCTGGCAGGCTGCGCCACGCAGCAAGGCAACAATACGGCCGTCGGCACCGGCACGGGTGCGGCGCTGGGCGCGGGCATCGGCGCGCTGGCCGGCGGCGGCAAGGGCGCGGCGATCGGCGCGGGCGTCGGCGCACTGGTCGGCGGCGTGACGGGTTACAACTGGCAAGCGATCAAGAACAAGCTCGCGCCGTCGGCAGCCAAGACGGGCACGCAGGTGACCGAGCAGCCGGACGGCTCGCTGAAGCTGAACGTGCCGAGCTCGGTGACGTTCGCGACGAACCAGTACGCGATCACGCCGGCCTTCACGCCGCTGCTGAACGACCTGGCGACGACGCTGAACCAGAACCCGCAAGTGACGGCATCGATCGTCGGCTACACGGACAGCACGGGCTCGGCACAGCTGAACCAGACGCTGTCGCAGAACCGTGCGCAGAGCGTCGTGAACGCGCTGGTGCAGCGCGGCGTCGCCGGCGGCCGCCTGTCGGCACAAGGCATGGGCCCGTCGAACCCGATCGCGGACAACGCGACCGAAGCCGGCCGTGCGCAAAACCGCCGCGTCGAGATCTACCTGCGCGCAGCACAGCAGTAAGCATCGCCGCGAGAGGAGGAAACGGGGGCGCGCGCCCCCGCCGCACAAGGCTTCCCGCGGGGCCCGTAACAAATCGAAAAAAATTTCGAACTTCTGTCTTGGCCCGCGGTCTGTCTTTACGGTACGCGGCTGGCGCAGCCGGCGCGTCACCATTCTCCTCTTGTCGTTGTTGCTCCGGGGCCGTATCCGCCCCGGTTTTTTTTGCCCGGAATTTTCATGCTGCGCCGCAGCATCGCGCCGCCGGGCACGCCGCCACGGCGGCCCCGCCCTCTCCGGCGCCCGGTCCATGGCGCCCGCGCCGGCTGACCTGCCCGCGCCCCTGCTAGAATCGCAGTTTCCGTCGTTTCCCGCCGTTCTTCTACAGACCCTATGTCCGCATCCGACCTCACTTCCGTGCAGGCCGCGGCGCCGCAAGGCAGCCGCCAGATCCTCGTTACGTCCGCACTGCCCTATGCCAACGGCCAGATTCATATCGGCCATCTGGTCGAGTACATCCAGACCGACATCTGGGTGCGGACGCTGCGAATGCACGGCCATGAGGTCTACTACATCGGCGCCGACGACACGCACGGCACGCCGGTCATGTTGCGCGCGGAGAAGGAAGGCCTCACGCCGAAGCAGCTGATCGACCGCGTGTGGACCGAGCACAAGCGCGATTTCGACAGCTTCGGCGTGTCGTTCGACAACTTCTACTCGACCGACTCGGACGAGAACCGCGTGCTGAGCGAGAAGATCTACCTCGCGCTGAAGGACAACGACCTGATCGCCGAGCGCGAGATCGAGCAGGCGTACGACCCGGTCAAGGAAATGTTCCTGCCGGACCGCTTCATCAAGGGCGAATGCCCGAAGTGCCACGCGAAGGACCAGTACGGCGACAACTGCGAAGTGTGCGGTTCGACCTACCTGCCGACCGAACTGCTGAACCCGTATTCGGTCGTGTCCGGTGCGACGCCGGTGCGCAAGACGTCGACGCACTACTTCTTCCGCCTGTCGGACCCGCGCTGCGAGTCGTTCCTGCGCGAATGGGTCAGCGGCCTCGCGCAGCCCGAAGCCACCAACAAGATGCGCGAATGGCTCGGCGACGCCGGCGAAGCCCGCCTCGCCGACTGGGACATCTCGCGCGACGCGCCGTACTTCGGCTTCGAGATCCCGGGCGCGCCCGGCAAGTACTTCTACGTGTGGCTCGATGCGCCGGTCGGTTATTACGCGAGCTTCAAGAACCTGTGCGACCGCAAGGGCATCGACTTCGACGCGTGGATCCGGTCGGGCTCGACCGCCGAGCAGTACCACTTCATCGGCAAGGACATCCTGTATTTCCACACGCTGTTCTGGCCGGCGATGCTCGAGTTCTCGGGCCATCGCACGCCGACCAACGTGTTCGCGCATGGCTTCCTGACGGTCGACGGCGCGAAGATGTCGAAGTCGCGCGGCACGTTCATCACCGCGCAGAGCTACATCGACACCGGCCTGAACCCGGAATGGCTGCGCTACTACTTCGCCGCGAAGCTGAACGCGACGATGGAAGACATCGACCTGAACCTCGACGACTTCCAGGCGCGCGTGAACAGCGATCTCGTCGGCAAGTACGTCAACATCGCGAGCCGCGCGGCCGGCTTCCTGCTCAAGCGCTTCGACGGCCGCGTGCAGGACAGCGCGATGAACCATCCGCTCGTCGCGAAGCTGCGCGATGCGATTCCCGCGATCGCCGCGCACTACGAAGCACGCGAGTACAGTCGTGCGCTGCGCCAGACGATGGAACTCGCCGACGAAGTGAACGCATACGTCGACGGCGCGAAGCCGTGGGAACTCGCGAAGGATCCGGCCAATGCGGTCGCCCTCCACGAAACCTGCAGCGTGAGCCTCGAGGCGTTCCGCCTGCTGTCGCTCGCGCTGAAGCCGGTGATGCCGCGCGTGGCCGAAGCCGTCGAGGCCTTTTTCGGGATCGCGCCGCTCACGTGGGCCGACGCCGCGAAGCCGCTGTCGTCCACGCAGCCGATCAAGGCGTACCAGCACCTGATGACGCGGGTCGATCCGAAGCAGATCGACGCGCTGCTCGCCGCGAACCGCGATTCGCTGCAGGCGGAGGCCTCCGGCGCCGCTGCCGCGGCCACGGCCAACGCCGCGAAGGAAGGCAAGAACGCCAAGGCGAACGCGAAGGCGGCCGCCGCGAGCGACGCCGACGACGGTCCGATCTCGATCGACGATTTCGCGAAGGTCGACCTGCGTATCGCGAAGATCGTCGCGTGCCAGGCCGTCGAAGGCTCGGACAAGCTGCTGCAGCTCACGCTCGACATCGGCGAGGAAAAGACCCGCAACGTGTTCTCGGGCATCAAGTCCGCGTACCAGCCCGAGCAGCTCGTCGGCAAGCTGACGGTGATGGTCGCGAACCTCGCGCCGCGCAAGATGAAGTTCGGGCTGTCCGAAGGGATGGTGCTCGCCGCGTCGGCTGCCGACGAGAAGGCCGAGCCGGGCCTCTACATCCTCGAGCCGCACAGCGGCGCGAAGCCCGGCATGCGCGTGAAGTAAGCCGCACGCACGGCCGCTTGAACGAGAAAGCCCCGCACCGATGCGTGCGGGGCTTTTTTTATGTTCGCAACGGGGACCGCGCGACGGCGATGCGAGCCGGCGCGCGGCATCGTCACCGCTGGCCGAACCAGCGATCGAAGCGCCGCGTGTAGTTCAGGTCGACGCCCTGGAACGTGCCGCCATACGCGGACACCGACCAGAAGCGCGTCAGGTTGATCGTCGCCTTGAACGCGTTGCTCGCCGATTGCAGCCCTTGCTCGTAACCGAGCACGAAACGCTCGTTGATCGCCTTCGAGATCTGCACGACCTGTGCGTCGGTGAGGCCGACATCGCTGCGGCCGATCGAGAACTCGTCGAGACCGATGCTCTGCGCGACGCGCCTGCCGGTCGCGCTGCCAAGCAGCCCGAGCGCGGCGGTCATCGCATTCTGCTGGCCGACGTTGTTGCCTTGATCGGTGCCGTGTCCGAACAGCAGCCACGACAGCTTTTCGTTGTCCGTGACGTTCGGCTCGGACACGAGCTTGACCGTCGGCGACTGAATCGTGCCGACGACCTGCACCCCGGCCTCGACCTCCTGGTTGCGCCGCATCGCGAGAATGTTCACGCCCGGATTCGACACGGGGCCGTTGAACGTGAAGAAGCCGTTCTCGACCGCGAGCTTGCGGCCGAACGACGTATACGTCGACCCTTCCGTCACGCGCACGTTGCCGACCGCGCGCAGCGGCACGCCCGGCGCGCTCATCACGGTGATCGTGCCGCGCAGCCCGAGATCCGCGCCGTGCCCCTTGAAGCGGAAGTTGTTGCCGAGGCCGATGTCGATGTTCGCGCGCGGCGCGAGCGACGGCGCCGGCTTGTCCTCGACCTTCTGCGGCTTCGCGACCGCCGTGCCGGTCGGCGTCTCGCCGCGCACCGTCCCGTCCGGCCGCACCACGACGACATCGTCGGACAAGTGCGGCGCCGCGTCTTCCGGCAGGTCGAACAACGCACGGTCGACGACGAACTTGCCGTCGATCGACAGCGCGCCGCGCGGCCCGTCGTTCGCGACGGTCGCCTTGCCCGACAGCGACAGCTTGCGGTCCGGCGCCGCGAACAGCTCGAGCTTGTCCGCGACGATGCTCGCGGTCAGGTCCGGCGCCTCGCCGTCGAGACGCACGCGGCCGATCGCGCGCAGCGTGCCGTCGCCGCCGTGGAACTCGACCTGCTGGAATTCGACGAGGTTCTCCGCGAGCTTCACGCGCACGATGCCGTCCTTCAGCTGCACGCCCTGGTCGACGAGCGTCGCGGACAGATCGTCGCCCGTCAGCATGCCCGACACGTTCGGCTTCACCGGCGTGCCCGCGATCGTCAGCTTCAGCGCCGCGCGCCCGCCGAGCAGGTAGCTCGGCCCGAACAGGTTGCCGGTCGACTTCAGCGACGGGATGTCGGCGTCGATGCGGCCCGCCAGCGGGCCGTCGTCGACGACGCCGAACACGCCGTCGCGCAGCGCGAACGGCACGGTGACGTTCGCGTCGAGCGTGCCGACCCGGTTCGCCTTCGCGAGCGCCACCACGTTGAGCCGGTTGCCCGGTGCAAAGCTCGCGCGCGCCGACAGGTCGGTCAGCCCGAGCGACGCGATGCCGCGCCCGGTCTCGATCGTCACGTCGCCGCCGCGCCGCTTCACCTGCACGTAGCCCGTCGCGTTCGCGCCGAGCGAGAAATCCCAGTCGGCATCGAGCACGACGTCGGTGCGCACCGGCGGCCGCTGACCCGTCAGCTCCTGGCGGATCTCGAGGAAGCGCGCGACCGACGCGCCGCGCACGGCGCCGGCCGAGCGCATCTGCCCGTGATCGAACACGAACGACTTCAGGTCGATCGCCGCGCCTTCGAGCGTGAGCCGCGTCGCGCCGAGCGTCACGCGGCCAGCGCCGGCCGACACGGCAAGCGGCGCCTGCAGCGCCACCGACGGCGTGCCGCGGTTCGCGAGGCGCGTGACGGTGCCGTCCCAGCGCATCCCGTCGCGATTCTCGACCACGCCGCCGTTCGCCGCGAGCGTCAGGTCGATCACGCGGCCGCCGGCGGTCCCGATCGCCGACGCGTCGAGCGTGTGCTTCGCGCGCGTGCCGTCGAGGTTCGCGCGCAGCGATTTCAATTGCAGCGAGCCGAGCGCGATGTCGGTCGCGTCGGCCGTGAACACGAGCGCGCCGTGCGCGCCGTCGCGGATGTCGGCGCGCCCCTGCGCCGCACCGATCCGGTTCGAGCCGACCACGACGTGCTGGGCCTTGTAGGTGCCCGTCACGTTCGGGTGCGCGAAGCTGCCGGTCAGCTCGCCCTGCGCCTGCACGAGCCCCTGCACGCCGAAGCCGAGCCGGTCGAGCTCGGGCGCGTCGACGACGAAGCGCAGCCGATCGCCCGGCGCGCCGAAACTGCCGCGCAGATCGACGTGGTTGCCCGCGATCGACAGGGTCGCGTTGCTCGGCAGGATCCGCGCGCCGACGAGCTGCACGACGCCCGCGCCGGTCAGCGGCACGCCGTCGTAGAGGCTGTCGCCGAGCTTGAAGGTCGCCTTCGTCGACACCTGCGGCGCGAACGCGCCGGAGGCCGTCAGCGTGCCCGATACGCGCGTCTCGCCGCGCCTGGCCGGCGCCTTCGCGGTTGCCTTCGCCGCTTTGGCGGCCGGTTTGCCGCCGCCCGCGCCCGGCGCGCGCATCGCGGCGAGCAGCAGCGGATCGAACGCGGTCAGCGTCGCCTTCGCGTCGTAGCTCGAATGCGCGTCGTGACGGAACACGCCGGTCAGGTCGATACGGCCCTTGCCCGCCGTCACGCGCGCATCGGTCAGCACCGTCTGCTGCTGCGTCAGCGCGACCTTCGCGCGCGCGCCGAGCGCGAGCTTCGGATCGTTCAGGTTGAAGTCGACGGTCGTCACGTCGCCTGCGAGCGTCACGCCGAGCGGGCCGCCGAGGCGCATTGGCCGCAACTCGGCGACGAATGCATTGAGGTCGAGGTTCGCGACCTTCAGGTCGAAGCGGCCCTTGCCGCCGGTCAGCGCGCCGTTTCCGGTCACGCTGCCGTCGCGGATCAGTTTCAGCGCGAGGCCGTCGATCCGCTGCGCGTGTGCGTCGAGATTGACGGTCGCATGTGCGTCGACGACGGGCAGCAGGTGCTCGCCCAGCGTGCCGGGCTTCGCGTTCACGATCGACACCGGGCCGGTCACCGCGAAACCCTTCGCCGCTGTGGCGCCCGCCGGCGCGGTCACGGGCGCCAGCTCCGCGCGCACCGCGAGATCGGCGGCCGGCGCGCCCGGCGCGAGCGCCTGCGGGTTCACGTGATCGAACACGAGCGACGCGCGCGTGAGCGGCACCGCGCCGAACGGCGCGGCCTCGACGTGCGCGCGCCCGTTCAGCTTCATCCCGCTCGCGGCGACGTCGGCGACGAGCGCTTCGAGCGACCCCGACACGTTCGCGCTCGCGTTGACCGGTTCGTTCGAGAGCTTGCCCACGTAAGTCGCGTTGCCCGTCAGCGCGAACGGCTTCACGCCGTCGAGCTTCACGCGTGCGGTCAGCGCGCCGTACGGCGTGTCGACGCCGTCGAGCGCAAGTTCATGGTGGCGGCCGTCGCTGCGGCCGTTCAGCGCGAGATGGTCGAGCTGCGTCGTCGACCCGCCGTCGTGAATCGCCAGGTGATCGACGCGCAGATCGTCGATCCGCAACTGCAGCGGCAGGCTCAGGTCCTGCGGCGTCGTGCTCGGCGTCGACGGCCCCGGCGCGATCCGCACGTCGATCGTGCCCGCGCGAAGGTAGTCGACGGACAGCCGCCACGGCGCGCGGGTCAGCGCCCAGCGACCGTCGAGCCGGTCGATCCGCACTTCCGTGCCGGCGCCGCCGGGGCTCGTCCACGCGAAGCCGCGCAACCGCACGCCCGTCGCGAGCGCGCCGCCTTCCAGCGTGCCCGCCAGCCGGCCGCCCAGCACGCGCACGGCCGTCTGCCACGCGAGCCGCGTGCCGCGCTCGGTCGTCGCCGCGGCCAGCACGAGCCCGGCCGCCAGCACGGCGAGCAGCACGACCGTGACGAGCGTCCACGCGACGATCCGGCCCGGACGCACGCGGCGCGGCGCGCGCGGCGGCGCGTCGGGCGCGCGCTCGGGCGAGTCCGGATCGTGAGGCGGCGGCGTGTCGTTCGGATCCTTCGTCATGCGGTTCGTCGTGGCTCGTGCAACAAGGTCAGAAAGCGATGCCGAGCGTCAGGTACGGGCGCACGCTGTGGTTGCGCAGTCCGTAAGCGACGTCGACGTTGATCGGGCCGACGGGGCTGCGCCAGCGCGCGCCGATGCCGACGCCCGGGTAGAACACCTTCTCGCCCCACGCATCGGTCGCGGTGCCGATGTCGAAGAAGGTCGCGGCGCCCCAGTCGCGGTTGAACCAGTGCTGGTATTCGGCGGTGCCCGTCATCAGGTACTTGGTCGGCAGCACCGAGCCGTCGACGCTGTTGCCGATGCTCTGGTAGCCGTAGCCGCGCACCGAATTCGAGCCGCCCGCGCGAAACAGCAGCGACGCCGGCACACCGGCCGAGCTGCCGCTCGTGAACACGCCGCCGAGCTCCGCGCGGAACACGAACAGGTCGCGCTTGCCGATCGGCACGTACTGCTGGCCGCGCGCGTAACCGCGGATGAAGGTCTGGTCGGTCAGCACGCCCTTGATCGCGAAGCCGGCCTCCGCGTGGATCAGGTTGCCCGAGCGCGGGAACAGCGGATCGTCGACGTTGCGGCGCGTCCATGCCCACTGCGGCACCAGCGCGCGGCTGGTGGTCGGGCCGGCGCCGTTCTGGTCGAGCCGGTCCTGGTAGAACATCAGCGAATACGCGTAGTCGATGAACTGACCGGTGCGGGTGCGCTGCGCACCGATCCGCGCGCTGTAGATCCGCGTGTCCGACACGTTGGTGTTCGTGTACGACGCGAGCACGCTGTTGGTCCAGCCTTTCTCGCCGGGCGGCATCGACAGCTGGACCTGGCCGTACTGCTGGATCTGGTCGAGCCGGCCCGACACGGTGAGCGGCCACGCGGCGCCGAACGTGTCGAGATACGTGTAGGAGCCCTGCACATGCGGGCCCGTATCGGTCGCGTAGCCGACGCCGCCGCGAATGTTGTTGTACGGAAACTCGCTGACCTTCACGTGCACGGGCGTGCGCTCGGGCTTCGCCGTATCGTCGCCGACGTCGATCGCGACGCTCGCGTAGTACGGCGTGTTCTGCAGCTGCCGCTGCAGCTCGGTGATCCGCTGCACGTCGTAGATCTCGCCTTCCGACAGCGGATTGACGTTCGTGACGATTTTTTCCGGATAGCGGCGCACGCCGTCGACGTCGACCTTGCCGATCGTAAACGTCGGGCCGCTGTCGAACGTGACGGCCAGCGTCGCGCGCTGCGTGCGCGGATCGACGCGCGCTTCCGACGACGCGATCTTCGCGCCGAGATAGCGGCGCGACTGCAGTTGCTTGAGCGCCGCCCCTTTCGCGCCGTCCCAGTCGGACTGCGTGAACGGGTCGCCCGGCTTCAGCGAGAACGCGAAGCGGGTCGCGGCCTCCTGCTTCGGATCCTCAGTCTCGACCGGGCCCTTGAACGCCAGGTCGACCGTCGACACGACGGTCTGCGGCCCCGGATCGACGGCGACGCGCACGTCGCGCTTGCCGTCGCGCGTGCGCACGTCCGTGCGCACGACCGGCGAGAAATAGCCGGCCGTCGCGGTCAGGTCGCGCACCTGCTGCGGCGTGGCGGTCACGAGGAAGTCGAACTGGTCGTCGCTGATGTCGTCGCGCTTGGCGAAGCGCGCGATGTCGAGATGGGCCTCGAGGAGCTTGCGGATCGCGCGCGGCGAGTCGATCTCGACGTCGTACTTCGCATACGCCGGCAGCACGAAGCACGCGGCGAGACAGCCCGCGAGGGCCGCCCGGGCCGCCGCACCGGCGCCGCGCCGCGCGCGACGACCGCGGTGACGCGCCGCGCGCGGGCTCGCCTCATGCGCCGTATGTGCCTGCTGGTTCACCTGACCCGCCAAATATGACCTCGTCCTCGGTTGGTGATTTTGCGGAAAACCCCGTATTTGACCACAGGGCGGCGGCGCTGCCCGCACGGGCGCCGCTTTGACGCCTGGACGCAACGCGACGCGCGCGGGGGCGGCCGGACGCGCCGCGGGTGTCGCGCCAGCGGATTCGACGCGCGATTGCCGCCGGCTGTTCCCCGCTATGCGGTAAAATCCCGCCATCGCGAACCCGGCGCATCGTGCGCCGCCCGAAACGGAAAGCCAAGCCATGCCGTATCAGTCCGACGTCACGCAATTCCTGAACCAGCTCAAGCAACAGAAGCCGACGCTCGAAGAAGAGCAGCGCAAGGGCCGCTCGCTGCTGTGGGACAAGCAGCCGATCGACCTCGACGAGCGCGCCGAGCAGCAGGAATCGCGCGTGAAGCAAACGTCCTACGTCTACTACCAGAACTTCTGACGACGTGAGCGCCGCCGACGAGGCCAGCGCCGCCCGGCAGGACGACGCGATCGCCGCGCCCGCGGGCGCCGATTCGACGCCCGACACGGTCGACGGTGTCGCGGCGTTCGCACGCCTGTACGGCGAGCCGCTCTTCAAGCTGCCGCAGGATCTCTACATCCCGCCCGATGCGCTCGAGGTGTTCCTCGAGACGTTCGAAGGCCCGCTCGACTTGCTGCTGTACCTGATCCGCAAGCAGAACTTCAACGTGCTCGACATCCCGATGGCGCAGGTCACTGCACAATATCTGGGCTACGTCGACCAGATCCGCACGTCGAACCTCGAGCTGGCGGCCGAATACCTGCTGATGGCCGCGATGCTGATCGAGATCAAGTCGCGGATGCTGCTGCCGGTCAAGAAGGCCGATACCGGCGAGGAAGCCGAGGATCCGCGCGCGGAACTCGTGCGCCGCCTGCTCGAATACGAGCAGATGAAGCTCGCCGCGCAACGCCTCGACCAGCTGCCGCAGCTCGGCCGCGACTTCCTGCGCGCCGAGGTCTACATCGAGCAGAGCATCACGCCGCGCTTCCCGGACGTCGATTCGGACGACCTGCGCGCCGCGTGGGCCGACGTGCTCAAGCGCGCAAAGCTCGTCCAGCACCACAAGATCTCCCGCGAGGAGCTGTCGGTGCGCGAACACATGAGCCTGATCCTGCGACGGCTGCAGAACGCACGCTTCATGGAGTTCGCCGATCTGTTCGACACGTCGCGCGGCGTGCCGGTCGTCGTGGTGAACTTCATCGCGATGCTCGAACTCGCGCGCGAATCGCTCGTCGAAATCACGCAGGCCGAACCGTTCGCGCCGATCTACGTGCGCCTCGCGTACCTGCCCGCGTAACGCGCGCCGCCGCGCCCGCATCACCCCCGCACACCGAAACACACCGCATCCCGCCGCCGGGCCCGCCCGCGCGGCTCGCTCGCGGTGCGCCCGGCTAAAAAGTGAACGATCGTACTTTTTTCGATGCGTCCGGCGGCCAAATCCTCTACAATCCGCCGACGCCCGATGCGCCGCCCGCGCGCCGGCGTTCTCCGCTTCGACCCCGACGCCGCTGTTGCGGCGCCAACGCGCGCCTGCGCGAGGAACCCGCTACCCGATCATGAAAGTCATCAGCTCGATCCAGGAACTGCGCGACCAGTTGCGCGGCCAGAACCGCACGGCGTTCGTGCCGACGATGGGCAACCTGCACGAAGGTCACCTGTCGTTGATGCGCCTCGCGCGCCAGCACGGCGACCCGGTCGTGGCGAGCATCTTCGTCAACCGGCTGCAGTTCGGCCCGAACGAGGATTTCGACAAATATCCGCGCACGCTCCAGGACGACATCGAGAAGCTGCAGAAGGAAAACGTCTACGTGCTGTTCGCGCCGACCGAGCGCGACATGTATCCGGAGCCGCAGGAGTACCGCGTGCTGCCGCCCGACGACCTCGGCGGGATCCTCGAGGGCGAGTTCCGCCCGGGCTTCTTCACCGGCGTGTGCACGGTCGTCGCGAAGCTGATGTCCTGCGTGCAGCCGCGCGTCGCGGTGTTCGGCAAGAAGGATTACCAGCAGCTGATGATCGTGCGCCGGATGTGTCAGCAGCTCGCGCTGCCGGTCGAGATCATCGCGGCCGAGACGGTGCGCGACGAGGACGGCCTCGCGCTGTCGTCGCGCAACCGCTATCTGACGACCGACGAGCGCAAGGAGGCGCCCGAACTCGCGAAGACGCTGCAGCGCGTGCGCGACAGCGTGCTCGGCGGCGAACGCGACCTCGGCAAGCTCGAGCAGACCGCGCGCACGCACCTGGCCGACCGCGGCTGGGCGCCTGACTACATCTCGATCCGCCGCCGCGCGAACCTGATCGCGCCGAGCGCCGCCGAACTCGAAGCCGGCGAGCCGCTCGTCGTGCTCGCGGCCGCGAAACTCGGCGCGACGCGCCTGATCGACAACCTGGAAATCTGACGGGCCGCCCGCCCTCGCCTCTCACGCATCACGGAGATACCATGCAGCGCCATATGCTCAAATCGAAGATCCACCGCGCGGCCGTCACGCACTGCGAGCTGCATTACGAAGGCTCGTGCGCGATCGACGAAGACCTGCTCGAAGCGGCGGGCCTCATCGAAAACGAACGGATCGACATCTGGAACATCAACAACGGCGAGCGCTTCTCGACGTACGCGATCAAGGGCGAGCGCGGCAGCGGGATGATTTCGCTGAACGGCTCGGCGGCGCGCCGCGCGCAACTCGGCGACCTCGTGATCATCGCGGCGTTCGCGATGGTCGATGAAGCCGAGCTGCAGGCCGGCTGGAAGCCGAAGCTCGTGTTCATCGACGAAGGCAACAAGATCAAGGGCCACCGCGATCACGTGCCGACGCAGAACTGGACCTGATTCACGCGGCGGCCGGCGCCGCGCAGCCGCCGATGCGGGAAGGGCCTGATCCGTCATGATGCCGGATCAGGCCCTTCTTCATTCGCCCTGCTGTAATTGGCCTCGCCGGCACCCGGCCCTCGACGATCAAGACGCCTTGGCGACCTTCTCCGCTTTCGGCGCGCGCCGCTCGGCCCATTCGACGATCGGCCGCCACTGTTCGAGATCCTTCTCGACGCGGCTTTTCGCGACGTCCCACAGCGTCAGGCCGTGCGCGGCGATCTGCACGTAGTTCTGCGTGTCGCGCACGTAGCCGAGCACCGGCAGCCCGAGCCCTTCGACGAAACGGTGCAGCTGGTCGGACGAGCGCGTGCGCGCGTCGACCCGCATCCCGACGATCCCGACCTCCACGCTGCCCTTGCGCACCGCCTTCTCGCCGGCGAGGCGCTCCAGAAACTGCTGGGTCGCGAGAATATCGAACATCGACGGCTGCAGCGGCACGATCACCTTGTCGGCGAGCTGCAGCGCGACGTTGAGCCGGTTGCCGTGCAGGCCGGCCGGCGTGTCGATCACCGCGTATTCGAGGCCGCGCGGCGGCTTCGACGGCGCGTCCGGATCGAGATCCCACGCCTCGATCGCCGGCAGGCCGGCCGGCCGCAGGTCGAGCCACGCATGCGCGGACTGCTGCCGGTCCAGATCGGCGAGCGCGACCCATGCGCCCTGCGCCGCGAAATAGCCGGCAAGATTGGTGGACAGCGTGCTTTTCCCCACGCCGCCCTTCGGATTCGCCACCACGATGACCGTCATGAATTCCCCCGAAAAAGCCACGCGGCGCCTGCCGCCCTGGCAAGCGCCGCTCGATTGCGGATACAGGGAGCGATGATATCGGCAAACGGGGTGTCACCGGAACGGGTTGCGCCGATGCCCGCCCTCTTTTATGCGGTTCGCGTCGCGGCGCGCGGTGCGCTGAGCGCGAACGCGCCGCCGCCCAGCAGCGCCTGCACGGCCAGCGTGACGGCCCAGAACGCCGGATATTCCCAGCCGCCGTTCGGCGACGCGAAGCTCCAGCCGTTGGGCAGATGCGCGGACACCGCGCCGAGCATGAACGGCAGCAGCACCAGCGCGGCGATCCGCACGCGGAAGCCCGCGAGCAGCGCAAGGCCGCCGGCCAGCTCGACGAACGTCGTCACATACGCGAGCCAGCCCGGCAGGCCGATCGACGCGAAGAACTGCGCGGTGCCGGGCAGCGTGAAGACGAACACCTTCTGCGCGACGTGCGCGAGGTACAGCACGCCGAGTGCGACGCGCAGCAGCGTCGCGCCGAGATCGTTGAGGCGTTGGGGGTTCATGGCGAATTCCTTCATGAGTGGATGAGAATGGATCGCACTCTATTCGAATCGATTCGACCAATAAACCCGCGATATGGCTTTAACTGATTCCCAAAAAGAACGAATCGGGTCGTAAAAAAGGGCATGACCGATCATGCCCCGCTGCCCGTACCCGGCTACGGATCTCAGCCCCCGCTTTTGCCTTGCGTGGCGTCACCCGAACCGGCCGGCCCGCCGCCCGGCGCGTACGAGTCACATGCGTACGCCGCCGCCGACGCGCCCAGCAGCGCCGCGAGCAGCACGCCCAACCACCATCGAGCCTTCATCGTCGCGCTCCTTCGGGCGGACCTCCGCCCATCTGAGTTGTACGCGATCCGCCGCAAAATGCCAGGCCGGGCACGCCCTGCGTCAGCGGAACTCGGCGTACAGCGCGCGCAGGTCGAGATGTTCGGCGAACGAATCGGCCAGCCGCTCCAGCGACGCCTCGCGCAGCGCCGGGTAGTCGATGCGCTCCGCGCCGTCGAGCCCCGCCCACGCGAGCAGTGCCGCGCACGCGTCGGGCGCGTCGAACAGCCCGTGCACGTAGGTCGCGAGGATCTGGCCGTCGGCCGACCGCGCGCCGTCCGCGCGCACGCCGCCCGCTGCGTCGCCCGCCGCCAGTTCCAGCGCGGGCGTCGCGAGCGCGGGCCCGCGCGTGTCGCCCATGTGGATCTCGTAGCCGTGCACGGCGGCCGCGCCGGGCAGCGCGAGGTGCCCGGTCACGTTCTTCAGCGTCTTGTCCGGCTGCAGCGTCGTGTCGAAATCGAGCAGCCCGAGCCCCGGCACGCTGCCGGGCACGCCTTCGAGGCCGAGCGGATCGTCCAGCGTGCGGCCAAGCATCTGCATCCCGCCGCAGATGCCGATCACCTTGCCGCCATAGCGTAGGTGCCGGCGGATTACCGCGTCCCAGCCCGTGTCGCGCAACCACGCGAGATCGCGCTGCACGCTCTTCGAGCCGGGCAGGATCAGCAGGTCGGCATCCGGCACCGGCCCGCTCTTCCAGTACGTGAACTCGACTTGCGGATGCGCGCGCAGCGGATCGAAATCGGTATGGTTGCTGATCCGCGGCAGCGCGGGCACCACCACGCGCAACACGCCGGCGTCGCCGCGCAAGGCGGCGCTGCGCGCCTGCGACGGCAGCATGTCCTCGGCATCGAGCGTCAACCCGTGCAGGTACGGCAGCACGCCGAACACCGGCTTGCCCGTCTGCGCGCGCAGCCAGTCGAGGCCCGGTTCGAGCAGCTTGATATCGCCGCGAAAGCGGTTGATCACGAAGCCGCGCACGCGCGCGCGCTCGCTGTCCGACAGGCACGCGAGCGTGCCGACCAGATGCGCGAACACGCCGCCGCGGTCGATATCGGCCACCAGCACGACCGGGCAGTCCACGCGTTCCGCGAAGCCCATGTTCGCGATGTCGCCTTCGCGCAGGTTGATTTCGGCCGGGCTGCCCGCGCCTTCGACGAGCACCGTGTCGTAGCCGGCACGCAGCCGCGCGTACGATTCGAGCACCGCGTCGAACGCGACCGGCTTGTAGTCGTGGTACGCACGCGCGTCGAGGTTCATGCGCGCCTTGCCGTGGATGATCACCTGCGCGCCGCGATCGCTCGTCGGCTTCAGCAGCACCGGGTTGAAATCGGTATGCGGCGCGACACCCGCGGCGAGCGCCTGCAACGCCTGCGCGCGGCCGATCTCGCCGCCATCGGCCGTCACCGCGCTGTTCAGCGCCATGTTCTGCGGCTTGAACGGCGCGACGCGCGCGCCCGCGCGACGCGCGAGGCGGCACAGGCCCGCGACGAGCGTGCTCTTGCCCGCGTCGGACGTCGTGCCCTGGATCATCAACGTGCCGCGCGGCTGCGGTTCGGGTGCATTCATCGTATGCAAGGTCGTGGCGAAGCAAAGGCCGCATTATCGCCCGCGCCGCCACGCGTGCGCCGTTACAATCACGCGATGATTCCGCACGACCTCACTTTCGTCCTCGGCGGCGCGCGCTCGGGCAAGAGCGCGCACGCCGAGCGGCTCGCCGCCGACAGCGGCCGCCCCGTCACCTATATCGCGACCGCGGCCGCGACGGCCGCCGATGCCGAATTCGAACGGCGCATCGCGCATCACCGCGCGCGCCGGCCGGCCGACTGGGGCTTCGCCGATGCGCCCGTCGACCTCGCCGGCACGCTCGCGCGGCTCGACGATCCGCGCGCGTGCCTGCTCGTCGACTGCCTGACGCTCTGGCTCACGAACCTGCTGTGCCCGCTCGACGGCGACGCGCTCGACGACGCGCAGTATGCGGCGCAGGTCGAGCGGCTCGAGCACGCGTTGCGCGGTGCGCGCGCGAAGGTGATCGTCGTCAGCAACGAAATCGGGCTCGGCGTCGTGCCGCTCGGGTCGGTCACGCGCCGCTACGTCGACGAACTCGGGCGACTGAACCAGCGTATCGCCGCGCTCGCGACGCGCGTGACGCTGCTGGTCGCCGGGCTGCCGCTCGAACTCAAGGCCGGAGCGCCGTCATGCTGATGCTGTCGCTGCCGGTCGTCGCGATGCTCGCGGTCGCGGCCGCGATCGTCGATCGCATCGTCGGCGAACCGGCCGGCTGGCATCCGCTCGTCGCGTTCGGCCGGCTCGCCGCGCGCATCGAAGGCGCGCTGAACACGGGGCGGCGCGGCCGCATGGTCGGCGTCGCCGCCTGGCTCGTGGCGGTGGCGCCGCCGGTGGCCGTCGCCGCGTGGCTCGCGGCCGTGCTGCCCTGGCCGATCGCGGCCGCGCTGCACGTCGCGCTGCTGTGGTTCGCGCTCGGCGCGAAAAGCCTCGCCGACCACGTCGCCCCGATCGCCGCCGCGCTGCTGCGGCACGACCTCGACGCCGCGCGCGCGCTGACCGCGCGTATCGTATCGCGCGACACCAGCGAAGCCGACGAAGGCGCGCTGTCGCGCGCCGCCGTCGAATCGGCGCTCGAGAACGGCAACGACGCGATCTTCGGCGCGCTCTTCTGGTTCGTCGTCGCGGGCGGCCCCGGCGCGCTGCTGTTTCGGCTCGCGAACACGCTCGACGCGATGTGGGGCTACCGCACGCCGCGCTTCCTGACGTTCGGCTGGGCCGCCGCGCGCCTCGACGACGCGCTCAACTGGATTCCCGCCCGCCTCACCGCCGTGAGCTACGCGCTGCTCGGCGACACGGCCGCAGCATGGCGCTGCTGGCGCACGCAGGCGCGCCACTGGGACAGCCCGAACGCGGGCCCCGTGATGGCCTCGGGCGCCGGCAGCCTGAACGTGCAGCTCGGCGGCCCGGCCGTCTATCACGGCGAAATCGAAGACCGTCCCGCGCTCGGCACCGGCGCGCCGGCGACGGCCGTGCACGTCCTCGCCGCGCTGTCGCTCGTCACGCGCACGCTCGCGCTGTGGCTCGCGCTGCTCGTCGCGAGCGGCGCACTCATCCTCGCTACCCATCATGTCTGACGCACGCATCCCGCACGGCGGCAACCTGCACGAAGCCGCGCGCCGCCACGGCATTCCGTACGACGCGTGGCTCGACCTGTCGACCGGCATCAATCCGGTCGGCTATCCGGTGCCGCCGGTCCCGGCCGACGCATGGCGCCGGCTGCCCGACGACGACGATACGCTCGCCGCATGCGCGTCCGGCTACTACCACGCCCCCGATGCCGCGCACGTGCTGCCGGTCGCCGGCAGCCAGGCCGCGATCCGCGCGTTGCCCGCGCTGCTGCCGACCGGCGACGCCGGTGTCGCCGCGCTCGCGTATGGCGAATACGCACCTGCGTTCGCGCGCCACGGCCATCGCGTCGTCGCACTCGACATCGGTGCGGACGTGCTGCCCGCGTCGCTGCGTCACGTCATCGTCGGGAATCCGAATAATCCGACCGCGGAATTCGTCCCGGCCGACCGGCTGCTCGGCTGGCATGTGCAGTTGTCGGCACGCGGCGGTACGCTGATCGTCGACGAGGCATTCGCGGATACGGGCACCACGCCGTCGCTCGCGCAGTTCACCGATCGTCCGGGCCTCGTCGTGCTGCGCTCGGTCGGCAAGTTCTTCGGACTCGCCGGCATTCGAGCCGGCTTCGTGCTCGCCCGTCCCGAGCTGGTCGCCGCGCTGCGCGACATGCTCGGCGCGTGGACCGTCAGCGGCCCCGCGCGTCACGCGGTCGCCGCCGCATTCGCCGACCATGCATGGCAGGCCGCCGCGCGCATGCGGCTTGCGGCCGACGGCGAGCGCCTCGCCGCGCTGCTGCGCACGCACGGCTTCGCGGTACACGCGACGCCGCTGTTCAGCTGGACCGACGACCCGCGCGCCGCCGCACTGCACGCGGCGCTCGCCGCACACGGGATCTGGACGCGATACTTTGCACGACCGTCGAGCGTGCGCGTCGGCCTGCCGGGCAACGAAGCCGAATGGCGGCGCTTCGCCGACGCACTCTCGCAGTGTGTCCCGACGCTGCCACAGGCAGCCGCATGACCGCCTGCCTGCTCCGCCGGCTGCCGGCTCTCGCGTCGCTGATCGCGCTCGCGCACGCGTCCTTCGCTCACGCCGACGTGACGACCCGCGACGATGCCGGCAATACCGTCACGCTGCCCGCACCGGCGCAACGCGTGATCAGCCTCGCGCCGCATGCGACCGAGCTGGTCTACGCGGCCGGCGGCGGTGCGAAACTGGTCGGCACGGTCACGTACAGCGACTACCCGCCCGCCGCGCAGGCCGTGCCGCGTGTCGGCGACAACAAGGCGCTCGACCTCGAGCGAATCGCCGCGCTGAAGCCCGACCTGATCGTCGTCTGGCGGCACGGCAACGCCGAGCGGCAAACCGATGCGCTGCGTGCGCTGCACATTCCGCTGTTCTTCAGTGAACCGAAACATCTCGACGACGTGGCCACGTCGCTGCGCCGGCTCGGCACGCTGCTCGGCACCGAGCCGGTCGCCGACGCGGCAGCGGTATCGTTCTCGCGCGACATCGCGGCGCTGCGCGCGCGTTACGCGGCACGCCCGCCGGTCACGATGTTCTTCCAGGTATGGGACCGCCCGTTGACGACGCTCAACGGCACGCATCTGTTCAACGAAGTCATCTCGCTGTGCGGCGGCCGCAACGTGTTCGCGGCGCTGAAGCCGCTCGCGCCGACCGTCACCGACGAGGCCGTGCTCGCGGCGAATCCGGAAGCGATCGTGACGACGAGTGCCGGCGCGACACGTTCGGACGCACCGCTGCCGAGCCTCGCGCGCTGGCGTGCGTGGCCCGCGCTGACGGCCGTGGCGCGCAACAACCTGTTCGCGATCGACGGCGATCTGCTGACCCGGCCATCGCCGCGGATCGCGCAAGGCGCGGCCGCGCTGTGCGAGGATCTCGACGCCGCGCGGGCGCGGCGGCCGGTGCGCTGATTTCGGGCTTCGATGCCCTTCCGCACGTCAGGCGAGCAAGCGGTCGCCTAAGCGTCCCAGTGGACGACGTCCCATGTGCGGGCGGCATCCTCCGTCCGCAACCAGACGACGCCGCCCGTCGGCACCGGTCGCGACAGCAGCGTATCGAGCGGCACGCGCAACGCATGCGACGCGAATGCGCGAATCACGCCTGCGTGCGTGAGCGCCCATTGCGGCGCATCGGTCCGCGCGACCGCGTCCGCGATCCGCGCGACGCGCGCGGCGAACCGTGCGACGCTTTCGCCGCCATGGGCGCACGCATGCATCAGGTCGGCCGCCCACGCATCGAGCGCCGCGCGGTCGATATCGTCCCAGCGACGCAGCTCCCACGCGCCGAAGTCCATTTCCTGCCAGCCCGCATCACGCCGCAGCGGCACGTCGAACGCCTGCGCGAGCCGCTTGGCGACCGACGCGCAACGCGTCAGCGGGCTCGTCCAGACCTGCCCGGGCAGCGGCGCCCCGAGCGCCGCCAGACGCTCATGCACGGCCCGCGCCCCCGCCTCGGCCGATGCGGCGAGCGGCACGTCGCTGCGTCCGTAGCAAACGCCCGGTTCGACATCGACGGCCGGATGGCGAATCAGGACGAGATCCATCCGAGCACCACGAGATAGATCGCCAGTTCGCTCAACTGCTGCGCGAAACCGAGGCAGTCGCCTGTATACCCGCCGATCCGCTTCACGAAATAGCGGGCCGCCCATGCGCGCACGAGCGCGAGCGCGACGAGCGCCGCGAGGCCCGCGCGCCAGTCCGGCCAGAACAGCCACGGCAGCCCGAATGCGGCCGCGATCCAGGCCGCGCGTGCGCCCATGCGTTGCGCGACCGGCTTCGCCTTGCCTTCCGGCCGGACATAGTCGAGCGACATCAGCAAGCTCACGGCCCCCGCGCGGCTCGCCGCATGCGCGGCGATCATCGTCCACGCGGCGCGCAGCGGCGGCATGGCCGCGAGCGCCTGCCATTTCAGGCCGAGCGCGATCACGAGCGCGACCGCGCCGAACGTGCCGATTCGCGAATCGTGCATGATGCGCAACACGTCGTCTCGCGCGTAGCCGCCGCCGAACGCATCGCAGCTGTCGGCCAGGCCATCCTCGTGGAACGCGCCGGTCGCGAGCAGCGTCGCGGCCATCGACAGGCCGACCGCGATCGACGCGGGCAACACGCGCAGTGCCGCGAGATAGACGAGCGCGCCCCACGCGCCGACGCACGCACCGACCAGCGGGAAGTAACGTGCGGCCTGGTCGAGATCGCCGGCGGCGTAGCCGATCGCGCGCGGCACCGGCACGCGCGTGAAATAGCCGAGCGCGACGAAGAAATAGCGCAGTTCGGCGCGTATACCGTTCGCGCGCTCAGGCGTCACGATTGTCGACGCCTGCGGATTCGAAGCTCGCCATCTCGGTAAGGAACGCGACCGCCGCTCGCACCAGCGGCAGCGCAAGCGCGGCGCCCGTGCCTTCGCCGAGGCGCAGGTCGAGCGCGAGCAGCGGCTTCGCGCCGAAATGCTCGAGCATGCGCCGGTGCCCGGCCTCGTGCGACGCATGCGAGAACACGCAGTAGTCGCGCACACCGGGCGCGACGCGCTCGGCGACCAGCAGCGCGGCCGTGGCGATGAAGCCGTCGACGAGGATCGTCATCCGCTCGCTCGCGGCCGCGAGATACGCGCCCGTCATCATCGCGATCTCGAAACCGCCGAACGTCGCGAGCACGTCGAGCGGCGCGATCGCATGCGAATGCCGGACGAGCGCGCGGCCGAGCACCGCGCGCTTGTGCGCGAGCCCCTGGTCGTCGAGGCCCGTGCCGCGCCCGACGCACGCGTCGATCGGCACGTCGAGCAGCCGGCTCATCAGGCACGCGGCCGACGACGTGTTCGCAATCCCCATTTCGCCGAAGCCGATCACGTTCGTGCCGAGCGAGGCGTGCAGGCGCACGCGCGCCGCACCGGCGGCGAGCGCCGTGTGCGCCTCGTCGGGCGTCATCGCCGGTTCGGCCGCGAAGTTGCGCGTGCCGCGCGCGACCGGCAGCGACACGAGCCGGTCGGACACCGGCAGCGGCGACGCGACGCCCGCATCGACGATCTCGAGCACGCTCTGCGCGACGCCCGAGAACGCGTTGATCGCCGCGCCGCCGGCCAGGAAGTTGGCGACCATCTGCGCGGTGACCGCCTGCGGATACGGGCTCACGCCCTCGGCCGCGATCCCGTGGTCGCCCGCGAACACGATCGTCACCGGACGCTGTACGTGCGGCGTCTCGGTGCGCTGGATCAGGCCGACCTGCAGCGCGAGCGCCTCGAGCTGGCCGAGACTGCCGGGCGGCTTGGTCTTGTGATCGATCACATGCTGCAGGCGCTTGCGCAGCGTCTCGTCGAGCGGCGCGATCGCGGGCGGGAAGTCGGTCGGATTCGTCATCGGAAGGTTGCCTCGTTGGCGCGGCCGGTGCCGCGCATCGAAAGAAGGAAGTTCATCGTCGCTCGGGCCATGCGGGCAGCAGCGCGTCGCGGCCGTTCTCGCGGATCAGCACGAGCGGATAGCCGAACGCGTCGCTCGCACGCGCCGGCGTCAGCACGTCGTGCACGGGGCCCGCCCACGCATGGCCGCGGCCGTCGAGCAACAGCGCATGCGTCGCGTAACGCCGCGCGAGATTCAGGTCGTGGCACGAGAACAGCACCGTGCGCGGGCCCGCATCGAGCCATGCGCTCAGCGCGGTCAGGCCATCGATCTGGTGATGCAGGTCAAGGTGGGCGAGCGGTTCGTCGAGCAGCATCAGCGGCGCGTCCTGGCACAGCGTCGCGGCCAGCGCGACGCGCTGTCGCTCGCCGCCCGACAGCGACAGCACGTCGCGCGACGCGAGTGCGGTCAGCCCGAACGTCGCGAGCGCGTCGCGCGCGGCCGCGCGGTCGCCGTCGCGCTCCCAGCCCCAGCCGCCGAGATACGGAAAGCGGTTGAGCAGCACCGTGTCGAATACCGTCGCGCTGAACGCGTCGTGCAATTGCTGCGGCATCAGTGCGCGACGCCGGGCGAGCTGTTCGGGCGGCCATGCGGCGAGCGGCCGGCCGTCGATCTCGACGTGGCCGCGGGCCGGTCGCTGCAGGCCCGCGAGCGTCGCGAGCAGTGTCGTCTTGCCCGCGCCGTTCGGCCCCGCGATGCACCAGATCTCGCCGGGACGGAACGCCTGCGTGAAGCCGTCGAGCAGCGTCCGTTCGCCGGCCGTCAGCGTGAGATCGATCGCCGCATAGGTCATTTCGCCGGCAGTGCGCGGTGCGGCGTGCGTCATCGCATCGGTCTCCTCAGCAACATCCACAGGAACACCGGCACGCCGATCAACGCGGTCATCACGCCGACCGGCAATTGCGCGGGCGCGATCGCGGTGCGCGCGAGCAGGTCGGCGGCCATCACGCCGCCGCCGCCCGCGAGCATCGCGGCCGGCAGCAGCATGCGCTGGTCGTTGCCGAATGCGAGCCGCAGCGCGTGCGGCACGACGAGGCCAACGAAACCGATCGTGCCGGCCGTCGTCACCGCGGCCGCGGCGGCCAGCGACGCGACGAGGTAGATCCGCACGCGAACGCGCGCGACCGGCACGCCGAGCGCGAGTGCGGTCGCGTCGCCGCGCAGCAGCACGTTGAGCTGCGGCGCGGCCGGCAGCGCGACGCATGCGGCCACCAGCAGCGCCCCCCATGCGAACCACGGCGCCGTCACGCCGTTCAGGTCGCCCGTCAGCCAGAAGATGATGCCGCGCAGTCGCGCATCGGGTGCGAGCGACAGCAGCAGCGTGACGAGCGCGCCCCACCCGGCCGCGATCACGACACCCGTGAGGAGCAGCCGCGGCGACGCGTCGCGCGAGTCGCCGCGCCACAGCTCGCGGCGAGCAAGGCCGAGCACGAGCGCGACCGATACGAGCGCGCCGGCGAATGCGGATGCATCGACGAGCCACCACGCGCCGCCCGCGATCATCGCGACGAGCGCGAAGCCGGCCGCGCCGCCGGACACGCCGAGCACATACGGCTCCGCGAGCGGATTGCGCAACAGCACCTGCAGCAGTGCGCCGGCCAGCGCAAGCAACGCGCCGCACGCGAACCCCGCGAGCGCACGCGGCAGCCGCAGCGTGCGCACGATGTCGGCGAACAATGCGTCGCCGCCGTGCGGCACGAGCGACGCGAGCGCCTGCCACGGCGACATCGGCACGCTGCCGATCGACAGCGATGCGACGAACAGCAACGCGACCACGGCCGCGAGCGCGGCCCAGATCGCGGCGGCACGCGCGGCGCTCATGCGCGGTACGGCGTCGCGCACGACGCATGACGCTTCCGCTGACCGTCGTGGCCGGCCGGGCGCGGCACCGGCGTCGCGCTCCGGCGTGTGGCAGGTATACGCAAGCTCGTCATCCTCGTCGAACAGGTTGTTGATGCATGCACGGGCGAACCGCGACCCGGTGATGTCGTCGCGCGCACGGTGCGAATGCCGTGCCCGTGTGCGGCAAAGCCAGCGATGCGCGGCCGATGGCGCACAATAGCGCGCGCCACGAACGGCACCCCGATTCCCGCGATTCGCCGATCGCATCCCGCAAGCGATCGGCAGGCCGAACGTCGGTCGCACCGGCGTGACACGACCACGACCCATCGAGCCGCACCTGCGTGCGGCCGACATTCTGCGCAATATAGTGGAAGCCGCCGCATCAGGTCGATCGGCATCGCGGTTGCGTCGCCGTCAGGCATGATCGGCGCGGCGACCGCGACTTCCGGCGGCAGCGGTGCATCGGCGCGCGGCGCGACGGGTCCCGGCGCCGCAACGACCTGCGTCGTCGATCCGGGCGAACCAGCCGCCGCCGCGATGCGCACGACGGCGGGATGCGGCACGCCGCGGCGTGCGCCGAAGGCCGTGCGGACGATTGGGGTCAGCATCGAAGACAAGTCCCGTGAAGCACTGCGCGCCCCGCTTCCCCGCAGGTCGCGCGTCATGAAGCCGTGCAGGCTCCTCGCCTGGGCCGGTATCCGGGCTGGCGGCGTACCGGCTCGCCTTCCCGCGCGAATCACGCGCAGTGGCCCGCGCCCGCGTGCGACCTGCACGCGAAACGCGCCCGAGCCGGCCTGCGTCGTCCGACGCGGCCGCTTACCGTTGCGGGGGCAGCGCAGGTTGGCGATCTCCATGCGGAGCGCGCGCCCTGCTTCCCGTTTAACCGCGCGACGCACGCGCGAGCACCGAGGCGGCGCCAGTTTAGGAGCGGGTCGCGCGAGCGTCAAGAAAGCGGCCGAACGTATGCCGGGAGCGCGCGGCGAACGCGCTGCAGCCGCGTATTCGCGGCAAGAAGCCGGGGTGTTACGACTGGAAACGTTACAGATGTCGGAATGCGCGTTATTCCGCGCTAAAATGCTGGGTCTTTAGAGGACGCAGCAAATGCTCAACGAACTCGAAACCTTATCTCAAAATATTGGCCGTCTGATCTCGCTGAACAAGCGCTATCACTCGGAACGGCTCGCGCTCGAGGAGCAAGTCGCGCAAATGCGCGCGGAAGCGGACACGGTCCGCGCGGAACTCGCGCATCTGCGCGACGAACGCAATGCGCTCGCGGCCGAGCGCGACACGCTGTCGGCAAAGATCGATGACGCCCAGGTCAAACTGAACGCAATTCTCGAAAAACTGCCGCGTACGAAGAGCGCGGAGCAAACCGACAACCAGCTCGACCTGCTGGATGCGCAGGCGCGCACGGATGGCGATGACGCGGCCAGCCACGGAGAACATGCATGAGCACCAAGCAGATCGAAGTCTCGATTCTCGGTCAGCCCTATCGGCTCGCCTGTTCGGCCGAGACCGAAGCGGCGCTGCTCGAGGCCGTCGCACGCGTCGACGCCGAAATGTCGAAGATCCGCGCGAACAGTTCGGTGCGCGGCACCGACCGTATCGCGGTGATGGCGGCCCTGTCGCTCGCATCCGAATTGCTGCGACTGCAAACGAGCGTGCGTCACGGTGAAGCATTTCCGGCGGAAGAAATCCGTCGTACAATGCACCAGATGAACGAACAGCTCGGCGCGGTGCTCGCACAGCACGAGACGCAGTAACGTTTGATCGATGCGTCGATTCCCCTTGATCTCGGCGATCAACGGTGGTCAAATTGGCGCAACGAAACACAGTTCAGTCAGCTTCCCTGCCTGGTTCGCCAAGGTCATATATTCCTTGAACCAATGCCATGTGCACGGTTGCGGAAATTTGTAGCACGGGCGCGCGCGTCACTCTGTCTGATGTACCCGAAGTGCTGCTAACTGCGAC
The DNA here is from genome assembly GCF_001521985.1 of Burkholderia sp. RF4-BP95. NCBI lineage: Bacteria > Pseudomonadati > Pseudomonadota > Betaproteobacteria > Burkholderiales > Burkholderiaceae > Burkholderia > Burkholderia sp. RF4-BP95. The sequence goes on along the minus strand of NZ_LOSX01000074.1, from coordinate 73,632 downwards.
CAATTCTGAACCTCAGGTTCAGGATGCCGGCCTAGCGGCCAAGGCGGGGGCCTATCCAACGGCATCGGGGTCCCCGATGCCGTTTCCTTTTTCAGGGTCTGTTTGCATGCGAAGCGCGCATGCAAACAGACCTTCATGCCCTTTCTGCGTCGATTACGATCCATGCAATACTGGCTCATGAAGTCCGAACCGGACGAAGCAAGCATTGACGATCTCGCGCACGCGCCGCAGCACTCGCTGCCGTGGACCGGTGTGCGCAATTATCAGGCGCGCAATTTCATGCGCGACACGATGAAGATCGGCGACGGCGTGCTGTTCTATCACTCGAGCTGCCCTGAGCCGGGCATCGCGGGCCTCGCCGAAGTCTCGTCGACGCCCTACCCCGACCCCACCCAGTTCGATCCGAAAAGCCCGTATTACGATCCGAAGTCGACGCAGGAATCGCCGCGCTGGCTGCTCGTCGACGTGCGCTTCGTGAAGAAGTCGCCGCTCGTGCCGCTCGCCGCGCTGCGCGAGCATGACGAACTCGCCGACATGCGCGTGCTCGCGCGCGGCAACCGGCTGTCGATCACGCCCGTCACGCGCGCCGAGTGGCGCTTCATCACCGAAAAGCTGATGAAGTAGGCGCACACAGTCGGCGCACGCGTCAGTCCAAGCAACAGACACACGCCAAAGGTCAAATCCGGTCAATACGCGCCGCCACCACGGAACTCGCGGCGCGTTCGTGCAGCCTAAGCAACCGCTGTCGCCCGATCGGGTCGACGGCCGTTTTTTCGTCGCGCGGTACGCCCGCGTCGCGCACGCGTGATCCGCATGCGCGCCCTCGCACAAGGAGTCCAACAATGACCAAGAAATCCGCACTCGCGCTGTCGCTCGCCCTCGCCGCCGCCGTGCCCGTCGCGCTGACGCTCGCATCGCCGGCCGCGCACGCGCAAACCGCGAACTCGCACTTTCCGGAACCGGCGGGCGTGCTGTCGCTGTCGTCGCAGGCCAGCGCCGACGTGCCGCAAGACATCATCCACATCACGCTGTTCTACGAACAGCAGGCGAAGGACCCGGGCAGCCTGACGTCCGCGCTCAACCAGCGCGCCGACGCGGCGCTCGCGCAGGCGAAGGGCGTATCGGGCGTCACCGCGCACACCGGCGCGTTCTCCGTGTATCCGAGCACCGATCGCGACGGCAAGATCTCCGCATGGCGCGGCCGTACGGAAGTCGTGCTCGAATCGCGCGATTTCGCGGCGGCGTCGAAGCTCGCGGGCCAGTTGTCGAACCAGATGCAGATCGCGAACGTCGAGTTCTCGCTGTCGCCCGAAGCGCAACGCGCGGCCGAGCAGAAGCTCACGACCGAAGCGATCAAGTCGTTCCGCGCGCGCGCGGACGAAGCCGCGAAGGCCTTCGGCTACAACAGCTACTCGATCCGCGACGTGAACGTCGGCGGCAGCCGCAACGTGCAGCCGTACCCGCGCATGATGGCGATGGCCGCGGCACCGATGGACAGTGCGAAGATGAGCGCGCCGATCGCGGTCGAAGGCGGCAAGGCGACCGTGTCGGTCACGGTCAACGGCTCCGTGCAGATGAAGTAACGCACGTCGCGCAACGCGCGGCAGATGTGAAAACGCCGGCCTTCGGGCCGGCGTTTTTCGTTCGGGATCCTGCGATCGATGCGCACGCCGATCGTACGCATCCGCATCGCATCACGCGTCATGCGTCACACAGCTCGCGCATGACGCAACCGCATGACGCATGCAACATCACGCCGCCACGCTCGCCGCGCGGCGACGATACGCCCACACCAGCAGCGCGATGCCCGCGAGAATCATCGGCAACGACAGCCACTGCCCCATCGACAGCCCGAGGGCGAGCAGGCCGAGGAAGTCGTCCGGTTCGCGCGCGAATTCGACCGTGAAGCGCGCGAGCCCGTAGCCGATCAGGAACAGCGCCGATATCGCGCCCATCGGCCGCGGCTTGCGCGAGAAGAAGAACAGCACGAAGAACAGCGCAATGCCTTCGAGCGCGATTTCGTAGAGCTGCGAAGGATGGCGCGGCAGCATCTGGTACTGCATGAACACGTCGGCAAGGTGCCACTGCTCGACGAGCGCCGGATGCTTCGGCAGCCATGCCGCGTCGTCGCGCATCGCGCCCGGGAACAACATCGCCCACGGCGCGTTCGGATCGGTCACGCGGCCCCACAGCTCGCCGTTGATGAAGTTGCCGAGCCGCCCGGCCGCGAGCCCCGTCGGCACCATCGGCGCGACGAAGTCGGTGACCTGCAGCCAGTGGCGCTTGCGCTGCCACGCGAACAGCGCCATCGCGAGCGTCACGCCGAGAAAGCCGCCGTGGAACGACATCCCGCCTTCCCACACCTTGAACACGTCGAGCGGATGCGAGAAGTAGAAGTCGGCCTTGTAGAACAGCACGTAGCCGAGCCGGCCGCCGAGCACGGTGCCGAGCACGCCGTAGAACATCATGTCGTCGATGTCCTTGGCGGTCCAGCCCTGCGCCGCGACGTGCGGCAGCTTCAGACGGATCCGGCCGACGACGATCGCCGCGATGAAGCCGACGAGATACATGAGGCCGTACCAGCGCACGGCCAGCGGCCCGAGATGGATCGCTACGGGGTCGAAATTCGGGTGAATGATCATGGGTTAGCGATGAAGTTTTCGAATGCGGTACGGCGCGCCCACCGGCGCCGCACCGCGCATTGGACGGCGCCGGCGCGCCATCGTTCGCATCATGCGGCGAGACCGTGCGCGCGCACGACGTCGATGAAGCCGGCGAGCACGGGGCTGACATCGCCCGTGCGCCACACGAGGCCCGTCTCGACGACCGGCGCGTCGCCGGCGAGCGGCCGGTAGACCACGCCGGTGCGCCGCAGGTTACGCAACGACTGCGGCACCAGTGCGACGCCCATGCCGGCCGACACGAGGCTGACGATCGTCTGCATCTGGATCGCCTCCTGGCCGATGCGCGGGGTTTCCCCCGCCGCGCCGTAGCAGCCCGTAATGATGTCATAAAAGCCGGGCGCCAAACGACGCGGGAAGATGACGAGCGGCAGCGCGGCCAGCTCGGCCAGATGCACGGGTTCGTCTTCGGGCACGCCGGACGCCGCGGCCGCCGGCATCGCGACCACCAGCGGCTCGCGCACGACCGGCAGGTACGACAGCCCGGCCGCGTGGCGCGGCGGCACCGGCGGAATCACGAGCCCCGCGTCGATGCGGCCCGCGACGAGTTCGTCGATCTGCACGTCGCTCGTCGCCTCCGCGAGTTGCAGCCGCACCTGCGGATAGCGTGCGCCGAACGCGCGCAGCAGCGACGGCAACAGCCCGTAATCGGCGGTCGACACGAACGCGAGCGACAGCGAGCCGGCTTCGCCGCGCGCGAGACGCCGCGCGAGCGGCGGCAGCGCGTCGGCCGACGCGAGCAGCCGGCGGACGTCGGGCAGCAGCGCCGCACCGACCGCCGTCAGCGCGACCGAGCGCTTGGTACGCGCGAACAGCGCGACGCCGAGCGCGTCCTCCAGCGCCCGAATCGCTTGCGACAGCGGCGGCTGCGTCATCGACAGGCGCTCGGCCGCACGGCCGAAATGGCGCTCGTCGGCAACGGTCACGAAATAGCGCCACTGGCGCAGATCGGGCGTCGGGTCAGCCATATTTCACTCATTCGCAAAACGACTTAATAAGCGACAAATAATATATTGGACATCCCAAACCGGAAACTCCATTCTTGATTGATCCGAACCGGCGCGCCGTTCGCGGGCGTCGCCAATACAACGATGGAGTCCCCCATGCCGTACAACCGTCGCTCGAAGCACATCACGCAAGGCGTGGCCCGTTCGCCGAACCGCTCGATGTATTACGCCCTCGGCTACCGGAAGGACGATTTCGACAAGCCGATGATCGGCATCGCGAACGGCCACTCGACGATCACGCCGTGCAACTCGGGCCTGCAGCGGCTGTCGGACGCGGCCGTCGCGGCGGTGAAGGCGGCCGATGCGAACCCGCAGATCTTCGGCACGCCGACGATCTCGGACGGCATGTCGATGGGCACCGAGGGCATGAAGTACTCGCTCGTGTCGCGCGAAGTGATCGCCGACTGCATCGAGACCTGCGTGCAGGGCCAGTGGATGGACGGCGTGGTGGTGGTCGGCGGCTGCGACAAGAACATGCCCGGCGGGATGATCGCGCTCGCGCGCCTGAACGTGCCGGGCATCTACGTGTACGGCGGCACGATCCGCCCCGGCCACTGGAAGGGCCGCGACCTGACGATCGTGTCGTCGTTCGAGGCGGTCGGCGAGTTCACCGCGGGCCGGATGTCGCAGGAAGATTTCGAAGGGGTTGAGCAGAACGCGTGCCCGACGTCGGGGTCGTGCGGCGGGATGTACACCGCGAACACGATGAGCTCGTCGTTCGAGGCGCTCGGCATGTCGCTGATGTACTCGTCGACGATGGCGAACCCCGATCAGGAGAAGGTCGACTCGGCCGCCGAATCGGCGCGCGTGCTGGTCGAGGCCGTGAAACGCGACCTGAAGCCGCGCGACATCATCACGAAGGCGTCGATCGAGAACGCGGTGTCGCTGATCATGGCGACCGGCGGCTCGACCAACGCGGTGCTGCACTATCTCGCGATCGCGCACGCGGCCGAGGTCGACTGGACGATCGACGACTTCGAACGCATCCGCAAGCGCGTGCCGGTGATCTGCGACCTGAAGCCGTCCGGCCAGTACGTCGCGACCGACCTGCACCAGGCCGGCGGCATCCCGCAGGTGCTGCGGATCCTGCTCGATGCTGGGCTGCTGCACGGCGACTGCATCACGATCACCGGCCGCACGATCGCCGAGGAGCTGAAGGATGTGCCGGGCGTGCCGCGCGCGGACCAGAAGGTGATCTTCCCGATCGATCGCGCGCTGTACAAGGAAGGGCATCTCGCGATCCTGAAGGGCAACCTCGCGGAAGACGGCGCGGTCGCGAAGATCACCGGCCTGAAGAACCGGGTGATCACGGGCCCGGCGCGCGTGTTCGACGACGAGCAAAGCGCGATGGACGCGATCCTCGGCGACCGGATCCGCGCGGGCGACGTGCTGGTGCTGCGCTATCTCGGCCCGCAAGGCGGCCCCGGCATGCCGGAAATGCTCGCGCCGACGTCGGCGATCATCGGCAAGGGGCTCGGCGAATCGGTCGGCTTCATCACCGACGGCCGCTTCTCGGGCGGCACCTGGGGGATGGTGGTCGGGCACGTCGCGCCCGAGGCCTTCGTCGGCGGCACGATCGCGCTCGTGCAGGAAGGCGACTCGATCACGATCGATGCGCACCGGCTGGTGCTGCAGCTGAACGTCGACGACGCCGAGCTCGCGCGCCGGCGCGCTGCGTGGAAGCAGCCGGCGCCGCGCTACACGCGCGGCGTGCTCGCCAAGTACGCGGCCCTCGCGCGCCCGGCGAACAAGGGTGCCGTCACCGGCTAATGCGGCACGCAGGTCATGCGACCCCATTGCGGACGGCCGCGGGTGAAACGCGCAAAACGCGCTTTCCCTTTGCTTTTATAATGCGCGGACCGTGAAGCCGGCCGTTCCCGCCGGCGGAGAACCGCATGAAACAGACGATATCGCGTGCGCTGCTCGTGGCGCTGCTGACCGGCAGCGCGGCGGCGGCACACGCCGACCAGGCCGGCGACGGACTCGTGCTCGCGCAGCGCAAGAACTGCATGGCCTGCCATGCGGTCGGCAAGCCGCTGATGGGCCCGTCGTTCCACGACATCGCCGGCAAGTACACCGCACGTGCCGACGCCGTCGATTACCTCGCGCAATCGATCGTGAAGGGCAGCGTCGGGGTGTGGGGCGGCGTGCCGATGCCCGCCAATACGCAGCTGACGAGCGGCGAAGCGCACACGCTCGCGCAATGGGTGCTGTCGCTGCGCTGAACCGGATGACCGGGCGCGCGCACGTGCGCCGCGCTTTACGCCCGGCACCGCGCCATGCTTCTCGTTGCGACAGGAGCCGCGCCCGCGGCACCCGCGCACGAAACGCGCCGGACGCTCAGTCTGAACGTCCGGTCCGGCGCCGAGCGATCTCTTCGTCGACCGCGTCGCGAACCCATTCCATCACTTCGGTTTCGAGCGCCAGCGCCACTTCGCGCGTGATCTGGCCGACCAGCCAGGCCGTATGGTCGTGCAGCGCGTCGCGGCAGCGTGCCTCGATGGCCTCGCGCCCTTCTCCGGTCAGATAATTCGTCAGCCGATTACGCAGACGCTCGGCGATATGTTGCGCGTCCTCCGGCGTCAGCGCGGCAGCCGCATGCGACTCCGGGTGCACTGCGCGAGCCAGATGATCGGTGGCCGGTTCGTCGACAGTCGGTGCGGCCGCGTGAGACGGCATCGCTTCGCCAGCGTCGCGCGGCATCGCGGCGACACCGGCCTGCTGGCCTTCGTCGTCGGCCAGCGCGGAGCGCAACGGCGCCTGTGCCGCAGCCGACTCCTCGGCGACGACGTGCCCGGCGGCACCGGGTTGCGCCGGTGCATCGCTGTCGCCCGGCAGTTCGACGGCCGGGACATCCGGCGTCGGCACCGGCTCGATCACCACGAATTCGGGGTCGATTCCCGCGTGTTCCGGCACGGCGGCATCGTCGCGCGGCGGCGCATCGGTCGCGGACGAACGCGCCGGCATCGGCTTGCCCGGCACCAGCACGTCGGTCAGCGTCGGGATCGAAGAGGATTCGGCTTGTGTCACGGGGACGCTCCGTCGACGGTTTCGGCTAGCTGCCTTGCTTGTAGTTGTTCAGCGCGTATCCGCGATCGCGGTAGAAGCGATAGCGGTCGCGGCCCGCGGCCAGCTCGTCCGGCGCATTGCCGACCACCTCGAGCAGGCGCTCGAAGCGGGCGAACTGCGCGGGCACGGCCGCGCCGAGGTTCAGCAGCACGTGGTGATGCGGCGCCTGGTCGAGATCAGCGGTCAGCACGATCGGCGTGCCGGCCGCGTGCGCGCTGTCGACGCCGCAATGCGGAATGAAATCGAGCGGCGAGAACGTCCAGAGCCGCTCGTCGAGCGCGCGCAGGCGCGCGGGTTCCGCGAGCACGACGACCGGCTGCCCGGCCAGGTAGGCCTTGCGCAGCAGCCGGCATGCGTACGCGAGCGAATCGCCGACGTTCGAATGGAAATCGATTCGCGTCATTGCCCGCGCACCCGCATCGTCGTGAGACCCGCCATCACTGGCCGGCGCGGTCGATCAGGAACTGCGCGAGCAGCGGCACCGGACGGCCGGTCGCGCCCTTCGCCGCGCCGCCCTTCCACGCCGTGCCGGCGATGTCCAGGTGCGCCCACGGATAGCTGTCGGTGAAGCGCGACAGGAAGCACGCCGCCGTCACGGCGCCGGCCGGACGTCCGCCGATGTTCGCGATGTCCGCGAAATTCGACTTCAGCTGTTCCTGGTATTCGTCGTCGAGCGGCATGCGCCACGCCGGATCGTTCGCTTCGCGCGAGGCGTCGAGCAGCTCGCCCGCGAGCGCATCGTCCTTCGAGAACAGGCCGCTGTTGTGGCCGCCGAGCGCGATCACGCAAGCGCCCGTCAGCGTCGCCACGTCGATCACGGCGGCCGGCTTGAAGCGTTCCGCATAAGTGAGCGCGTCGCACAGGATCAGGCGGCCCTCGGCGTCGGTGTTGAGCACCTCGATCGTCAGCCCCTTCATGCTGGTGACGATGTCGCCCGGCTTCGTCGCGTTGCCGCCCGGCATGTTCTCGCAGGTCGGCACGATCGCGACGACGTTGATCTTCAGGCCCATTTCGGCGACCGCACGCATCGTGCCGAGCACCGAGCCCGCGCCGCACATGTCGTACTTCATCTCGTCCATGCCCTCGCCCGGCTTCAGCGAGATGCCGCCCGTGTCGAACGTGATGCCCTTGCCGACCAGCACGACCGGCGCGGCCTTCGCGGCGGCGCCCTGGTAATGCAGCACGATGAACTGCGGCGGCTCGACCGACGCGCGCGCCACCGACAGGAACGAGCCCATCTTGAGCGCCTGGATCTGCTTCAGGCCGAGCACCTCGACCTTCAGACCCCAATCCTTCGCGATCTTCTTCGCGGTGTTGCCGAGATAGGTCGGCGTGCACACGTTGCCGGGCAGGTTGCCCAGGTCGCGCGTGAGGTCCATCCCGTTCGCCAGCGCGACGGCCTGCTTGGCCGCCAGCTTCGCCGCCTTTTCATCGGCCGGATCGACGCTGAACACGACGCGCTTGAGCGTATGCGACGCCGGTTCCGGCTTGCTCTTCATCTGCGTGAAGCGGTAGGTCTCGTTGCGCAGCGCGAGAATCGCCGCACGCACGCCCCAGTCGGAGCCGCGCTCGTCGACCGGCAGCTGAGCGAGCGAGAACGTGACCTGGACGACCTTGGTCGCCAGCAGCGCGCGCCATGCGGCCGTCGCCGCGTCGTTGTAGGCTTTCTGATTGAAAGCATCCTGCTTGCCGAGGCCGACGAGCAGCACGCGCGATGCACCGATGCCCGAAACCTCGTGCAGGAACAGCGTCTTGCCGCGCTTGCCGTCCATGTCGCCGGCCTTCACCACGCGTGAGATCAGCCCCTTGGTGGCCGTGTCGATGTCGAGCGCCGCGCCCGAGAGAGTCTGCGCCTCGAAGATGCCGAGCACGATGCAGTCGGACTTCCCGGTCAGGAACCCCTTGGCCTCGCCTTTGCTCCAATCACAGCCTTTTATGCTAAAGTCCATCGCGCTTGTCCTCGGATAAAATCTGGGCTAAGGATGAAAGCCGCAATTATCCGCTATTTTTCCCGTGGCGGCGCGAGCGCTCCACCACGCGTGCGCAGCCTCCCGCCCTCTTCTCATCAAGAATGATCTTCGAACGCTCCCTCCAGCGCGAGCTTGCGTATACGGCTGGCGCCGTGTTCATGGTGCTGCTCACGATCATGCTCACGACGATGATGATCCGCATCGTCGGCTATGCCGCGTCCGGCGAAATCGATCCGCGCGACGTGCTCGTGCTGATCGGCCTGACCGTGATCGGCTATCTCGCCGTGATGCTCGTCGTCACGCTGTTCGTGTCGATCCTGTTCGTGCTGACCCGGTGGTACCGGGACTCCGAAATGGTCGTCTGGCTCGCGTCGGGCGTGAGCCTCACGCGCCTGATCAAGCCGATCGGCGTGTTCGCCACGCCGATCGTCCTGCTGATCGCGTTCTTCGCGTTCGTCGGCTGGCCGTGGTCTAACCAGCAGAGCAAGATGATCAAGGCGCGCTTCCAGCAGCGCGACGAAATCTCGCTGCTCGCGCCCGGCCAGTTCCGCGAATCGGCGTCGAACCATCGCGTGTTCTTCATCGAGAAGATGTCGCCGGACCAGAGCAAGGTGCAGAACGTGTTCGTCACGTCGACCGAGAACGGCAAGGTCAACGTCGTGGTCTCGCACACGGGCCACACGGAAACGAAGGACGGCGATCGCTTCGTCGTGCTGGAGGACGGCCGCCGCTACGACGGCACGCCCGGCCAGCCGAACTTCAAGATCATGGAGTTCCAGCGCTACGGCGTGAAGATCACGAGCACGCCGGTCACCAACGTGCAGACCACCAACAGCACGCCGACACCCGACCTGCTGCGCAACCCGACGCGCGACAACCTCGCGGAATTCGCGTGGCGCGCGGGGCTGCCGCTGATCGCCATCAACCTGATGGTGCTCGGCATTCCGCTGTCGTACCAGAACCCGCGCCGCAGCCGCACGATCAACCTCGTGATGGCCGTGCTGATCTACCTCACGTATTCGAACCTGCTGAACGTCGTGCAGGCGCAGATCGAACAGGGCAAGATGTCGTTCGGCGTCGGTCTCGTCGGCCTGCACCTGGTGGTCGCGGCGATCGTCGCGTTCATCTTCTGGTTGCGCGTGCGCAATCGTCCGCTGTTTACACGCGCGCTGTTCGGCCGCTCGGGAGCATGATCGATGCGGCTCTATGAAAAATACTTCGCGCGGCAGATCTACGTCACGTTCATCTTCATCCTGTTCGCGTTCTCGGGCCTGTTCTTCTTCTTCGACCTGATCAGCGAACTGAACTCGGTCGGGCACGGCAACTACAAGTTCGGCTACGCGGTGCTGCGCGTCGCGCTGCAGACCCCGTCGCGCTTCTACGAGATCATCCCGGTCGCCGCGCTGATCAGCGCGATCTACGTGTTCGCGCAAATGGCCGCGAACTCGGAATTCACGATCTTCCGCGTGTCGGGCCTCGCGACCAACCAGGCGCTGCGCTCGCTGCTGAAGATCGGCATTCCGCTCGTGATCATCACCTACCTGATCGGCGAATTCGTCGGCCCGTACGCCGACCAGCTGTCCGAACGCGTGCGGCTGCAGGCGCTCGGCGCGTCGGTGTCGTCGAACTTCCAGTCGGGCGTGTGGGTGAAGGACACGCTCGCGGCCCGCGAGAACGGCGAGCAAGTCACGCGCTTCGTCAACGTCGGCAGCCTGTCGCCCGATTCGACGATCAGCAACGTGCGCATCTACGAATTCGACTCGAAATTCCAGCTGCAGAACGTGCGGATCGCGCAGACGGGCCGCTACGAACCGCCCGGCCACTGGCTGCTCACGGGCGTGACGGAAACCGAACTGACGCCGATCAAGCCGATCAGCGGCGAACCGGCCGACGCGCTGAACCCCGTGTACCGGTCGCAGCAGGTGACGCTGCCCGAATACCGGCTGCGCTCGGACCTGACGCCGCAGATCCTGTCGGTGCTGCTCGTGTCGCCGGAACGGATGTCGCTCATCAACCTGTTCCGCTACATCCAGCACTTGCGCGAAAACCAGCAGGACACGCAGCGCTACGACATCGCGCTGTGGCGCAAGCTGCTCTACCCGTTCGCGGTGTTCGTGATGCTCGTGCTGTCGCTGCCGTTCGCGTACCTGCATACGCGTGCCGGCGTGGTCGGCGTGAAGGTGTTCGGCGGCATCATGCTCGGCATGAGCTTCCAGCTGCTCAACACGCTGTTCTCGCACATCGGTACGCTGAACACGTGGCCCGCGCCGCTGACCGCGGCGACACCGGGCCTGATCTATCTCGCGCTCGGCCTGTTCGCGCTCAAGTGGGTCGACCGGCACTGAGCGCCGTCACGACGGAGGCTTCGACATGAGTTCGCACGGCATCGTCCTGTTCGGCCACGGCGCACGCGATCCGCGCTGGGCCGAGCCGTTCGAGCGGCTCGCCGCACGGCTGCGCGCGGCCGGCTCCCCTGCCCCGCACGTGTCGCTCGCGTTTCTCGAACTGATGACGCCGTCGCTCGATACGGCCGTTGCCGCGCAGGTCGCGGCCGGCTGCACACGCATCACCGTGGTGCCCGTGTTCTTTGGCCAGGGCGGCCATGTGCGCCGCGACCTGCCGCAGCTCGTCGACGCGTGCCGCGCCGTGCATCCGGGCATCGAGATCCGCTGCGCGACGGCCGTCGGTGAAGACGACGGCGTGCTCGATGCGATCGCACGCTACTGCATCGACCAGGCCGACCGCGACGCGTAAGCGAATCGGCGAGCCCAAACAAAAAAGCGCTGGCTTCGGAAGCCAGCGCTTTTTTTATGCCTGCGAACCACGCGCTCGACTCAGGCGGCGTCCTGCAGCGCATCGCCCTCTTTCACGCGCCGCACGCGTTCGGCGAACGCATCGCCGATCATCAGCAGGCTCGGCTCCGCCGGGTCGAGCCACGCCTGTGCGTCGCCCGCCGCCATCTGCGCAAGCGTGAGCGTCAGCGTACGTTCGCGCGCGGTGCTGCACGCCTCGACGATCGCGACCGGCGTCGCGGGCGCACGTCCCGCGTCGATCAGTTCGCGGGCGATGCCCGGCGCGCTGTCGCGGCCCATGTAGTAGACGATCGAATCGGCGCGCGCGGCCTCGCGAATCTCGTCGCTGCCCGGTGCGCGGCTGTGCGTCGCGAACGCGACGCTGCGCGACACGCCGCGCAACGTCAGCGAGCGCTTCAGCGTCGCCGCGCCGGCCAGCGCCGCGGTGATGCCCGGCACGACCTCGTAATCGATGCCGGCCGCCTCGAGCGCGCGCATTTCCTCTTCGGCGCGCCCGAACAGCATCGGATCGCCGCCCTTCAGGCGCACGACGCACGCATGCTCGCGCGCCGCGTCGACGATCTGCTTGTTGATGAAGTGCTGCGCGGTCGAACGCTGCCCGCAGCGCTTGCCGACCGCGATTTTCCGCGCGTTCGGCGCATAGTCGAGCATCGCCGGCTCGACGAGCGCGTCGTGCAGCACGACGTCGGCTTGCTCGAGCAGCCGCGCGCCACGCACCGTGATGAGGTCCGCCGCGCCCGGCCCTGCTCCGATCAGATACACCTTGCCCATGTTTGTCGCTTCGCTTGTCCTGCCCGTGAACGGCGACCGGCGCGCGCCGCCCGCACGGGCGGCGCTAAACGCCGGTTACGCCGAGAACGCCCGGATCATGCCGGCGGCGACCGTATGATGCGTCGCCTCGTCGATCAGCACGAACGCGCCCGTGCCCGGATGCGCGTCGTACGTGTCGCAGACGATCGGCTTCTGCAGCGTCAGCGCCACGCGGCCGATGTCGTTCATCTTCAGTTCCTGGCGGTCGGTCGCGTGCGACAGCGTATGCACGTCGAGCACTTCCTTGACCGCACCGATCTTCGCGAACACCGTGCTCGTGGTCTGCTTCAGCAGGTATTTGCGCTGCGGCGACAGCGGCGTCTCGTCGAACCAGCACAGGTCCGCCTCGAGCTTCTTCGCCGGCGCGACCGTCTCGGCGGTCGTGACGAACATGTCGCCGCGCGACACGTCGACGTCCTGTTCGAGGCGAATCGTCACCGTCTGGCCCGCGAATGCGTGCGCAACCGACGCGGTGCCGCCCGGCACCGGCGCGACGATCTCGGCGATCGTCGCGGTGCGATTCGACGGGAGCACGACGATCTCGTCGCCGATCTTCACCTCGCCCGATTCGATCCGGCCCATGTAGCCGCGGAAATCGTCGGCCGAGCTGCCGTCCTGACGTGCGACCCACTGCACCGGGAAGCGCAGCGCGTCATGCGCCTGCGTCTCGACCGGCAGCGATTCGAGCACGTCGAGCAGCGGCTCGCCCGCGTACCACGGCATGCGCTCGCTCGCGCCGACGATGTTGTCGCCCTTCAGCGCCGACACCGGCACGAAACGCACGTCCTTCAGGCCGAGCTGCTTCGCGAGCGCGACGTACGCATCGCGGATCTCGTTGAAGCGCGCTTCGCTGTAGTCGACGAGGTCCATCTTGTTGATCGCGACGATCACATGCTGCAGCGCGAGCAGCTTCACGATCGCGCTGTGGCGCTTCGTTTGCGGCAGCAGTTCCGCAACGCCGTTCTCGACCGTCACGCGCGTCGCGTCGACCAGGATGATCGCCGCATGCGCGGTCGATGCGCCCGTCACCATGTTGCGCGTGTACTGCTCGTGGCCCGGCGTGTCGGCGATGATGAACTTGCGCTTCGCGGTCGCGAAGTAGCGGTATGCAACGTCGATCGTGATGCCCTGCTCGCGCTCGGCTTCGAGCCCGTCCGTCAGCAGCGCGAGGTCGATCTCGTCGCCGACCGTGCGCTTGTTCTTCGCGCGCGACAGCGCGGACAGCTGGTCGGACAGCACGGCCTTGCTGTCGTACAGCAGGCGGCCGATCAGCGTGCTCTTGCCGTCGTCGACGCTGCCCGCGGTGATGAAGCGCAACACGCCGAGGTCTTCGGTGTTCTCGATGATGCTCATGATGTGAATGTCCTCGTGTGCTTCAGAAATAACCTTGCTTCTTGCGCTGTTCCATCGCGGCTTCGGATGCCTGATCGTCCATCCGGGTCGCGCCGCGTTCGGTGATCTCGGTCACCGCCGTCTCGGCGATGATCTTCTCGACGTCGTCCGCGTCGCTCTCGACCGGGCACGTGCAGCTGATGTCGCCGACCGTGCGGAAGCGCACCTGCGCGAGTTCGCTCGTCTCGCCGTCACGCATCGGCGTGAGCGGCGTGACCGGCACGAGCAGACCGTTGCGGCGCACGATCTCGCGCTGGTGCGCGTAGTAGATCGACGGCAGTTCGAGATTCTCGCGCGCGATGTATTGCCACACGTCGAGCTCGGTCCAGTTCGAGATCGGGAACACGCGCAGGTGCTCGCCCTTGTGCAGGCGCGCGTTGAACAGGCTCCACAGTTCCGGGCGCTGCGCCTTCGGATCCCACTGGCCGAATTCGTCGCGGAACGAGAAGATCCGCTCCTTCGCGCGCGCCTTCTCTTCGTCGCGGCGCGCGCCGCCGATCAGCGCCGTATAGCCGTGCTGTTCGATCGTCTCGAGCAGCGTGACGGCCTGCGCGGCGTTGCGCGAATCGGTTTCGCGGCGCAGCACGACCGTGCCGCGCTTGATCGAATCCTCGACGTGGCCGACCACCAGTTCGGCGCCGAGCTCTTGCGCACGGCGGTCGCGGAAGTCGATCACTTCCTCGTAGTTGTGGCCCGTATCGATGTGCACGAGCGGGAACGGCAGCGTCGTCTTGCGGTTCGCGCCAAGGCCGAACGCCTTCAGCGCGAGGTGCAGCACGACGACCGAGTCCTTGCCGCCCGAGAACAACAGCGCCGGCTTGCTGCATTCGGCAACGAGTTCGCGCAGGATGTGGATCGACTCGGCTTCGAGCCAGTCGAGGTGGCCCATGCGGTCGTCGGCGCCGGTGGGCGGGGCAAAGGCGGATTGCTCGAGCGTCGTGCTCATGATTTCAGTCCTTCTCTTCTGGGTTCGTGCCGCCCGCTGTCGCGGGCGGCGCAATATTCGGTTTCTTGTCGGCTTTCAGTGCGCGGCGCCGGCTTCGGCGTTCGCGGGAATCGGCGTGATCGTGATGTGCAGCCCGCATTCCTTCGTGTCGCGCGACTCCCACCACCAGCGGCCCGCCCGGCTGTCCTCGCCGGGGCGGATCGCGCGCGTACACGGCTCGCAGCCGATGCTCGGGTAGCCGCGCGCATGCAGCGGGTTGACCGGCACGTCGAACGCCTTCAGGTACGCCCACACGTCCGCTTCCGTCCAGTCTGCGAGCGGGTTGTACTTCGCGATCCCGCGCGCTTCGTCCTGTTCTTCCTCGTGCAGTTCCGCACGCGTGACCGACTGCTCGCGGCGCTGGCCCGTGACCCACGCGCCGACGTCGGCCAGCGCGCGGTTCAGCGGCTCGACCTTGCGGATGTGGCAGCACGACTTGCGCAGCTCGACGCTTTCGTAGAACGCGTTCAGGCCGTGCTCGGCGACGTACTGGTCGACCGCGTCCTGGCGCGGGTGAAACTGCTCGATCTCGTAGCCGTAGCGCTCGCGCACGCGGTCGATCATGCCCAGCGTTTCCGCGTGCAGGCGGCCGGTGTTCAGCGAGAAGATGCCGATCGACACGCCCTTCGACAGGATCGCGTGCGTGAGCAGCATGTCTTCCGCGGCGAGGCTGCTCGCGAACTTCACCTTCTCGTGGCGCGCGCCGATCTGCGCGAGCAGCGCGTCGAGGCGCTCGACCTTCGCGGCGAGTTCCGGCGTCAGTGCGGTCGCGGTGCTCATGCGCTCACCTTGGCGTCGGCCGCGGCATCGCGGCGGCGGAACAGCGGCGCCGGCTCGTCGAACGCGCCCTGGTAACGCTGCGTGAATTCGCCGAACGCGTTCAGCGCGTCGCGGATGTCCTTGTCGGCACGCACCGCGAACGCGTCGAAGCCGCAACGCGACATGTACAGCAGCTGGTCGCGCAGCACGTCGCCGATCGCGCGCAGCTCGCCGGTCCAGCCGTGGCGCTCGCGCAGCAGGCGCGCGATGCTGTAGCCGCGGCCGTCCGCGAAGCGCGGGAAATCGACGGCGATCAGCGAGATCGCACCGAAGTCGGCCACGAGATCGGCCGGCTCGCTGTCCGGCGCGAGCCACACGCCGAGTTCGTCCTTCGTCTTCGCGGCGACGAGCGCCGCGCGCTCGGCCTGCCACAGGGCGAACGGCACCAGCACCTTGCCGGCCGGCAACGCGTCGACCGCGGGCAGCGCACCGTCTTCCGCCGCGCGCACGACCTGCCATGCGTCGTCGATCACTGCGCGGTTCTTGATAATCGAAGCCATCTGCAAATTCCTTCTACCCGGTTGGTTACGCGTTCACTGCCTGGCGCGCCGCATACACGCGCTCCTTGAACGGTGCGATGCCGATGCGGTCGTACGTGTCGATGAAGCGCTCGCCGTCGATGCGCGCCTCGACGAACGTGTCGATCAGCTTCGCGATCACGTCTGGCACTTCCTCCGCGGAGAACGACGGCCCGATCACGCGGCCGAGGCGCGCGCCGTTGCGGCCCGTGCCCTGCTCGCCGCCGAGCGACACCTGGTACCACTCGGCGCCGTCCTTGTCGACGCCGAGGATGCCGATGTTGCCCACGTGATGATGACCGCACGAGTTCATGCAACCGGAAATGTTCAGCGACAGGTCGCCGAGGTCGTACACGTAGTCCAGATCGTCGAAACGCTGCTGGATCGCCAGCGCGATCGGGATCGACTTCGCGTTCGCGAGCGAGCAGAAGTCGCCGCCCGGGCACGCGATGATGTCGGTCAGCAGGCCGACGTTCGGCGTCGCGAAACCGGCCGCCTTCGCCTTTTCCCACACCGCGAACAGGTCGCGCTTCTTCACGTTCGCGAGAATCAGGTTCTGCTCGTGCGACACGCGCAGTTCGCCGAGCGAGTACGCGTCGGCCCAGTCGGCCACCAGGTCCATCTGCGCGTCGGTCGCGTCGCCCGGGGCCACGCGGTGATCCTTCAGCGACAGCGTGACGGCGGCATAGCCCGGCACCTTGTGCGGCGCGACGTTGCGCTCGACCCAGCGCGCAAACGCCTTGTTCTCGAGCAGGTGCTGTTCGAACGACGCGTCGGTGTCGGCGAGCTTTTCGTAGACGGGCGGCAAGAAGTACTGCGACACGCGGTCGACTTCCGCCTGCGTGAGCGTCGACGGGCCGTCCTTCAGGTGCTGCCACTCTTCCTCGACCTGCTGCGCGAACTTCGCGGGCGACAGCGCCTTCACGAGGATCTTGATACGCGCCTTGTACAGGTTGTCACGGCGACCGTAGCGGTTGTACACGCGCAGCACGGCTTCGCAGTAGGTCAGCAGGTGCTGCCACGGCAGGTCTTCCTTGATCACCGCGCCGACGATCGGCGTGCGGCCGAGACCGCCGCCCGCGAGGATGCTCGCGACCACTTCGCCCTGCGCGTTCTTCTTCAGGTACACGCCGAGGTCGTGGATCTGCACGGCCGCGCGGTCGTGCTTCGAGCCGGACACCGCGATCTTGAACTTGCGCGGCAGCCATGCGAATTCGGGATGGAACGTCGACCACTGGCGCAGGATTTCCGACCACGGACGCGGATCGATCTCCTCGTCCTGAGCGACGCCGGCGAACTGGTCGGCCGTGATGTTGCGGATGCAGTTGCCCGACGTCTGGATCGCGTGCATCTGCACCGACGCGAGCTTCGCGAGGATCTCGGGCGTTTCCTCGAGCTGGACCCAGTTGAACTGGATGTTCGAGCGCGTCGAGAAGTGGCCGTAGCCGCGGTCGTGTTCGCGGGCGATGCGCGCCAGCATGCGGAGCTGCTCGCTGCGCAGGTTGCCGTACGGAATCGCGATGCGGTGCATGTACGCGTGGCGCTGCATGTACAGGCCATTCTGCAGGCGCAGCGGACGGAACTCGTCTTCGCTCAACTCGCCCGACAGGCGGCGGCGCACCTGATCGCGGTACTGCGCGACTCGCTCGTCGACGATCGTCTGGTCGTACTGGTCGTACTGATACATTCGGGGACCCCAGGGTTTTCGTGGTGACCGCGCGACGTCCTAGCCACGTCGCGCCCGAATCTCCGTTCCGCCGCCACCGCCGGCCTTCCGCGGCCCGGCTGGATTGCTAATGACGAAAACAGATATCCATATTTGAAAAACTCCGGTGAATCGTAATAAACTCGCCTTATATTTCAAACGACTAAAAAATTCTGTTGATATGCGGAAGGGTTATAAATGAACCTGCACCAATTTCGCTTCGTGCGCGAGGCCGTCCGGCAGAATTTCAACCTCACCGAGGCCGCCAAGGCGCTCTACACGTCGCAACCGGGGGTGTCGAAGGCGATCATCGAGCTCGAGGACGAGCTCGGCGTGGAGATCTTCACGCGGCACGGCAAGCGCGTGCGCTCGCTCACCGAGCCGGGCAGGATCATCCTCGCGTCGGTCGAGCGGATCCTGCAGGAAGTTGAAAGCCTGAAAAGGGTCGGAAAAGACTATGCGGCGCAGGATCAGGGCAACCTGACGATCGCCGCCACCCACACGCAGGCCCGCTATTCGCTGCCGGCCGCGATCGCCGAATTCAAGAAGCGCTTCCCGAAGGTGCACCTGTCGATCCTGCAAGGCAGCCCGACGCAGGTCGCCGAGATGGTGATCCACGACCAGGCCGATCTCGCGATCGCGACCGAGGCGATCGCCGACTACAAGGAACTCGTGTCGCTGCCCTGCTTCCAGTGGCATCACGCGGCCGTGGTGCCGGCCGACCACCCGCTGCTCGAACGCAAGCCGGTCACGCTGGACGATCTCGCGCAATACCCGCTGATCACATACGACGACGCGTTCGCCGGCCGCAAGAAGATCAACCACGCGTTCGCGCTGCGCGGGCTGTCGCCGGACATCGTGCTGGAGGCGATCGACGCCGATGTGATCAAGACCTACGTCGAGCTCGGTCTCGGCGTCGGGATCATGGCCGACATCGCGTTCAACCCGGAGCGCGACCGCAACCTGCGGCTGATTCCGGTCGGCCACCTGTTCGGCAGCAACGTGACGCGCGTCGCGCTCAAGCAAGGTGCCTACCTGCGCAGCTATGTGTATACGCTCGTGGAGCTGCTGTCGCCGACGCTGAACCGCAAGCTGATCGAACAGGCGCTCAAGGGCGAATCCGAATCGTACGAGCTTTGAAGGACAGGTATAAACACAGGGGCGCACATTGCGCCCCTTTTTATTGCCCGACGGAGATTCCCGCATGACGCTTCCCGCCCCGTTGCGCCGCGCCGCCGGCGCCGCCCTCGTGCTCGCCTGCGCGGCCGCGCATGCCGATCTGAAGGTCGGCGTCGACCTGTCGTCGACCGGCCCGGCCGCCGCGATCGGCATCACCAGCAAGAACGCGATCCTGATGTGGCCGAAGACGATCGCCGGGCAGCCGCTGCAGGTGACGGTGCTCGACGACGCGTCCGACCCGGGCGCCGCCGTGCGCAACATCCGCAAGCTGGTCGACGAGGATCACGTCGACGTCGTGGTCGGGCCGAACATCACGCCGGCCGCGCTCGCGGCGCTCGACGCGGTGGCGGCCGCGCAGACGCCGATGATCACGCTGGTCGGCTCCGGCGCGATCGTCGAGCCGCAGGAAGGCGCGCGGACCTGGGCATTCAAGATGGCGCAGAGCGACAGCGCGATGGCCGACGTGATGACGCGCTACATGGCCAACCACGGCGTGAAGACGGTCGGCTTCATCGGCTTCGCGGACAGCTACGGCGACAGCTGGCTGAATGAATTCACACGCTTCGCGGAAGTCCGCAAGATCCGCGTGATCGCGACGGAGCGCTTCAACCGCACCGACGCCAGCGTCACCGGCCAGGCGCTGAAGCTGATCGCGGCGAAGCCGGACGCGATCCTGATCGCGGGCTCGGGCACGCCAGCCGTGCTGCCGCAGCGCACGCTGATCGAGCGCGGCTACAAGGGCGTGATCTACCAGACGCACGGGATCGCGACGCCCGAATTCATCAAGCTCGGCGGCAAGGACGTCGACGGGACGCTGTTCCCGACCCAGCCGGTCGTCGTCGCGCGCACGCTGCCCGCCGACCATCCGGCCCGCAAGGCCGCGCTCGCGTTCGTCGATGCGTACGAAGCGAAATACGGCGCCGGCACCGTCACGCAGTTCGCGGGCGACGCGGCGGGTGTCTATCCGCGCCTCGCCGACGCGGTCGGCCGCGCGCTCAAGGCCGCGCAGCCCGGCACGCCGGCCTTCCGCGCGGCGCTGCGGCGCGAGCTCGAGCGTGCGCACGAGCTCGTCGTGCCGAACGGCGTCGTCAACACGAGCGACAAGGATCACGTGGGGCTCGATCAACGCGCGAGCGTGATGGGAATCGTGAAACACGGCCAGTTCGTCTATCTGAGCCAGTAACGCAAGGACGATCGCCGGACAGCTTGCCCGGTGCCCCGTTTTCCGCCATAATCCGCGTTTCGCCGCGCACAATCGCATGCGCGGCCAGGATCAAAGCCCAGGTGGTGAAATTGGTAGACGCAGGGGACTCAAAATCCCCCGCCGCAAGGCGTGCCGGTTCGATTCCGGCCCTGGGCACCAGTATTTCGCAGCGTCATGCGCTGCACCTGTCGAAACCCGCGCAAGCTCGCCGCTTCGCGGGTTTTTTGTTTTTGCCGCGTGTTTTTCCCGCGCGCATCGCACACCGCAACGCGCACCCTCCGCCGACAGTCCAAGCATCAGGACACGCAAGCACGGAGGCCGCTCATGTCCACGCGCGTCTTCTTTTCGAGCCGGATTGGCCGCGGCATGCTCGTCGCGCTGCTGTCGATCATGCTGGGCGGATGCGATCTGCTCCGCGAGCCGCCCGTGCCCGACTGGCCTGGGCCGCATGCGCCCTACCCGTTCCCGGACAACATTCCGCACCGCACCGAGTGACCGGCTCGACCGACCTCACCCCAAGGCGCGCGCCGCACGTTCAACCCTGCTCGCAGAACCGCAGGATCGCGTCCGCGACGGCCGTCGGCGCCTCGCGCTGCGGAAAGTGCCCGACGCCATCGAGCACGGTCCGCTCATAGCGGCCGGTGAAGAACCGCTCGCGCCCGGCCGAAGTCTCCGGCCCGTTGCAGGTATCCGCGCCGCCGTGCAGCACCAGCGTCGGCACCGACAGCTCGGGCGCGGGCGTCAGTTGCGCTTCGTCTTCCGCATAGGCGGCCCCGCCGTCGACGAATCCCCAGCGATAACGGTACGAATGCAGCACCACGTCGATCCAGTCCGGCCCGTCGAAGGCAGTCGCCGCCGCGTCGAAGTCGCGCGCGTCGTACCAGCCGGCCGGCGACCACGTGTCCCACATCAGGCGCGCGAACGCACGGCGATCGTCGCGCAGCGCCTGCTCGCCGCGCGGCGTCGCCATGAACCAGTGGTACCAGTAATTGCGCGCCTGCGGCAGCGACAGCGGCTGGGCCGGGTCGTTCGTGCCGTACCCCACCGACAGCATCACCAGATGCGAGGCCGCGCCGTCGCGCAATCCGCACGCGTTCGCAACCGCGCGGGCACCCCAATCGTGCCCGACCAGGACCGGCCGTTCGATGCCGAGCACGTCGATGAATTCGAGCAGGTCGCGGCCAAGCGCCGCGAGCTGGCCGCTGCGCGGCGTCGCGGGATCGCGAAAGCGGGTCGGTGCGAAGCCGCGCAGCGCGGGTGCGAGCACGCGGTAGCCGTGCGCGGCCAGCGTTTCGGCCACGGCTTCCCAGCCGACCGGGCTGTCCGGCCAGCCATGCAGCAGCACGGCCACGTGTTCGCCGCGCGGATTCCATTCGAGATAGGCAAGTTCGAGCGACGCGGTGGTCGCATATCGATAAGCGGTCATGTGCACTCCGGTGAGTCAGCCTGAATAGCCCATGGTAGACCCGCCTTTCATCACGATTCGCGGCGTATCATCATTCATTCTTCGAATATCGCGTTGAATTACCCATGGAACCGCTGACCGATCCCGCGTCGACCGCGCTCGACATCGCGCTGTTGCGCACCTTCCTCGAAGTCGTCGACAGCCGCGGCTTCGCGCCGGCCGCGGAACGCCTCGCGCTGACGCCGTCCGCGGTCAGCGGCCACATCAAGCGGCTCGAGCAGGCGGCCGGCACGGTGCTGCTCGCGCGCACCACGCGCCACATCGCGCTCACGCCGGCCGGCGATACGCTGTACGCGTACGCGCGCAACATCGTCGACATGGAGCGCGAAGTGCGCGCCCGGCTGCGCGGCGCGTCGGCGTATGGCCGGCTGCGCGTGGGCGCGTCAGAAGACTTCGCGGGAACGTGGCTGCCGCAGGTGTTGCGCACGTTCCGCGACAGCCATCCGCACACGTCGATCGAACTGAAGGTCGGCATCACCGCGGCGCTGCTGCGCGAGCAGACGCTGGGCCGGCTCGACGTCGTGTTCGGCAAGCAATGCCGGCAGGTCGACGCGCCGGGCGAACTGCTGTGGGAAGAGCCGCTGGTATGGGCGTTCGCGTCGGATACGCCGCTCGACGCCGAAAGCGACGTGCCGCTCGCGCTGTTTCCGGAGCCATGCGTGTACCGGGAAGCCGCGGTATCCGCGCTCGCGGCCGCACCGCGGCGCTTTCGCGTGCAGTTCGAAAGCGCGAGCATGGCCGGCTGCGTGTCGGCCGCGCTCGCCGGCTTCGCGGTCACGGCGCTCGCGCGCAGCCAATTGCGCGACGGCCTGCGCGCATGCGGGCCGCGCGATGGCCTGCCGACGTTGCCGGCCGCACGCTTTTACGCGTTCGCAGCGAAGCCCGGCGGTGCCGGCGCCGCGCTGATCGACGCGGTGCGGGCCACCGGACGCACGCGGCAGTTCTCGGCACACGCCGACTGAACGCGCGGCACCCTTTTCAGTCGCCGGTCGCAGCCGCGCCCGTGTCGTTCAGCGCATCCGTCATCAACTCCGCGAACCATTCGACGAACGCATTGAGCCGCCTCGACCGGTGCCGGCGATGCGGATAGACGGCCGACACGTCCATCGGCGCGGCCCGATGGCCGGGCATCACCTCGACCAGCGCCCCGCTGTCGAGCAGATGCACGACGTCGAAGCGCGGAATCTGGATCAGCCCCATCCCGGCGATGCAGCTCGCGATATAGGTTTCGGCGTTGTTGACGATCACGCGGCTCGGCAGCGCCAGTGTGCGGTGCTCGCCGTCCGCGCAGTATTCCCAGCCGAGCTCGCGGCCGGTCGTCGGCGACGCATAGCCGATCGCCCAGTGCCCGTGCGCGAGCGCATCGGGGTGCTCGGGCACGCCGCATTCGCGCAGGTAGTCGGGGCTCGCGCAGTTGATCAGCGCGAACTGGCCGAGCGGCCGTACCACGAGGCTGCTGTCCGCGAGCCGCCCGACCCGGATCGCGCAGTCGACGCCCTCCTGCACGAGATCGATCGAGCGGTCCGTCGAGCCGAGCGACAGTTGCAGCTTCGGGTAGCGGCGAAACAGCGACGGCAGCGCGGGCGCGATCACGCGGCGCGCGATCCGGCTCGGCGCATCGACGTTCAGCCGCCCGATCACGTCGCGATCGCGGCGCCGGAACAGCCGGTCGAGCTCGTCGGCTTCCGCGAGCAGGCGCCGGCCACGCTCCAGCAGCAGCGCGCCGTCGGCCGTCAGCTGCACCTGCCGCGTCGTACGGTGCAACAGGCGCGTGCCGAGTGCGGTCTCGAGCTGCTGGACGGCGGCCGACACCGTCGCGCGCGGCACGTCGAGCGCATGCGCGGCCTTGATGAAGCTGCCCATCTCGGCAACCTGAAGGAAGATTCTGACCTGGTCCAGCTTGTCCATCGGCGGGCGGAAAACGTGGGTTCGGACGACCGTCACCGGCAAGCGCCGCGCGTCGCGGCCGATCCCGGCGGCACAGAAGAAACGGGCGCGCGGCCTCGTGCCCGCGCGCCCGCCCATTGTCCATGCAAACGGTCCATTGCGGGTCGCCGCGCGCACGCGGCGACCGCCGGCACGGCCCGTTACTTGGTCGTATAGCCGCCGTTGATCAGGATCGTCTGACCGGTGATCCACCAGCCGTCGGTCACGAGATGGCGGATGAACGGCACGACGTCCTCGATGTCGGTGAGGCCCGTCTTGCTGAACGGCGACAGCGCGGCCGCCGTCTTGTGATACGCGACGGCGTCGGCACCTTCGGCCGGATAGAAGAACGGCGTGTCCATCGGGCCCGCCCCGACCGCCGTCACCGAGATGCCGCGCGCGCCGTATTCCTTCGACGCCGCGCGTGTGAAGTGCTCGACGGGCGCCTTCGATCCTTCATAGGCCGCATAGAACGGCGTGAACGCGCCGAGCAGCGACGTCACGAGCGTGACGAGCTTGCCGTGATCCTCGAGGTGCCGCCCCGCTTCCTTGATGAAGAAGAACGCGGACTTGCTGTTCACCGCGAACATTTCGTCGTATTCGGCCTCGGAGATTTCGGTGAACGGCTTCTTCAGCACCTTGCCGACGGTGTTGATCGCGATGTCGATCTTGCCGAAGCGCTGCTTCGCGTCGCCGAACAGCTTCTCGACCGCGGCGGCCGTCGTCAGATCGGCCTGGAACGTCGCGGCTTGCGCGCCGGCCGCGCGCACGGCGGCGGCCGTCTCTTCGGCCTGCGCCTGCGATGCCGCGCTGTTGTAGTGAATCGCCACCGCCTTCGCGCCGTGGCCGGCCAGATCCCGGGCGATCAGGCCACCGAGATTCTTGGCGCCGCCTGCGATCAGGACGACCTTGTCTGCGAGCGTGTGAGTAGCCACGGTTGACTCCTTTTTGCGTTGGGTGAAGCTAGGAGTGTAGGCACGCACGACGCGCCGGTCAGCCGGGCATGGCTGGATGAATTATCCAGAAAAACGATCCAATCAGGCATCCGAAATGGCGGGCTGCCCCACCGACGCGGGCGGCGAAATCTGCCTGGCCTTGGCGCGACACGTCGCACCGCCACCGCGCCCGCGTGAGTCAGCGTGCGTAAAGCGCCGCGTCGATCTTGCCGAGCAGCCACTGCATCCCGGCCAGATGCTGCTGGTCGTGGCTGCACAGATAATGAACGAGGCCGCGCACGGTCAGCGCGCCATAGCCGTCGAATTCGCCCGTGCGTGCAAGCTGCCCGGGCGTCAGTCGCGACACGACGTCGAGCGTCTCGCGCCGCGCGTCGCGGATCGCCGCGAGCACGTCGGACGCGTTCGCGGCGTCGTAGCGGCGCTCGATCGCAAGCGCGTCGCCGTCGACCGATACGAGCAGCGGATGATCCTCATCGAGCATCCGCCTCAACCGCACGTGGTAGCCGTCGATCTCGATGTCGCGCACGTGGCAGAGTTGCCCGAGCGGCGAGAAGTGCTCGCTCGGGATGCCGTTCCAGTCGTCGGGAGTCCAGCGTGCATAGCCGTCCGGCACGGCGGCGAAATGAGCTTCGAGCTGGCGGGGAAAATCGGCGAGTGCATCGAGCGTCGTCGGATTCATGCGGCAAACTCCGTGTCGGGTGAAGACGGCAACAGCCCTGGCACGGACCCGCCGCCGCGGTGGCACTGCTTCACGCTGGAGCCGTACGTACCTTGCGTGCGATGGCCACTTTCCATGAAGAAGGAACGTGCCCCGCGTCGCGCCCAGCGCTCCGCAGCTTACCAGCGCGGGCGAGTTCGTGCCGGCGCCGGCGCGCCGCTTGATAGAATGCGCGCGCTATGGATCTCGAAAGCATTCTCTACACGCAGGGCTTCGGCTCGCGCCGCCAGTGCCGCGGCCTGATCGAAACGGGCCGCGTCACCGTCGCGGGCGCGAGCGCGACCGACCCCGACGCGTCGTTCGACACCGACGGCCTCGTGTTCACGGTCGACGACAACGCCTGGCCGTTCCACGCCCGCGCGTATCTCGCGCTCAACAAGCCGGCCGGCTACGAGTGTTCGCGCGACCCGCAACACCACGCGAGCGTGTTCAGCCTGCTGCCCGCGCCGCTCGTCGCACGCGGCGTGCAGTGCGTCGGCCGCCTCGACCAGGACACGACGGGCCTGCTGCTGCTGTCCGACGACGGCCAGTTCGTGCATGCGTACACGTCTCCGAAGCGCAAGGTGCCGAAGACCTACGTCGCGACCGTGCGCCACCCGCTCGACGATGCCCAACTGGACGCGCTGCGCGCCGGCGTGCAGCTCCACGGCGAGCCGAAGCCGATCGCGGCGGTCGCCGCCGACGCGCGCGACACGCACGCACTCGCGCTGACCGTCCTCGAAGGCAAATATCATCAAGTGAAACGCATGGTCGCCGCGGCCAGCAACCGCGTCGAGGCACTGCATCGCGAAAGCATCGGCGGTTTCACGCTGCCGGACGACCTGGCGCCGGGCGCATGGCGCTGGCTCGGGGAAGACGACCTTTCAGCCCTGCGCAATTCCGTCAAAACCCTGTAAGGGAAAATCCGCACGATCGTTCGGTGTCCGGCCGCGTCGCGGCCGCACGATCCCCCGCTATACTGAAATCACAAGCTGTACGAGCAGCAATGCAGGGGAGACATCATGAACATCAACCATTCTTTCGAACTGTCGTACGTGACGATCGCCTTCGCGGTCGTGGGTGCCATCGTGATCGGCGGGCTGCTGGCCACGATGCACATGAAGCACAAATATCATCCGAACCTGATCGGCGCGCTGATCGGCGCGTTGCTGTGCTTCCTGCTGATCGAGGCGTTACCGGCGCTCACCTGACGCGCCGCGCGGCGCGAGCGTTTGAAGGAATTCGTCTACGGTCGGATAGCGCAACGTCACGCACAATTCGGCCTTGAGCCGTGCATTCGACAGGCGCCGCGACTCGCGCATGAACGACAGAAGCGTCGGTTCGAGCCGATGTTCGGCGTCCGCGCGACTGATCCGCGGCGGCAGCGGCAGGCCGAACACCTGCGCGACCCGGTCGAAATACTCCCCCATCCGCAGTTCGCTGTCGTCCGACGCGTGCACGGCGCGCGCCGGCTTGCCGCGCACGGCCGCGCGCCGCAGGATCGCCGCGAGATCGTCCGCGTGGATATGGTTCGTGTAGACGTCGTCGGCCGCGTCGAGCGCCGGCGTGCCGCGCTCGAGCCGCGCGAGCGGCAGCCGGTTCGCCGCGTAGATGCCGGGAATGCGCACGATGCGCGCGGACAGCACGCCGCGCACCGTCGCCGCGCGCAACTGACGCTCGGCCGACACGCGCCGGAACGCGCGCGGATTCGCGGGGCGCAGCGGCTGCGTCTCGTCGATTCGCGCCCCGCCGCAATCGCCGTATACGCCCGTCGTGCTGGCGTAGACGAGCGTCGGCGCGCGAAGGGCGTCGGGTACAATACGCGCTGCCCGCGCCGGCACGCCGGCCTGCCGGGTCGCGGCACGCAGCGTGCGGAGCCGGCCGACCGGCGACACCGGCGGTGCGGATGGCCGCCGTGCAGGCACGGACAATGCGGCGATCAGCGCGCGGGTGCGGCGATCGTCGCGGCCGTCGGATTGCGGCGGCGCGAGATGCAGGATCGTGCGGGCGAGCCCCGCGATACGTCCGAGCGTCGCGCGGCGATCGAGGTCGCCGACGATCGGCGTCGCGCCTGCCGCGCGCAATTCGTCGCAGCGGCCCGGATGGCTCGTCAGCGCGACGATGCGCAGGTTGCGGCGCGCGGCGCGCCATTGCGCGACGCAACGCAGGCCGACGTCGCCGCAGCCGACGATCAGTGCGCGCGGCCGGCGCAGGATTCGAGTCGCGATCATGATGGTTGCGAAATCAGTAGCCACCGTTGCGCGGCGCGCAACGGGTTTGCATTGTAGCTGCCGTGCCGACATGCACGGTCCCCACATTTTGTTCTATTTGGTTCTATGGCATTCAACGTTACTCTCAAGCAAAGCGGCCGGCAGTTCCAGGTCGAGTCGGACGAAACCGTGCTGGCGGCGGCGCTGCGCCAGAACGTCCACCTGCCGTACGGATGCAAGAACGGCGCGTGCGGCTCCTGCAAGGGCCAGATCGTGTCGGGCCAGATCGAACAGGGCCCGCACGCCGCGTCGGCACTGTCCAACGACGAACGCACGCGCGGCCTCGCGCTGCTCTGCTGTTCGAAGGCGCAATGCGACCTCGAGATCGACGTGCGTGAAATCGCCGGCGTCGACGGCGTGCAGGTGAAGAAGCTGCCGTGCCGGATCGCCGCGCTCGAGCGCCGCGCCGACGACGTGATGGTCGTGAAGCTGCAGTTGCCCGCCAACGAGCGCCTGCAATACCTCGCGGGCCAGTACGTCGAGTTCATCCTGAAGGACGGCTCGCGCCGCAGCTACTCGATGGCGAATGCGCCGCACGAGGAAGGCCCGATCGAGCTGCACATCCGCCACATGCCGGGCGGCAAGTTTACCGACCATGTGTTCGGCGCGATGAAGGAGCGCGACATCCTGCGCTTCGAAGGCCCGCTCGGCACGTTCTTCCTGCGCGAGGATTCCGACAAGCCGATCGTGCTGCTCGCGTCGGGCACCGGCTTCGCGCCGATCAAGGCGATCATCGAGCACGTCAGGCATTCCGGCATCACGCGCCCGATGACGCTCTATTGGGGCGCACGCCGCAAGAAGGACATCTACCTCGGCGAGCTCGCCGAGCAATGGGCGCGCGAGATCCCGAACTTCAAGTACGTGCCGGTGCTGTCCGAGCCGGACGACGCCGACCAGTGGACGGGCCGCACCGGCTTCGTCCACCGCGCGGTGATCGAGGACCTGCCCGATCTGTCGGGCCACCAGGTGTACGCGTGCGGCGCGCCGGTGATGGTCGAATCCGCGCAGCGCGACTTCACGCAGCACCACGCGCTGCCGGCCGACGAGTTCTACGCCGACTCGTTCACGAGCGCCGCCGATCTCGCGCACCCGGTCTGAGCACCGGGCGCGCCCGCGTCCCCGCTGCGCGCCGCCGTGTCACATCCGTGGCATCGCGGCGGTTTACAGTGGGGCGCGGGATGCCTTATGCTTGCGCACATGAACCGCTTCCTGTCCGCTCTCCGACGTCGCCGCTCGCCGCTCCGCCCGGATGCCGCCGGCTCGTCACGGACTCGCGCGTAACCCTCCCTCCGCTTCACCGGTTACGCACAAGCTGTTCGACCTACCAGCCACGGCCTTCCGTGGCTTTTTTATTGCCCGTTTCCCTTTCAACGTCCGCTGGAGTCTGCTGTCATGTCCCTGAACGATTACCCGATCGACTCGCTGATGTACATCACGAACCGCCCCGACATCGTGTTTACGCACGGCAAGGGTTCGTGGCTCTACGATCACACCGGCAAGCGCTATCTGGACTTCATTCAGGGCTGGGCCGTCAACAGTCTCGGCCACTGCAACGACGGCATCGTCGAAGCGCTGAAGACGCAGGCCGAGAAGCTGCTGAACCCGTCGCCCGCGTTCTACAACGAACCGATGGCGAAGCTTGCGGGGCTGCTGACGCAGCACAGCGTGTTCGACAAGGTGTTCTTCACGAACAGCGGCGCGGAAGCGAACGAAGGCGCGATCAAGCTCGCGCGCAAATGGGGCCGCAAGTTCAAGAACGGCGCGTACGAGATCATCACGTTCGACCACAGCTTCCACGGCCGCACGCTCGCGACGATGTCGGCCAGCGGCAAGCCGGGCTGGGACACGATCTACGCACCGCAGGTGCCGGGCTTCCCGAAGGCCGAGCTGAACGACATCAACTCGGTCGAGAAGCTGATCACCGACAAGACCGTCGCGGTGATGCTCGAGCCGATCCAGGGCGAAGGCGGCGTGATTCCGGCGACGCGTGAATTCATGCAGGCGCTGCGTGCGCTGACGAAGCAGCACGACCTGCTGCTGATCGTCGACGAAGTGCAAAGCGGCTGCGGCCGCGCGGGCACGCTGTTCGCGTACGAGCTGTCCGGCATCGAGCCGGACATCATGACGCTCGCGAAGGGCATCGGCGGCGGCGCACCGCTCGGCGCGCTGCTGTCGAAGGCCGACGTCGCGGTGTTCGAGGCCGGCGACCAGGGCGGCACGTACAACGGCAACCCGCTGATGACGGCGGTCGGCCATTCGGTGATCTCGCAACTCGTCGCGCCCGGCTTCCTCGAAGGCGTGCGCGCGCGCGGCGAATACTTGAAGCGCAAGCTGCTCGAGCTGTCGGAGGAGCGCGGTTTCGAGGGCGAACGCGGCGAAGGCCTGCTGCGCGCGCTGCTGCTCGGCAAGGACATCGGCCCGCAGATCGTCGAGAAGGCGCGCGACATGCAGCCCGACGGCCTGCTGCTGAACGCGGCGCGCCCGAACCTGCTGCGCTTCATGCCCGCGCTGAACGTCACGACCGAGGAAATCGACCAGATGATGGCGATGCTGCGGTCGATCCTCGACACGCTCTGAGGAGACCGCCGCGATGGATGCCGCCGCCGATGCTGTCGCTATCCGCCCGTTCGAACGCGCCGACACCGATGCCGTGCTCGCGGTCTGGCGCGACGCGTTCCCGCAGTACGACGAAGCCGGCGCGCCGCCGCACCGCGATTCGCTGCGATCGATCGAGCTGAAGCTCGCGACGCAGCCGGAACTGTTCTTCGTCGCGACCAGCGGCGCGCGGATCGTCGGCACGCTGATGGCGGGTTTCGACGGACATCGCGGCTGGCTCTACTCGTTCGGCGTGTCGAACGATGCACGGCGACTCGGCATCGGCCGCGCGCTGATCGCGCATGCGGAACGCGCGCTCGCCGCGCGCGGCTGCCTGAAGATCAATCTGCAGGTGCTGCCCGGCAACGACGATGCGTGCCGCTTCTATGCGGCGCTCGGCTATCGCGTCGAGGAACGCATCTCGTTCGGCAAGGCGCTGCCGGCCGCCTGACGCCGGCAGCCCCCATCAGCGCGTGATCGGCCCCGCGTCCGGCAGCGGATTGCCGAGCGCGTCGGTCGGCACGGCCTGCTGCTCGAACGCCGCGAAATACGCGGCCCACTGCGACTCGCTCACGCGCACGATCAACGCGCCGTCCTGCCAGACGTCGTTGTGATCGTTGTGGTCGTCGCCCGCGCGGTGCAGATAGTGCGAGCCCGTCGACCCCTGGTTCATGTGCGTGTCGTGAATGCCGTTGCCTTCCGAATACGTGCGGCCGAACACGACGACGTCGAGCCCCTGCGACTGCGCGGCGTTGACGAGCCGCAGCAGCGACGGGATCGGCTCCGCGTTCTCGGTGCCGTCCATCACCGCGCTGGCGCGCCATGCGCCGGTCTCGTTCAGGATGTCGCTGCGCAGATAGTCGAGCGCCGGCAGCGCGGTTTGCCCGGTGAGATCGGTATAGCCTTCGGCCGCGGCCGCGAGCGTCGCCGTGACCGGATGATGGAAATCGTAGACGAGCTTGTAGTTCAGCAAGTCGTCCGCGTCGTTGGTGCCGACGTTGATCGCGACGTCCCAGTCGCCCGTCGGCAGTGCGAGTGTCAGGTGGATGTGATACTGGATCTCGCTGCCGTGCGGCGAGCCCTTCAACTGCGCCACCGACGTCACCTTCGCCTTCACGAAACCGTAGTCCAGACTCATGCGTGCTCTCCGTGTCCCGATGGATCGACCATGCTACGCAGCCCGCGTGTCGGTTTGCGGACGGCCGGTTGCGGAAGGCCGGTCGCGGACGGCCGGTTGCCGCGTCCCGCGCCGCATGGTCGGCGTCACCGCCGAATGAATGGAGTCGCCTCCGCATGCACAAGTTCGCCGCCGGGCGCGCTGCACGAAAAAAAAGCTGCCACGGCATCCCGTGACAGCTTTTCGAAAGCCCTTGCGCGGCACGCCGGCATCCGCCGCCGCGCCGCACCGGCCTCGCTCATTCGCCCAGATACGCGGCCCGCACCTTCGGATCGTCGAGCATCTGCTTCGCGTCGCCTTCCATCGTGACCGTGCCCGAGTCCATCACATAACCGCGGTCGGCCGCCTGCAGCGCGAGGCGTGCGTTCTGCTCGACCAGCAGCACCGTGATGCCCTCCTTCGAGATCTCGCGCACCACTTCGAAGATCTTCTCGACCATGATCGGCGACAAGCCCATCGACGGCTCGTCGAGCAGCAGCAGCTTCGGCTTCGACAGGATCGCGCGCGACATCGCCAGCATCTGCTGCTCGCCGCCCGACAGCGTGCCCGCCAGCTGCGTCGCGCGCTCCTTCAGGCGCGGGAAGAAGCCGAACATCCGGTCGACGTCCTTCTTGATCTGCTCCTTGTCGTTGCGCAGATACGCGCCCATCTGCATGTTCTCGATGATCGACATCCGCGCGAAGATCCCGCGGCCTTCCGGCACCATCGCGAGGCCGCGCTTGAGCAGTTCGTGCGACGGCACGCCCTTGATCGACTTGCCGTCGTACTCGATGTCGCCCGCCGAGTACGGCTTGAGACCCGTGATCGCCTTCATCGTCGTGGTCTTGCCGGCACCGTTCGCGCCGATCAGCGTCACGAGCTCGCCCTGGCGGACTTCCATGTCAACGCCCTTGACGGCCTGGATACCGCCGTAGTTGACCTGCAAGCCCTTGATTTTCAACATTGCCGCTGCCATCAGTGCACCCCTGCGCCGAGATATGCCTCAATCACCTTCGGATTCTTCTGCACGTCCTGCGGCAGACCCTCGGCGATCACCTTGCCGTAATCGAGCACCGTCATCCGGTTGCACAGCCCCATCACGAGCTTCACGTCGTGCTCGATCAGCAGGATCGTGCGGCCGTCCGAGCGGATCTTGTCGAGCAGGCGCGTGAGTTCGACCTTCTCGGTCGCGTTCATCCCGGCCGCCGGCTCGTCGAGCGCGAGCAGCTTCGGGTCGGTCGCCAGCGCGCGGGCGATTTCCAGCCGGCGCTGGTGGCCGTACGACAGGTTGCGCGACGTGTAGTCCGCGTACTGCAGCACGCCGACGTATTCGAGCAGCTCGATCGCGCGTTCCTTGATCTCGCGCTCTTCCTGGCGTTCGGCCGGCGTCTGGAACACCGCGCCGAGCAGCCCGTGCTTGGTGCGCACGTGGCGGCCCACCATCACGTTCTCCAGCGCGGTCATCCCGCCGAACAGGCGAATGTTCTGGAACGTGCGCGCGATGCCCGTCTTCGCGACCTGGTGCACCGCGGTCGGCTTGTATTCCGTGCCGTCCAGCTTGAACTCGCCGGAGTCCGGCGTGTAGAGGCCCGTGATCACGTTGAAGAACGTGGTCTTGCCGGCGCCGTTCGGGCCGATCAGGCCGTAGATCTCGCCTTCCTTGATCTCGAGGCCGACGTCGGACAGTGCCTGCAAGCCGCCGAAGCGCTTGTTCACGCCTTTGACGGACAGTCGGATTTGCTTGTCGCTCATGTGTGATATCCCCTTGTCCGTTGGTTAAGCGCGCACCGGCTTCTTGCTGTTGCGCTTCGCCAGTTTCGCGATCTTGTCCTCATGCTTCGGCGCCGGCCACAGGCCTTCCGAGCGATACAGCATGATGATCACCATCGCGAGGCCGTACAGCGCCTGACGGATCACTTCGGTATCGACGATGTCGTGACCGAAGATCGCATGCTGCAGCGGGCTCATCGTCGAACGCAGGAATTCCGGGAAGATCGCGAGCAGCACCGCGCCCAGGATCACGCCGGGGATGTGGCCCATGCCGCCGAGCACCACGCAGGCGAGCACGACGATCGATTCCCAGAACGTGAACGACTCGGGCGACACGAAGCCCTGGAACGCACCGAACATCGCGCCCGACAGGCCGCCGAACGACGCGCCCATCGCGAACGCGAGCAGCTTCACGTTACGGGTATTGATGCCCATTGCCTTCGCGGCGATTTCGTCTTCGCGGATCGCGGCCCATGCACGGCCGATACGCGAGTGCTGCAGGCGCGTACAGACCCAGATCACCAGCAGCGCGCAGAGCACGAACAGGTAGTAGTACATGTAGACCGACGGCAGCTGGAAGCCGAAGATCGAGTGCGTCTGCGACAGGTTGAAGCCGCCGACGTGCACCGGATCGATGCCCGTGATCCCCTTCGGGCCGTTGGTGATGTTCACCGGACGGTCGAGGTTGTTCATGAAGATCCGGACGATTTCACCGAAGCCGAGCGTGACGATCGCCAGGTAGTCGCCGCGCAGGCGCAGCGTCGGCGCGCCGAGCAGGATCCCGAAGGTCGCCGCCAGCGCCATCGCGATCGGCACGATGATCAGGAACGGGATGTGCAGGCCGTTCGGCGCGAGCGCCGCGATCCACTCGAACTGCGAGGTCAGGTGAGGCGAGCTCAGCAGCGCCGCCGTGTACGCGCCCACCGCGTAGAACGCGATGTAGCCCAGGTCGAGCAGGCCGGCGAAGCCGACCACCACGTTCAGACCCAGCGCGAGCATCACGTACAGCATCGCGAAGTCGAGCACGCGGACCCAGTAGTTGCCGCCCGCCGAGCCGATGATGATCGGCGCCGCGATCACGAAGGCCGCGGTCAGGATGCCGATGACGACGGTCTTCGTCGTGTTGCGTTCTTCGACGAGCGACGTCGAGGATTCGATCGGTTGAATGGATGTCATGTTGTTTGCTCCCCTTCCGTTACGCGCGGTCCGCGACACGTTCGCCCAGCAGGCCCGACGGACGGAACACCAGCACGATGATCAGCACGATGAATGCGAACACGTCCTGGTAGTTACTGCCGAATACGCCGCCCGTGAGGTTGCCGATGTAACCCGCGCCGAGCTGCTCGATCAGGCCGAGCACCACGCCGCCGACCATCGCGCCGCCGAGGTTGCCGATCCCGCCGAGCACCGCCGCCGTGAACGCCTTCATGCCGGGGATGAAGCCCATGTAGAAGTGCACGTTGCCGTATTCGGATGCGATCATCACGCCGGCCAGCGCGGCGAGCGCGGAGCCGATCATGAACGTCGCCGAAATCACGAAGTTCGGGTTCACGCCCATCAGGCTCGCGGTGTTCGGGCTTTCGGCGATCGCACGCATCGCGCGGCCGAGCTTGGTCTTGTGCACGAGCAGCAGGAGGCCCGCCATCACGATGAACGCCACCGCGATGATCACGATTTCAGTCACCGAGATCACGGCGCCGGGCGTCGTGTCGGTCGCCTTGATCACGTTGATCGGATCGGTCGGCAGCAATTGCGGGAACGGCAGCGGGTTGCGCGACCAGATGATCATCGCGGCCGTCTGCAGCAGGATCGACACGCCGATCGCGGTGATCAGCGGGGCGAGACGCGGCGCACGGCGCAGCGGCCGGTACGCGACACGTTCGATCGTGTAGCCCACGCACGCGCAGACGACGGCGGCGATGCCAAGGCCGATCGTCAGCGTCGCGACGTTGCCGAGTCCGGGGAAATGGTTCTGCAGCACGGTGATCGCCGACAGGGCGACCATCGCGCCGATCATCAGCACGTCGCCGTGCGCAAAGTTGATGATGCCGAGAATGCCGTACACCATCGTGTAACCCAACGCGATGATGGCGTACACACTGCCGAGCACCAGCCCGTTGAGGATCTGCTGGATGAAAATATCCATTTAAAGCTCCTTGGCCCATGCTGCCGGAGGACGTTGCGCCCCGCGGGTAAGCGAGGAATCGCGCCTTCTCGGCGACACTGCGGGTACTAGTCGATACCGGTAAGGGTGGATCGTCCCGGCGCGCGCCGCCCGGCCTGTACGGCCGGACCTGCCGCCGGAGCGGATACAGAAACGGCACCGCACTGTTCCGGTGCCATCATGAGTCCCGTCGCTAAATCGTCACGACATCGAGGACGGTGTACTTGGCCTCCTTGAAGTCGTAGGGCAGCGTGCCGCAACGGTGTCCGGTTGCCCGAACGCCGTGCCTTTTTCCGTCCGGGCCGGGGCGAACCCTGCTTCCGGGCAGATCAGGTTCCGCGCCGCGTCGCCCGCGGGCTCGACCACCTTGGCGGCGCACATGCCGTTGTCGCCAAGGATTTGCGCTCCGATGCCGGACGCCGTCGCCTGCGCTGCAAGCGGGCCGTCCGCCGCCGCCCGCGCGGCGCCCGAACCGGCATCGCGAAGGTGGCGCCCGACTTTCGTCAGGACTGCGTCGGAATCCGTGAAACGAAGCAGCCCGCCCGCCGCGACGCGATGAGTCGCGGCGACACGCTGTTTCGTCGAATCGAAATGAACGGGGATCAGTGACATCCGCACGTCGCCTGCGTTGCCCCGAAACCCGGGCGTCCGTCGTTCGACGCGCCCTGCTGTTGCCGCATCACGGTCCGCGGCTCGTTGTCGGACAATCTGCATGCCCGTCGCCCGGTCGATGGCAGCGCCGCCGGCGCGTGCTGGCCGCCGTGCCGAATGCATGCCGATCTTCGAGCCCTGCGCGTTGATTTCCTCGATCGCCAAACGTGCCCCGTTGTCCTTGTCACTGTCCGATTGCGCAACGCGGCACGCCGACGGCACCGCACGACCGGTTCCGGCAGCGCGCACGTCGCTGGCAGCCGGTACTGCGCGTGCCGCAGCGTCCCTGCCCGCCTCGTCGTCGCTCTTTTTGCTGCAGCCGGCAAGCATTGCAACCGGTGCGGCGACGGACATGGCGTAAGCCAACTTCACATGCATCGAGTAGGTCTCCCGCGCCTTGCCAAAACCCTATTTCAAAGCCATTCCGGCCTGAAAACGGGCGCATTGTAACTCCATTTATAGGACGCCAATAATCCTGATTCGATGGGGTTTTCCTGCATTGCAACCATTTTTGAGAGGCGGTTAAGCGCAGCGATAGCAACCGGGTTGCACCATTGGTGTGAATAATGGTTGCGCTCGCATTTTCGCAACGCAAAAAAAAGCGCGCCAAACGGCGCGCTTCGGGGTACCACGGGTGCGATGCGGCAATCAGGCGGCAGGCGGCAGGTTCAGCCCGCGCGGCAGCGGAAACGACACGTTTTCCTCGATGCCGTCGAGGGCGCGGACGTTGCGCACGCCGAGCTCGCGCAGCCGCGCGATCACGGCCTGGGCGAGCACTTCCGGCGCCGATGCGCCGGCCGTCACGCCGATGCGGCGCTTGCCGGCGACCCATGCCGGATCGATTTGATCGGGTGCGTCGACCATGTACGCGGCCACGCCGCGCTTCTCGGCCACTTCACGCAGGCGGCTCGAATTCGAGCTGTTCGGGCTGCCGACGACGATCACGACGTCGCACTGCGGCGCCATGAACTTCACCGCATCCTGGCGGTTCTGCGTCGCGTAGCAGATGTCCTGCTTCTTCGGTTCGCGAATCTTCGGATACTTCGCCTTCAGCGCGCCGATGATCTCGGCGGCGTCGTCCACGGACAATGTCGTCTGCGTGACGAGCGCGATGCGCTCGGGATCAGCGAGCTCGAGCTTCTGCACGTCCTCGACGCTTTCGACGAGATGCATGCCGCGCTCGACCTGCCCCATCGTGCCTTCGACTTCCGGGTGGCCCTTGTGGCCGATCATCACGATGTCGACCCCGTCCTGGCGCATCTTCGCCACTTCGACGTGCACCTTCGTGACGAGCGGGCAGGTTGCGTCGTAAATGCGCAACCCGCGCACGTCCGCCTCGTCGCGCACGGCCTTCGACACGCCGTGCGCGCTGAAGATCACGGTATTGCCGGCCGGCACTTCCTCGAGTTCCTCGACGAAGATCGCGCCTTTCTTCTTCAGATCCTCGACCACGTACTTGTTGTGGACGATTTCGTGACGGACGTAGATCGGCGCACCGTGCATCGCGATCGCGCGCTCGACGATCTCGATCGCGCGATCGACGCCCGCGCAGAAGCCACGCGGCTGGGCCAGCAGGATTTCGGCATCGGCGGCGACGGTCTGCCCGGACAGCGTATCGGTGGTGCTCATGATTACAGGATTCCGATGATTTTCACTTCGAACGTGAGCGCTTGGCCCGCGAGCGGATGATTGAAGTCGAACAGCGCCGAGGTTTCGCTGACTTCCTTCAGCACCCCTGCATAGCGGCCGCCGTCCGGCGCGTTGAACTCGATCAGGTCGCCCGGCGTGAAATCGTCGCCGACCATCCCGTTCTCGCGCAGCGTCGACAGCGTCACGCGCTGGAGCATGTCGGGATTGCGGGGACCGAACCCCTGCTCGGGCGTTAGCTGATAAGTCGAATGGTCGCCCACCCTGAGCCCGATCAGAATCTGTTCCAGCGAGGGCGCCAGTTGCCCCGCGCCGAGCAGCAGCGTGGCGGGCTTGTCGGAGAAGGTGTTGACGATGTCGGCGCCGTCGGCCAATGCAAGCCGGTAATGCAGCGTGACATGGGAACCGGGCTTCACTTCGGATAGATCGATGATGCTCATGAATGACTCGTGTTCGTCGGCGCCCGAACTGGCCGAAAGGCCCGGCGCAAAGCCAATATTGTAAGTCACCTGAGCGCGCAAGGCTGAAAGTGCGACGACATCGCGCCCGCGCCCGCCGCCAATGGAGTTTCGATCATGCTGTCACCCTGTCCCGCCGCACCGGCGACCGAATGTCGCGACACCGCCGATGCCCCCGTCGCTCCGGCCCGCCTCATCGACGCAGCCAGGCCGCCGGGCAAGCGCCGCCCGCGAAACTGGAAACCCCATCTGCCGCGCGAGCGCTTGCTGGAACGCGGGCCGGCGGCGCTGACCGACGCGGAGCTGATCGCGCTGCTGCTCGGCACGGGCGGCGGCGGCCACGACGTGTTCGCCAGCGCCCGCGCGCTGCTCGCACGTTTCGACGATTCGCTGCGCGACATGCTCGACGCGGAGCCCGGCGCGTTCGCCATGCACCCCGGCATCGGCCCCGCGCGCTCGGCGGTGCTGATCGCGGTGACAGAGATCGTGCGGCGCGCGCTGGCCGAGAAAGCCCGCGAGCGGATGCAGATCGGCTCGCCAGGCGCGGTCGAGGATTATCTGCGGCTCCGGATCGGCACGCGTCCGCACGAGGTGTTCGTCACACTGTACCTGGACGCCCGTCACGGCCTTATCGACGTGGAAGAGAGCGCCCGCGGCTCGCTGACGCGAATGGTCGTCTATCCGCGCGAGATCGTGCGGCGCGCGCTCATGCTGAATGCCGCCGCGCTGATCATCGCGCACAATCACCCGTCGGGCGCGGTGCAGCCGAGCGCGGAGGATCGCCGCCTGACGCGGATGCTGCACGAAGCGCTCACGCTCGTCGACGCGAAGCTGCTCGATCACGTGGTCGTCGGCACCGCCGATACATTTTCGTTCGCACGCGCCGGTTGGCTGTAGACTGTGGCCCGGCGACCCGCCCGGGGTGGCCGCAACGACGAAGCGAAATTGGGTTTGATTTTTCTGAACTTTTTCTGCTAGAATCGTCGTCTGTCTTTTTTCCAACCAGTTCTAGCCATCGAAGGGCCTTGTCTGTAAAGGCTTCGGCGTTCTGAGTGCAGCCATGGATCACGTGGCGGTACGATGGAACCTTCATCGGCGATCGAACCCCGAATTTAGCGTATTAGGAGTGCTCTCATGGCACGCGTATGCCAAGTAACTGGGAAAGCGCCGATGAGCGGCAACAACGTTTCCCACGCAAACAACAAGACGAAGCGCCGCTTCCTGCCGAACCTGCAAAACCGCCGGTTCTGGGTGGAGAGCGAAAACCGCTGGGTGCGCCTGCGCGTCTCGAACGCCGGCCTGCGCCTGATCGACAAGAACGGCATCGATTCCGTGCTCGCTGACCTGCGCGCACGCGGCGAAGCCTAAGCCCAAGGAGCACAATCATGGCAAAAGGCGCACGCGACAAGATCAAGCTCGAGTCGACCGCTGGTACGGGTCACTTCTACACGACCACGAAGAACAAGCGCAACATGCCGGAAAAGATGGCGATCAAGAAGTTCGATCCCGTCGTCCGCAAGCATGTGGAATACAAAGAAACCAAGATCAAGTAATCTCCGGTTTCTGCCAGCCTGACGGCGACCAAAAAGCCCCGCACATGCGGGGCTTTTTGTTTTGCGCGCACGCGCGGGCCCGACGCGGTATGCTCTCCCCTTTCCGCGGCCACGGCCGACGGAACGCACAAGAGCTAAAGCGTAACGATGGAGATGCAGCATGAAATTCGACGTGGCGATCGTCGGCAGCGGCCTGGCAGGGCTGTCGGTCGCACTCAACCTGGCCAGCACGCGACGTGTCGCGCTGATCGCGAAACGTTCGATGATGGAGGGGGCAAGCGATAACGCGCAAGGCGGCATCGCGGCCGTCCTCGATTCGGCGGACAGCATCGAGAACCACGTCGACGACACGCTGGTCGCCGGCGGCGGCCTGTGCGACGAAGGCGCAACGCGCTACATCGTCGAGCACGGCCGCGAAGCGATCGAGTGGCTGATCTCGCAGGGCGTGCCGTTCACGAAGGACGATGCGGCCGAACTCGGTTTCCATCTGACGCGCGAAGGCGGCCACAGCCACCGTCGAATCATCCACGCGGCCGACGCGACCGGCCATGCGGTGCTCGCGACGCTGTCCGACCGCGCGCGCCAGCATCCGAACATCACGTTCTTCGAAAACCACCATGCGATCGACCTGATCACGTCGGACCGGCTCGGGCTGCCCGGCCGCCGTTGTCACGGGCTGTATGCGCTCGACGTCGACAACGATCGCACGATCACGATCGAGGCGCCGCACACGGTGCTCGCGACCGGCGGCGCCGGGAAGGTCTACCTGTACACGACGAACCCCGACACCGCGACCGGCGACGGCATCGCGATGGCGTGGCGCGCGGGCTGCCGCGTGTCGAACATGGAATTCATCCAGTTCCACCCGACCTGCCTGTTCCATCCGTACGCGAAATCGTTCCTGATTTCGGAAGCCGTGCGCGGCGAAGGCGGCCTGCTGAAGCTGCCGGACGGCACGCGCTTCATGCCCGCGCACGATCCGCGCGCGGAACTCGCGCCGCGCGACATCGTCGCGCGCGCGATCGACTTCGAGATCAAGAAGCGCGGGATCGACTGCGTGTATCTCGACATCAGCCATCAGCCGGAAGCCTTCCTGCGCGAACACTTCCCGACGATCCACGCGCGCTGCCTCGAATTCGGCATCGACATCGCGAAGCAGCCGATCCCGGTCGTGCCGGCCGCGCACTACACGTGCGGCGGCGTCGTCACCGACCTCGCGGGACGCACCGATCTCGCGGGCCTGTATGCGGTCGGCGAGACGTCGTACACGGGGCTGCACGGCGCGAACCGGCTTGCGAGCAATTCGCTGCTCGAATGTCTCGTGATCGGCCGCGCGGCGGCCGAGGCAATCGAGGCGGCCGGCTTCGACGCCGAAACGCCGGGCACGCTGCCCGCATGGGACGAAAGCCGCGTGTCGGATGCGGACGAGGAAGTCGTCGTCGCGCACAACTGGGACGAACTGCGCCGGCTGATGTGGAACTACGTCGGCATCGTGCGTACCGACAAGCGTCTCGAGCGCGCGAAGCACCGGTTGTCGCTGCTGCGCGACGAGATCCACGAGTACTACGCGAACTTCCGCGTGACGCGCGACCTGCTCGAACTGCGCAATCTCGTCGACGTCGCGACGCTGATCGTGAAGAGCGCGTATTCGCGCCGCGAAAGCCGCGGGCTGCACTACAGCCGCGACTGGCCGCACACGTTGCCGAAGGCGCTGCCGAGCGTGCTCACGCCCCGCTCGCGCCGCTGAGCGGCACGCCCTTCCGGCTTGCGGCCCACGAAAAAAAGCCGCCGGCGTTTGAGCGCCAGCGGCTTTTTTCGTCAGACGGTATGTCGCGCGGTCAGTCAACGATCCGCATCGAATAGTCGGTCGCGTGCACGTCCTTCGTCAGCGCGCCGATCGAGATGCGGTCGACGCCCGTCTCCGCGAACGTGCGCACCGTATCGAAATTGACACCGCCCGACACCTCGAGCACGGCCCTGCCGGACGCAACGCGCACCGCCTCGCGCATCATGTCGAGCGTGAAGTTGTCGAGCAACACCGACTGCGCGCCATGCGCGAGCGCCGTGTCGAGCTGCGCGAGCGTCTCGACTTCGACCTGCACCGGCACGCCGGCATCGAGTGCGAACGCCGCATCGAGCGCCTCGCCGACACCGCCGGCCGCCGCGATATGGTTTTCCTTGATCAGGATGCCGTCGTACAGCGCGAGACGCTGGTTCTCGCCGCCGCCGACGCGCACCGCGTACTTCTGCGCGAGCCGCAGGCCCGGCAGGGTCTTGCGCGTATCGAGGATCTTCGCGCGCGTGCCTTCGACGCGATCGACGTAACGACGCGTCGCGCTCGCGACGCCCGAAAGCAGTTGCAGGAAGTTCAGCCCGTTGCGCTCGGCCGTCAACAGCGCGCGCGCCGGCCCTTCGAGTTCGCAGACCGCCGAATCCGGCGTCATCCGGTCGCCTTCGCGATACCGCCACTGCACGACGATCGACGGATCGATCCGCGCGACGACGGCCTCGAACCACGGCACGCCGCACAACACCGCCTCCTCGCGCACGATGATGCGCGCACGGCGCCGCTCGCCTGCCGGCACGAGCCGCCCGGTCTGGTCGCCGGTGCCGACGTCTTCAGCGATCGCATCGGCGACGTTGCGCGCGATCGCTTCGTCGAATGCCGTGCCGTATTGGGCGCGCACGGCTTCGAACAACGGAGAGACTGCGCTGGTCATGCAGCCCCCACGTTCGCAAACAGTTGCTGATCGCGCTGCAGATCGCCGCTCGCCTGCACGCGCTTCTTGTGCGCCGCTGCGAAATCGAGCATCCGGTCGATCGGCAGACGCGCGCGCGCGCCGATCGCGGGATCGACGAAGATCTCGTTGTGACCGCGCTCGAGCACGTCGGCGAGGTTCGCGAGGCCGTTCATCGCCATCCACGGGCAATGGGCGCAGCTCTTGCAGGTCGCGCTGTTGCCGGCCGTCGGCGCGGCAATGAAGGTCTTGCCGGGCGCCGCGAGCTGCATCTTGTGCAGGATACCGAGGTCGGTCGCGACGATGAAGTGCGTCGCGTCGAACTTCACGGCAGCGTCGATCAGCTGCGTCGTCGAGCCGACGACGTCCGCCTGCGCGACGACGTTTTCCGGCGACTCGGGATGCACGAGCACCTTCGCGTCCGGATACTCGGCGCGCAGCAGGTCGAGCTCGATGCCCTTGAATTCGTCGTGGACAAGGCACGAACCCTGCCACAACAGCATGTCCGCGCCGGTTTTCTTCTGGATGTAGCTGCCGAGATGGCGATCGGGTGCCCAGATGATCTTTTCGCCCCGTGCGTGCAGGTCGGCGACGATCTCGAGGCCGATCGACGACGTGACCATCCAGTCGGCGCGCGCCTTCACGGCGGCGCTGGTATTCGCGTAGACGACGACGGTGCGGTCGGGATGCGCATCGCAGAACGCGGAGAATTCGTCGACCGGGCAGCCGAGATCGAGCGAGCAGGTCGCGTCGAGGTCGGGCATCAGTACGCGCTTGCCGGGGCTCAGGATCTTCGCGGTTTCGCCCATGAAGCGCACGCCGGCGACGACGAGCGTCTGTGCGTCGTGGTCGCGGCCGAAGCGGGCCATTTCGAGCGAATCGGCGACGCAGCCGCCGGTTTCGTCGGCCAGTTCCTGCAGCTCGGCATCCACGTAGTAGTGCGCGACGAGCACGGCCTTTTCACGCGCGAGCAGCGCCTTGATGCGCGCCTTCAGCGCGGTGCGTTCTTCGGCGGACGGTGCCTCGGGCACCTTGGCCCACGCCTGGCCCACGCCGCAGACGGTCCCTGCCGAGACCGGCCGGTCGTACTCGACGGGTTTGATCGTCGATTGCATCTCCATATCTCCTGTCGACCCGAGTTAGTGCTTCAGCACTTACTCGGGTCCCATGCTTCGCGTTCGACCAGAGTTAGCGCGTGAGCACCTGCTCTGGCCCCATCCTCTACGCTTGCCCCGGGGCGCCACGTCGGCGCGGCCCCGAGCCTCATGCGAATTCCGGCACGTCGGGTCGCCCTTCGAAAACCGGCCGCCCAAATGAAAAAACCCCGCCAACGCGGGGTTTGTGACGTCCTGAGATTCTAATCGATTTCGAATCAGGCGTAGCGACGCAGGCGCGTCGCAAATTCCTGCAGCGCCTTGATGCCGCTTTGTTCCGCGCGATGGCACCAATCCTGCAATTGCGCGAGCAGTTGTTCGCGCGAGGCGGTCGAGCGATCCCAGATCGCGGCCAGATCCTGGCGCAGCTGGAAGTACGTATGCAGCTTCTGGCTGTTCGCGAAAATCTCCGGCAGCAGCTTCTTCTGCGGCTCGTCGAGGCCGTCGGCGTCCTTGTGGAACCACTTGCGCGCGCCGCGCATCAGCTGGTACTTCTCGCTCGAACCGAGTTCCTTCAGATGCGCGAGCTCCTGGCGGTACGCACGCTTCACGGCCTTGCCGTAGCGCGCCATCACTTCGTACCGGTTCGACAGCACGGCCTGCAGCGTTTCCTGGTCGAGCACCGTCTTCGGCTTGTTCAGACGCGGCGTCGGTGCAACCTTCTTCACCTTCGCGAGACCGAATGCCGACATGATGCGGATGTACATCCAGCCGATGTCGAACTCGTACCACTTGTTCGACAGCTTCGCCGACGTCGCGAACGTGTGGTGGTTGTTGTGCAGTTCCTCGCCGCCGATCACGATGCCCCACGGGAACAGGTTCGTGCTCGCATCGGCCGAGTTGAAGTT
Organism: Burkholderia sp. RF4-BP95; assembly: GCF_001521985.1. Lineage (NCBI taxonomy): Bacteria > Pseudomonadati > Pseudomonadota > Betaproteobacteria > Burkholderiales > Burkholderiaceae > Burkholderia > Burkholderia sp. RF4-BP95. Next base: position 29,432 of record NZ_LOSX01000074.1, on the reverse strand, counting down.
GCGGTAGCCCCAGAAGTGGCCGAAGCCGTTCACGACACCCGCGGCCCAGAACGGAATCCAGACCATCTGCACGGCCCATACGGTCAGGCCGAGCACGCCGAACAGCGCGATGTCGATCACCATCATCAGGCTCACGCCGAGGATCGGGTACTTCGAGTACAGATTGCGCTCGATCCAGTCATTCGGCGTGCCGTGGCTGAACTTGCGCATCGTTTCTTCGTTCTTCGCTTCCGCGCGATACAGCTCGGCGCCTTCGAGGAACACCTTCCAGATGCCGCGCGTCTGCGGGCTGTGCGGATCTTCCTCGGTTTCGCACTTCGCGTGGTGCTTGCGATGGATCGCGGCCCACTGGCCCGTCAGCATGCCGGTCGTCATCCACAGCCAGGCACGGAAGAAGTGACTCGCGATCGGGTGCAGCTCCAGCGCGCGGTGCGCCTGGCAGCGGTGCAGGTAGACCGTCACACCGATGATCGTGACGTGCGTGACGGCGAGCGCGAACAACGCGACCTGCCACCACGAAAAGCGCAGGAGCCCGTGGGAAAGAAAATCGAGCAGGGAATTCAACAAGGCAGTTACCTGTGGTGAGAGCGATGCCGGCGCAAGCCGACGTCATAAAAATGAAAGCATACCGCGTGTAGACCGGAATTTTACTTCAACCGTTCCAAGTCTTTGTAAAAAATGAATATTTTCTTGTCTTGACGCAACGCAAACAGTCCATCGGCGGACCGGGAAAGCGCCACGATCCGGTTCTGACCGCCCGATTCGCCCGGTTCGCGCCTAGGCCGCCGACGCCCGCCCGTCCGCCGCACCGCCGACCACCGCCACAGGCGTCCCGTCCGCTACGGCGCCGGTCGCGGCCAGACCGTCTGGCAGGCCGACCACGCGCACTTCACGCTGCGGGAACGGAATCGAGATTCCGTGCTCGCCGAAAAGCCGCCAGATGTTGCGGTTCACGGACGAACGCACGCCCGACGTGCCTTTCGCCGCATCCTCGATCCAGAAGCCGAGTTCCAGATCGATCCCGTCCGCGCCGAAGCTGACCAGATAGGGGGTCGGCGCCGGGTCCGCGAGCACGCGCGGCACGTCCTTCGCGGCTTCCGCGAGCACCGCGAGCGCCTGCTCGACGTCGCTGGTATAGGCAACCTGCACGGCGACCTTCGCGTAGCCGCGCGTCAGGTACGACGACTGGTTCTGCACGACGTCGGTGATCAGCTTCTCGTTCGGGATCAGCGTCTCGTTGCCGTCGAGGCCGCGCACGACCGTATAACGCGTGCGGATCTGCGTGACGACGCCCTGCAGCCCGCCGACACTGATCGCGTCGCCGAGCCGCAGCGAGCGGTCGAGCAGGATGATGAAGCCCGACACGTAATTGCTGGCGATCTTCTGCAGCCCGAAGCCGAGGCCGACGCCCACCGCGCCGCCGAACACGCCGAGCACCGTCACGTCGATGCCGACGAGCGACAGCCCGATCAGGATCGCCGCGAACACGAGCAGCGCGCGGCCGACGCGCGACATCACGACCTTCAGGTTCGCGTCGAGCGTGGTGGCGCGCGCGAGGCGCTCCTCCAGCACCGAGCCGAGCCACATCGCGACCATCAGCGTCACGCACACCCACAACGCGCCGGAAATCACCGACAGCAGCGTCAGGTGCGCATTCGCGACGCGGAACTGCACGCTGTCGAGCCACGCGATCACGTCGCGCTGGATCCCGAGCACCGTCAGCACCATCGCCGCCCACACGATCACCGACACGATCTTCTCGACGATCGACAGCCACGCATGCGTATGGCCGTCGCGCGCGAACACGCGCCGCGCGAAGAAGAACAGCACGTAGATGAGCCCGATGCCGAACAGCGGCACGAGCGCGAGCGACAGCAGCGACGTCGACATGAACGGGTCGAACCCAAGCTGCGCGGCCAGCACGAACAGGCCGCCGAACAGCGGGAACAGCGCGCGCTTCAGGCTTTGCGCACCGGCGCCCGGCGTCCGGCCGGCCGCGCGCCGGCGCGCGTCGATGCGGCCGTGCACGAAGCGCGCGGCAACCCACGCGAAACACAGCGCGCCGACGAGGATCGCCGCCTGCCAGATCATCACGGGCTGGTTGAAGTCGCGAATCACCGACGCGAGCCGGTGCGACAGCAGGCGGTTCTGCATCATCCGTGGGTCCTGCCGTTACTGCGCGCGTCGTTCGAGGACCGCGGCGAAGAAGCCGTCGGTCGCATGGCGGTGCGGCCACAGCGACAGGTAGTCGCCGGTCTCGAGCTCGATGCGCTGGTCGGCCAGCACCTTCTGCGCGGGCACCAGCACGAAGTCCGGATGGTCAGCCAGGAACTGCTCGACGATCGCTTCGTTCTCCGCGTCGAGCACGCTGCAGGTCGCATAGACGAGCCGGCCGCCCTTCTTCACGAGACGCGCCGCGCTCGCGAGAATCGACGCCTGCTTCGGCGTGAGCTCCTCGATCGACGTGCGCGTCTGGCGCCACTTGAGGTCGGGGTTGCGGCGCAGCGTGCCGAGGCCGCTGCACGGTGCGTCGACCAGCACGCGGTCGATCTTGCCGGCGAGCCGCTTGATCTTCGCGTCGTGCTCGCTGTCGATCAGCACCGGATTCACGTTCGACAGCCCGCTGCGCGCGAGGCGCGGCTTCAGCTTCGTCAGGCGCTTTTCCGACACGTCGAACGCGTACAGGCGCCCGGTCGAGCGCATCATCGCGCCGAGCGCGAGCGTCTTGCCGCCGGCGCCCGCGCAGAAATCGACGACCATCTCGCCGCGACGCGGCGCGACCAGCGAGCACAGCAGCTGGCTGCCCTCGTCCTGCACCTCGATCTGGCCTTCCTCGAACAGCTTCAGGCGCGTGAGCGCCGGCTTGCCGACGACGCGCACGCCCTGCGGCGCGAACGGCGTCTCGCCCGCGTCGATGCCGTTCGCGCGCAGCGCGTCGATCACCTGTTCGCGCGTCGCCTTCTGCGCGTTGGCGCGCAGGTCCAGCGGCGCGGGGTAATTCAGCGCCGCGGCGAGCTGCGCGAGCTCCTCGGCGTCGAAACGGGCCGACAGCGCCTGATAGATCCAGTCCGGCAGGTTCGTGCGCACGCGCACCGGCAGGCTCGCCGGATCGATCTTCGACACGTGCTCGAGCCACGCGGCCTCGGTGTCGGACACGAACGGCTTGAGCGCATTGCGGCCGAGCGTCTGCATCAGGCCGAGCAACGTCAGGCGCCGCGCGGGGCTGCCCGTGCCGCTCTCGGCCAGGTGCGAAAACTCCATCTTCCGGCGCAGCACCGCGAACACCGCCTCGGCGATCACGCCGCGTTCGGCGTGGCCGAGCTTCGGGTGCGCGCGGAAGAACCGGCTCGTGGTCGCGTCGGCGGGGCCGGTGAACTTCAGCACCTCGGCCAGCAAGGTCTCGGTCTGGCCAATCAGGAATCCGTGCAGCTTCATACGCCCTCGCTCGTTTCGGTATGCGGTTGATCCGCGAAAATCCAGCGCGCCTCTTCCGGCGCCACCACTGCCCGGCCGTTCTCGAGGCGCAGGCGCCCCTCGACGAACCAGCGCACCGCACGCGGATACAGCACGTGCTCGACCGTCAGCACGCGCTGCGCGAGCGCGGCCGCGTCGTCGCCGGCGCGCACGGGCACCGCGCCCTGCGCGACGATCGCGCCGCTGTCGAGTTCGGGAATCACGAAATGCACGCTCGCGCCATGCAGCGCGACGCCGGCATCCAGCGCCTGCTGGTGCGTGTGGATGCCCTTGAAGCTCGGCAGCAGCGACGGGTGGATGTTCAGCAGCCGGCCTTCATATCGTCTGACGAAATCGGGCGTGAGGATGCGCATGAAGCCGGCGAGCACGACGAGATCGGGCGCAAAGCGGTCGATTTCGGCGGCGAGTGCCGCGTCGAAGCTGTCGCGGCTGTCGAACGACCGGTGGTCGACCACCGCGGTCGCCACCCCGTGCGACGCGGCAAAAGCCAGGCCGGCCGCGTCGGGCCGGTTGGCGATCACGGCGGCGACCTCGGCCGGCCAGCGCTCCTGCGCGCACGCGCGGACGATGGCCTCCATGTTGCTGCCGCGACCGGAAATCAGGATCACGAGTTTTTTCATCCGCGAATTTTACCATTCGCCCCCGCGTTTCCCCCCTTCTCGGCCGCCGGGCCGCCCGAACGTTTATAATCTTCTGCTTTGCGGCATCCCACCGCCCATTCCCCCGACGCTGCATCCGCTATCGTGAAAGTCTTCCGCGGCCTGCCCAACGCCGAGAGCCGCGCGCCGTGCGCGCTGACGATCGGCAACTTCGACGGTGTCCATCGCGGCCACCAGGCCCTGCTCGCGCGCGTGCGCGCGGCAGCGGACGCGCGCGGCCTGCCCGTGTGCGTGATGACCTTCGAGCCGCATCCGCGCGAATTCTTCAACCCGGCCGGCGCGCCGCCGCGCATCGCGATGCTGCGCGACAAGCTGGAAGCGCTGCGCGAACACGGGGTCGACCGCGTCGTCGTCGAGCACTTCAACCATACGTTCGCGAGCCAGTCGCCGCAGGCGTTCGTCGAACGCACGCTGGTCGGCGGGCTGCACACGCGCTGGATGATGGTCGGCGACGATTTCTGCTACGGCGCGAAGCGCGCGGGCACCTTCGACACGCTGAAGGCGGCCGGCGAGCAGTACGGCTTCGAGGTCGAGCAGATGGGCACGGTCGCCGGCAGCGACGGCACGCGCATCTCCAGCTCGGGCGTGCGCGCCGCGCTCGCCGCGGGCGATCTCGACGCGGCCGCGCAGGCGCTCGGCCACGGCTACGCGATCAGCGGCCACGTCGCGCACGGGCTGAAGCTCGGCCGCGACCTCGGCTTCCCGACCCTGAACCTGCCGATCGCACACAAGCGGCCGGCGCTCGCGGGCATCTTCGTCGTGCAGGTGCACGGCCTGGGCCCCGCCCCGCTGCCGGGCGTCGCGAGCCTCGGGCTGCGTCCGACCGTCGACGATTCCGGCCGCGTGCTGCTCGAAGTCCACCTGCTCGACTGGCACGGCGACGCGTACGGCAAGCTCATCCGCGTCGAATTCCTGAAGAAGCTGCGCGACGAGGCGAAGTTCGACGACCTCGAGGCGCTGTCGCGCGCGATCGCGCTGGACGTCGCGAACGCGCGCGCGTACTTCATCGAGCGCGACCGCGCGCCGGGCAGCCGCGCGACCGGCTTCGCGACATCGGCGACCGACCGAATTAGCTGATCCGGCCGGCGGCGCCCCGCGCCGCACCCTCGCGCCGCCGACACGCGCGCATCCCCGATTCACGACGCACGAGCGTCCCCCGATTTAGATAGCGATCCCATCATGAGCAACAAGAAAGCCGATTCGAAACCGCAGGCCAAGTATCCGGTCAACCTGCTCGACACGCCGTTCCCGATGCGCGGCGACCTGCCCAAGCGCGAACCGCAGTGGGTCAAGGAATGGGAAGAGCGCGGCATCTACGACAAGATCCGCGCGGCCAGCCAGGGCCGGCCGAAGTTCATCCTGCACGACGGCCCTCCGTATGCGAACGGCGACATCCACCTCGGTCACGCGGTCAACAAGATCCTGAAGGACATCGTCGTGAAGTCGCGCAACATGGCCGGCTTCGACGCGCCGTACGTGCCGGGCTGGGATTGCCACGGGATGCCGATCGAGATCCAGATCGAGAAGCAGTTCGGCAAGTCGCTGCCGGCGGCCGAAGTGATGAGCAAGGCGCGCGCGTACGCGACCGAGCAGATCGAGAAGCAGAAGGTCGGCTTCAAGCGCCTCGGCGTGCTCGGCGACTGGTCGAACCCGTACAAGACGATGAACTTCGTCAACGAGGCGGAAGAGATCCGCGCGCTCGGCAAGATCATCGAGAAGGGCTACGTGTATCGCGGGCTGAAGCCGGTGAACTGGTGCTTCGACTGCGGCTCGGCACTCGCCGAGGCGGAAGTCGAGTACAAGGACCGCACCGACCCGACGATCGACGTGATGTTCGCGTTCGCGGAACCGGAAAAGACCGCGCAGGCGTTCGGCCTGCCCGCGCTGCCGCGCGCCGAGGGCGGCATCGTGATCTGGACCACCACGCCGTGGACGATCCCCGCCAACCAGGCGCTGAACCTCCATCCGGAAATCGTCTACGCGCTGGTCGACACCGAGCGCGGGCTGCTGATCATCGCGGAAGAACGCGTCGAAACCTGCATGGCCGACTTCAAGCTGACGGGCCGCGTCGTCGCGACCGCGCCCGGCGTGAAGCTCGCGAACCTGCGCTTCCACCACCCGCTCGCATCGGCCCACCCCGGCTACAAGCGCACCGCGCCCGTCTACCTCGGCGACTACGTGACGACCGACACGGGTACCGGCGTCGTGCACTCGTCGCCGGCCTACGGCATCGAGGACTTCCAGTCGTGCAAGGCGCACGGGATGACCGATTCGGACTTCATCAACCCGGTGATGGGCGACGGCCGCTACATCGAATCGCTGCCGCTGTTCGGCGGCCTGTCGATCTGGGACGCGAACCCGAAGATCGTCGACGCGCTGAACGCGGCCGGCTCGCTGCTGCGCAGCGAGAAATACACGCACAGCTACATGCACTGCTGGCGCCACAAGACGCCGATCATCTACCGCGCGACGTCGCAGTGGTTCGCCGGCATGGACGTCAAGCCGCGCGACGACGGCAAGACGCTGCGCGAAACCGCGCTCGAAGGCGTCGAGGCAACCGCGTTCTATCCGTCGTGGGGCAAGCAGCGCCTGTTCAGCATGATCGCGAATCGTCCCGACTGGACGCTGTCGCGCCAGCGCCAATGGGGCGTGCCGATGGCGTTCTTCGTGCACAAGGAAACCGGCGAGCTGCATCCGCGCACGCTCGAGCTGCTCGAGGAAGTCGCGAAACGCGTCGAGCAGTCGGGCATCGAGGCATGGCAGACGCTCGACCCGCGCGAGCTGATCGGCGACGACGCGAACCTGTACGAAAAGAACCGCGACACGCTCGACGTGTGGTTCGACTCGGGCACGACGCACTGGCACGTGCTGCGCGGCTCGCACAAGGATCAGCTGCAGTTCCCGGCCGACCTGTACCTCGAAGGCTCGGACCAGCACCGCGGCTGGTTCCACTCGTCGCTGCTGACCGCGTCGATGATCGACGGCCGCGCGCCGTACAAGGGCCTGCTGACGCACGGCTTCACGGTCGACGGCGAAGGCCGCAAGATGAGCAAGTCGCTCGGCAACGGCATCGATCCGCATGAAGTCGCGAACCGTCTCGGCGCGGAAATCATCCGCCTGTGGATCGCGTCGACCGACTATTCGGGCGAGCTCGCGATCTCCGAGGAAATCCTGAAGCGCGTGACGGAAGGCTATCGCCGCATCCGCAACACGCTGCGCTTCCTGCTCGCGAACCTGTCGGACTTCGACTTCGCGCAGCACGCGGTGCCGGTCGGCGAATGGCTCGAGATCGACCGCTACGCGGTCGCGTTCTCCGCGCAACTGCAGACGGAACTGCTCGGCCACTACGAGAAGTACGAGTTCCATCCGGTCGTCGCGAAGCTGCAGACGTACTGCTCGGAGGACCTCGGCGGCTTCTACCTCGACGTGCTGAAGGACCGCCTGTACACGAGCGCGCCCGATTCGCGCGCCCGTCGCTCCGCGCAGACCGCGCTGTACCACCTGACGCACGGGCTGCTGCGCGTGCTCGCGCCGTTCCTGTCGTTCACCGCGGAAGAAGCGTGGAAGGTGTTCCAGCCGGCCAGCGACACCGTGTTCACGGAAACCTACTACACGTATCCGGAAGTCGCCGGCGCGGCCGCGCTGATCGAGAAGTGGGCGCTGCTGCGCGACGTGCGCGGCAACGTGACGAAGGCGCTCGAGGAGGCACGCACCGCGAACCGCATCGGTTCGTCGCTGCAGGCGGAAGTGGCCGTGCATGCGAGCGGTGCGCGCTACGACGCCCTCGCGAGCCTCGGCGAAGACCTGAAGTTCGTGCTGATCACGTCGGCGGCGACGGTCGTGAAGGTCGACGACGAAGCGCAGGAAAGCGTCGACGTCGCGGCGTCGAAGTACCAGAAGTGCGAACGCTGCTGGCATTACCGCGAGGACGTCGGCGCGCACGCCGATCATCCGACGCTGTGCGGCCGCTGCTTCTCGAACCTGTTTGAAAACGGCGAAAACCGGAGCGCTGCTTGAATATGGCGAAGACTGTGTCGAAACCGGCCAGCGGCGCGCTCGCGCCCTGGCTCGGCATTTCGCTGATCGTGATTCTGTTCGACCAGCTGTCGAAGATCGCGATCCTGAAAACGTTCGCGTACGGCGCGCAGCATGCGCTGACGTCGTTCTTCAACCTCGTGCTGGTGTACAACCGCGGCGCCGCGTTCGGCTTCCTGTCGACCGCGAGCGGCTGGCAGCGCTGGGCGTTCACCGCGCTCGGCATCGGCGCGACGCTCGTGATCTGCTTCCTGCTGCGCCGTCACGGCCAGCAGCGGCTGTTCAGCCTGTCGCTCGCGCTGATCCTCGGCGGCGCGCTCGGCAACGTGATCGACCGGCTGATCTACGGCCACGTGATCGACTTTCTCGATTTCCACCTCGGCGCCTGGCACTTCCCGGCGTTCAACCTCGCCGATTCCGCGATCACGATCGGTGCGGTGCTGCTGATCTACGACGAACTGCGTCGCGTGCGCGGCTCGCGCTGAGCGCGCATACTCGGTGTCGACGGCCGGCTTTGCGCCGGCCGTTCCGTTTGACCCTTGGAGGCCTGAGTTGGCACACGCAGAACTCGCAGGAAAACACCTCGTTCTCGGCCTGACGGGCGGCATCGCCTGCTACAAGATCGCCGAGCTCACCCGGCTGCTGACGAAGGCGGGCGCGACCGTGCAGGTCGCGATGACCGAAGCCGCCACGCAGTTCATCACGCCCGTCACGATGCAGGCGCTGTCCGGCCGGCCCGTCTACACGAGCCAGTGGGATGCGCGCATCGACAACAACATGGCGCACATCGACCTGTCGCGCGAAGCTGACGCGATCGTGATCGCGCCCGCGTCGACGGATTTCCTCGCGAAGCTCGCGCACGGATTCGCTGACGACCTGCTGTCGACGCTGTGCGTCGCGCGCGACTGCCCGCTGCTCGTCGTGCCCGCGATGAACCGCCAGATGTGGCAGAACCCGGCCACGCAGCGCAACGCAGCGCAACTGCGCGCCGACGGCGTGACGGTGCTCGGCCCCGATTCGGGCGCGCAAGCGTGCGGCGAAGTCGGCGACGGACGCATGCTCGAACCCGAGGCGATCTATGAAGCGATCGTCGCGCACTTCGCGCCGAAGGTGCTCGCGCACCGTCGCGTGCTGATCACGGCCGGCCCGACGTTCGAGCCGCTCGATCCGGTGCGCGGCCTCACGAACCGCTCGAGCGGCAAGATGGGCTTCGCGCTCGCGCGCGCCGCGCAGCAGGCCGGCGCCGACGTGCATCTCGTCGCGGGGCCGGTCGCGCTCGACACGCCGTGGGGCGTATACCGCCAGGACGTGCAGACGGCACAGCAGATGTACGACGCGGTGATGCAAGCCGTGTCCGACGCCGACATCTTCATCGCGGTGGCCGCGGTCGCCGACTGGCGCGTCGATCATCCGGCCGAGCACAAGATGAAGAAGACGGCCGACCGCAAGATGCCGGCGCTCGCGTTCGTCGAGAACCCGGACATCCTCGCGTCGGTCGCGGCGCTGCCCGATCCGCCGTATTGCGTCGGGTTCGCGGCCGAAAGCGGCGACCTCGACGTGCACGGCGACGAGAAGCGCAAGCGCAAGAACGTGCCGCTCCTGGTCGGCAATCTCGGTCCGTTGACGTTCGGCCGCGACGACAACGAAGTCGTGCTGTTCGAGGCGGCCGGCCTCACGCGCCTGCCGCGCGCCCCGAAGGACGAACTCGCGCACGTGCTCGTCGCGGAAATCGCGAAGCGCCTGCCGGACAACCGCCTGATCTGATCACCCGCGCGGCGGCCCGCGCCGCCGCGCTCTTCCCGACCGATTCGACGACCGCATGAAACTCGATCTGAAGATTCTCGACGCGCGCATGCGCGACTACCTGCCCGCCTACGCCACCACCGGCAGCGCGGGCCTCGACCTGCGCGCGTGTCTCGACGCGCCCGTCACGCTGCAGCCGGGCGAAACGACGCTCGTACCGACCGGCCTCGCGATCCACCTCGCGGATCCCGGCTACGCGGCGCTGATCCTGCCGCGCTCGGGCCTCGGCCACAAGCACGGCATCGTGCTCGGCAACCTCGTCGGCCTGATCGATTCCGACTACCAGGGTCAGCTGATGATCTCGACGTGGAACCGCGGCCAGACCGAGTTCGTGCTGAACCCGTTCGAGCGGCTCGCGCAGCTCGTGATCGTGCCGGTCGTGCAGGCGCAATTCAACATCGTCGACGACTTCGCGCAAAGCGATCGCGGCGAAGGCGGCTTCGGCAGCACCGGCCGACACTGAACGACGCCATGCAAAAAAGGGGCCTCGCGGCCCCTTTCCTTTTTCCGCGACCGTTCACCGATCGGCCGTCTGCGCAATCCGCGCGGGCACGAGCTCGCGTCGCCGCGCCTGCACGATGATCGCGTAGATCACCATCGCGACGAGTACGCCGAGCAGCACCGCCGACGATCCGACGGTGCCGAGCGCGAGCCCGCCCTTGGCAACCGGTTTCGTCAGCAGGTCGCCGACCGTCGCCCCGAACGGACGCGTGAGCACGAACGCGGCCCAGAACAACAGCACGCCCGAAATGCGCGTGAAATAGTGGGCCAGAACGATCAGTGCGAGCAGCCCGCCGATCAGCAGCGCGCCGCCGCCGAAGCCGAGGCCCGAGCTGTCCGCGAGGAAATCGCCGAGCGCGGTGCCGAGCGTGTTCGAGAACAGGATCGCGATCCAGTACAGCAGTTCGACCTTGCGCGTGCGGATCAGGTCGACCGACAGCGATTCGCCGCTCAGCCGCCATACCGCGAAGATCGCCAGCAGGATCGCGACGAGAATCGACGAGCCGGCGGCATAGCCGAGGCCGAGCGTCCGGTCCATGAAATCGGACATCGTCGTGCCGGCGGTGCTCGTCGCGACGATCACCGCCCAGTAGATCGCCGGGCGATACTGCGTCGTTCTGAGCTGGGCGCCCAGCGTCACGAGAAAGAAACCGAACAGCAGGATCGAGCTCGCCGCATAGCCCACGTTCAGCGTCATCGACAGCAGGTCGCCGCCGGTCTCGCCGAGCGTCGTCGCGCAGATCTTCATGATCCAGAACGCGAGCGTGATTTCAGGAAGTTTGTTCATTCGAACCCCTTTTTACAGATGGCGACGGACTGGCGCGCGCCAGCCCGGATCGCGGACAGGTTCGAATGTAGTCGCCGCCGGCTTAACGGAACCTTAGCGGTGTGGCAGCGCCGCGCAGCCCGCGGCGCGCGCAGCCGCGCGTCAACGCGCGTCAACGCGCGTGCCGGTGCCGGTAGTGCAGCGCGTACGCGAGCGTCAGCAGCACGACGAACACGACGCCGACCACCATCGTCATCCGGAATTCGCGCGTGAAAGCGGTCGTCAGCAGGATCGCGCCGACGAGCCCCGCACCGAGCAGGCTGCCGAACGGGTGCCCCCACATCCGGAACGCGAGCGCCGGGCCACGATATTGCGCGCGAAAACGCAGGTGCGTGACGAAGATCATCAGCCATGTGAACAGTGCGCCGAACATCGCGATCGCCATCATCACGGTGAACGCGGTATCCGGCGACAGCGCGACCAGCACCGCCGCGACCGCGACGCCGCTGGTCGAGATCCACAGCGCCGCACGCGGCACGCCGTTGTTGCCGAGCCGGCCGAACACGGCCGGCGCGAGCCGTGCGCGCGACAGGCTGAACATCATCCGCGTCGTCACGTAGAGCTGGCTGTTCATCGCCGACAGCGCCGCGATCAGCAACACGAAGTTGATCACGCCGGCCGCGTACGGCACGTGCGTCGCGGCCATCACCTTCACGAACGGGCTTTCGTCGGTGCCGGCCTGCGTCCAGGGCACGATCGCGAGCATCAGCGACAGCGTGAGCAGGTAGAACAGCACGAGCCGGAACACCGTCGAGCGGAACGCGCGCGTGACCGCATGCTGCGGATCGCGCGCCTCGCCGGCCGCGATCGCGACCGCCTCGATGCTCATGTAGCTGAAGATCGCGACGATCACCGCGACCCACGTGCCCCACGGCCCTTTCGGCATGAAGCCGTCGTGCGCGGTGTAGTTCGCGAAGCCGATGCCCGAGGCCGCCGGCGCCGCCCACACGAGATACGCGCCGAGCGCGATGAACACGACGATCGCCGCGATCTTCAGCAACGAGAACGCATATTCGACCGACCCGTACAGCGTGACGCTCGCGAGGTTCACCGCGATCAGCAGCGCGGAGAAGCCGATCACCCAGTACCAGCCGGGCACGGCGGGGAACCAGTACTTCATGAAGACGGCGATCGCGCTGATCTCGGTGCCGATCGCGAACACGACCGCGAACCAGTACGCATAGCGCACGAGAAAGCCCGCGAGCGGGCCGACGTAATGCTCGGCGTACGCACCGAACGAGCCGGCCGTCGGATGCGCGACCGTCATTTCCGCGAGCGCGCCCATCAGCAGCAGCGCGATCAGCGCGCCGATCGCGTACGAAACCAGCACGCTCGGGCCCGCGAGCCCGATCGCGAACCCGCTGCCGAGGAACAGCCCCGTGCCGATCGCGCCGCCGATCGCGATCATCGCCATCTGCCCCGACGTCAGCGCATGGCGCAACCCTTGTTCGCGCGCGACGATGTTGTCGAACGACCGTTGTTGTTGTGTCACCGCGTTACCACTCCCCTGCACCACCATCGCGCCACCGGCGCCAGATAAAGCGAAACGGCGCGGAAAACTTCCCGCGCCGTTCGCATGAACAACGAATTATCGCTTACTCGACTTCGACCGTCTCTTCGTTCGGCTTGTGCGGCGGATTCGCCAGCTTGTCGAACGACAACTGCACCTTGTCGTTTTCGTCGACGTCGACCGTCACGTGACCGCCATTGACGAGCTTGCCGAACAGCAGTTCATCGGCCAGCGCGCGACGGATCGTGTCCTGGATCAGCCGCTGCATCGGCCGCGCGCCCATCAGCGGGTCGAAGCCGTGCTTCGCGAGATGCTTGCGCAACGCGTCGGTGAAGAGCGCGTCGACCTTCTTCTCGTGCAGCTGCTCCTCGAGCTGGATCAGGAACTTGTCGACCACGCGCATGATGATTTCCTCATCGAGCGAGCGGAAGCTGATGATCGCATCCAGACGGTTGCGGAACTCCGGCGTGAACAGGCGCTTGATGTCGGTCATCTCGTCGCCCGTCTCGCGGCGCGTCGTGAAGCCGATCGTCGCCTTCTGCATCGACTCGGCGCCCGCATTCGTCGTCATGATGATGATGACGTTGCGGAAATCCGCCTTGCGGCCGTTGTTGTCCGTCAGCGTGCCGTGGTCCATCACCTGCAGCAGCACGTTGAAGATGTCCGGATGCGCCTTCTCGATTTCGTCGAGCAGCAGCACGCAGTGCGGCTTCTTCGTGACGGCTTCGGTCAGGAGGCCGCCCTGGTCGAACCCGACGTAGCCCGGCGGCGCGCCGATCAGGCGGCTCACCGCGTGACGCTCCATGTATTCCGACATGTCGAAGCGGATCAGCTCGATGCCGAGCGTGAACGCGAGCTGACGCGCCACTTCGGTCTTGCCGACGCCCGTCGGGCCGGAGAACAGGAACGCGCCGATCGGCTTGTCCATCTTGCCGAGGCCCGCACGCGCCATCTTGATCGACGCCGCGAGTGCGTCGATCGCCGGATCCTGGCCGAACACGACGCTCTTCAGGTCGCGATCGAGCGTCTGCAGCTTGCTGCGATCGTCCTGCGACACGCTCTGCGCCGGCACGCGCGCGATCTTCGAGATGATTTCCTCGATCTCGCTCTTGCCGATCGTCTTCTTCTGCTTCGACTTCGGCAGGATGCGCTGCGCGGCGCCCGCTTCGTCGATCACGTCGATCGCCTTGTCGGGCAGGTGACGGTCGGTGATGAAGCGTGCCGACAACTCGGCCGCGGCCGACAGCGCACCCGACGAATACTTGACGCCGTGATGCTCCTCGAAGCGCGACTTCAGCCCGCGCAGGATCGCGACCGTCTGCTCGACGGTCGGCTCCGTCACGTCGACCTTCTGGAAGCGCCGCGACAGCGCCGCGTCCTTTTCGAAGATGCCGCGATATTCGGTGAACGTGGTCGCGCCGATGCACTTGAGCGTGCCCGACGACAGCGCCGGCTTCAGCAGGTTCGATGCGTCGAGCGTGCCGCCCGAAGCGGCGCCCGCGCCGATCAGCGTGTGAATTTCGTCGATGAACAGGATGGCGTGCGGCCGTTCCTTCAGCTCCTTCAGCACCGTCTTCAGACGCTGCTCGAAGTCGCCGCGATACTTGGTGCCCGCGAGCAGCGCGCCCATGTCGAGCGAATACACCTGTGCGTTCGCGAGGATGTCCGGCACTTCGCCGCGCGTGATGCGATAGGCGAGCCCTTCGGCGATCGCGGTCTTGCCGACGCCGGCTTCGCCGACGAGCAGCGGATTGTTCTTGCGGCGGCGGCACAGCACCTGCACGACGCGCTCGACTTCCGGCTCGCGACCGATCAGCGGATCGATGCGGCCGTCCTTCGCCATCTGGTTCAGGTTCTGCGTGAACTGCGCGAGCGGGGTTTCCTTTTGCGCGTTCGCGTCTTCGCTTTCCGCGTTCGCGTCGGCCGACTTCGCGGCTTCGCCGCCGTTCGTCTTCGCGATGCCGTGCGAAATGAAGTTCACCACGTCCAGGCGCGTGACGCCCTGCTGCTGCAGGTAATAGACGGCGTGCGAGTCCTTCTCGCCGAAGATCGCGACCAGCACGTTCGCGCCGGTGACCTCCTTCTTGCCGTTCGACGTCGACTGGACGTGCATGATCGCGCGCTGGATCACGCGCTGGAAACCGAGCGTCGGCTGGGTATCGACATCGTCGGTGCCCGGGACGGTCGGTGTGTTGTCGTGGATGAAATTGCGCAGGTTCTGACGCAAGTCCTCGATGTTGGCCGCACACGCGCGCAACACCTCGGCTGCCGTCGGATTATCCAGCAGGGCCAGCAGCAGATGCTCGACCGTAATGAACTCATGGCGCGCCTGGCGTGCTTCCATGAACGCCATGTGCAGGCTGACTTCCAATTCCTGGGCAATCATGCTTCCTCCATCACGCACTGCAGCGGATGCCCGGCCTGCCGCGCATGGGTAACGACTTGCTCAACCTTGGTCGACGCGATGTCCCGCGTATAGACCCCACAAACCCCTCGCCCTTCACGATGGACCTTCAGCATGATCTGCGTGGCCGTCTCGCGATCCTTCTTGAAATACTCCTGTACGACCATCACGACGAACTCCATCGGCGTGAAGTCGTCGTTCAGCAGCACCACCTTGTACATCGAAGGCGGCTTGAGCTTCTGCTGCTTGCGTTCCAGGACGGTGCTGTCCTGCTTGTCCGGGATAATCGCCATACACCCATTCTAAACAACTCGGACAGGCCCGCAATCCTGCCATTACCCGACCGACCGGCCGGCGCCCTCCCTGGTTCCCGACGACTCGCGATCGTCTTCGTGCCATACGAAAGCCGGCTGCGGTGCCGGCTTTCACGCGTGGCGCGGAACACGAACCGTCAGGGGGAAACCGCACCGGACCGTCGCATCCGCATCCAGTATCCCACAAGCCGGGACGACTCGATCGCGTGTCACTCGAGCCTGGTATATGAGCCGATTATGCGACTTTTCAAGTCCGCGCGCTCGGCGGCATGCTGCAAAGCAAAGCCGGAAAAACCCTGAAAATGGGTTCTTTACAACGGCCCTCTAACCGTCTAAAAATTCCGCTTGACACTCAAATAAAGAGCGCCAACAATCAAGCTGGCACTTTTTTCAACTCGTCGGTTGGCGAAATGAAAGAGGCCGAAGGTGAGCTTGTGAGGGGGGAACGGCTGTATTTTCCGGTCGTTTAGCTTTTCGAGCGTGCTCGTGGTAAGTAGCAGCGACTGTGTGACAGGGGAAGTAGGAAAATGGCAACTGGTATCGTTAAGTGGTTCAACGACGCGAAGGGCTTCGGTTTCATCACTCCCGACGAGGGCGGTGAAGATCTGTTTGCGCACTTCTCGGCCATCAACATGCAGGGCTTCAAGACCCTGAAGGAAGGCCAGAAGGTTAGCTTCGAGGTCGTTCAAGGGCCGAAGGGCAAGCAAGCGTCGAACATCCAGGCCGCGTAAAGGCACCGGATATCAGACGAAGAAACCCGGCATTGCGCCGGGTTTCTTTTTTTTCAGGCCGGCCACGCGTTAATTCGATTGGCCGGCCTTTTCGTTCAATCCCGATAATTGAACATGTATTGTCTTGTCTCACGCGCAGATCGAATGCCGTCATACGCGTGAAACATATTCAATACTCGTTACACGACCTTCAGCGTGCCCATCATGCCGAGATCCTCGTGTTCGAGAATATGGCAGTGAAACATGCGCTCGCCGGGCATGTCCTGCCTGACGAGCATCGTCACGGTCTCGCCGCTGCGCACGTTCACGGTGTCGCGCCACGCGCGGAACGGTTCGCTCGAGCGCGTGCCGTCCGATGCGCGCTCGATCACCTGGAATTGCGTGCCGTGCAAATGGAACGGATGATCCATGTCGGTGGCATTGCGAATCGCCCAGCGCTCGACGTCGCCGCGGCGGCTCGTCAGCGTCGCACGGTGCGGCGCGTAGGTCGCGCCGTTGATCGTGAAGCGCATCCCGGCCGGGCGGCCATGCGCCGGGCTGTTCATCATCGCGTCCATGTCCATCTCCTCGCCGAACGCGACCTCCTTGTGCGCAACCGGTTCGCCGAGGGCAGGCACCGCGCGCAGCGTGGCCGGCAGCGCACGGGCGGCGGCCGGCGCGAACGTGACGTCGGCGAGCGGCAGCGCCGGATCGGGCGGCAGACTGCCGTGGCCGCCGTCGTGCGACATCGCCATCTTGCGGCGGTCGTATTCGGCCGCCTGCAGCACCGCGCGTGACGCGCGATCGCCCGCGCGCACCAGCAGTTCCGCGCGCTCGCCCGGCGCGAGCACCAGCGACGTCACGCGGCGCGGCGCATCGAACAGCCCGCCGTCGGTGCCGACCTGCTCGAACGCTCGGCCGTCGTCGAACGCAACGCGCAGGTAGCGCGCGCTGCACGCGTTCCACACGCGCCAGCGCTCGTCGCCCGCGACGTCGATCCGCGGCCGGCGCGCACCGTTGACCAGCACGAACTGGCCTTCGCGGCCGTTCATCCAGTCCATCATGTCGTTCGGCGGAATCGTGCCGTCGCGCGCGAGCTTCAGGTCGGACACGAACAGGTTGCGCTCGGGCCAGCCGGCGAGCGGATCGTCGGCGGCACGCACGACCAACGGGCCCGCCAGCCCGCGGAACACCTGCTCGGCGGTCATCATGTGCGGATGCGGGTGATACCAGTAGGTGCCGGCACTCCCCTTCGGCAGCGTGAAGCGATACACGCGCGACGCGCCCGGCGCGACGGGATCGGACGGGTTGCCGTCCTGGTCGGGCGGCACCGGCAGGCCGTGCCAGTGGATCGTCGACGGCTGCGGCAGCTTGTTCACGAAGCGGATTTCGACCGTGTCGCCCTCGCGCACGTCGATCAGCGGCCCGACCACCGGCCCTTGCGTGCCCGCGCCGAACTGCCAGAACGTCGTCGGACGCGCACCGCGCAGCATCGGACGCACGACCGGCTGGGCGACCAGCGTCGCGCGGAACGTGCCGGGCTCGCGGCTTTCGTTCGCGAGCGTGCGCAGCGACGCGAGCGGCGCGCCGGACGGCAGCGCATCGGCCGCCGCGAGCGCGGCCGGCGCCGGCTTCGCGTGCTGCGCGTGGTCCGCCATCCCTGACATGCCCGACATCCCCGGCATGTCGTCCATCTGATCCATGCCGGCCATGCCCGTATGACCGGCATGCTGCGCCCAGGCGGTGCGCGCAAACAGCGATGCCGCCGCGACGCCGATGGCGCGCGACAGGAAGGTTCTCCGTATCATCAATCGTTCCTCGTTATTCGTGCTGCGTCGCGCGGCCGTCGCGACGCTCGCGCCGGCCGGCACGGAGAAGCGCTCGTGCGCGACGCGAATCCTGATGCCCGCGTCATCATAACCGCAGCCCCCGGCCGAGGCGCGGCGACGGCGAGCGAGCGTCGATACGACGCAGCGCGCGGCCGGTCGGACGAACGGACCGGCCCCGGATCATCGAGCGTTTTCGATCTTCGCCAGGTGCTGCGGCGCCTCACCGCATTCACCGCAATCGGCGCCGCCCGCTTTCGCCACGCCCCGTCGAGACGATTCGCCCCTGCCGCTCATCCCGCGATCGGCTTGCCTGGCGCCACCCATATGCGAACCCGCCAATTTTTCACGATGCGGAACAAGTCCCTGCGTTATAAAAATTCGTGGTGCACGGCACAAATTGGTTGTTTCGCGATGCCAAAAAACGTTCCGCAATACAAAACGTGCGAAATAAACCACTGTTTTTACGGAAGAATTTTTGTTTCGAGAAAGCGCTCTACGCGCGCCATCGGGCGCGGCCCCGGACGTAGACTTTGTTCCATGCACTGACGCTTCGCCACGACGGTCGATACGGAATCCGGCGCAAGCAGCCAGTCGGGCCACGGCCGAACGAACCGGCGGGCGGCACAACAGAATCGCTTGTGATCAGAAAGGGAGAACGGAAATGAAGGGATTTCGCTTTGGTTCAGCGCTCGGGTCGTTCTACATCCTGCCGGGTAACGGCGGCTGGGAAGCGACGTTCGGCAACGCCCTGCTCGGCGCGTTCTCGTGCCCGGAAGTGGCGGCCGACCACATCTCCCGCGGCGACTGCGAGCAACTGTCCGAACTGGATACGGCCACGCTCGAAGTGCCGCACGAAATCGCCGAGTGGGAAATCGTGCACGTCTGAATGGCACGCCTGCAACGAAAAACGCCCCGGGTGACCGGGGCGTTTTCATGTTCGGCGGAACGGCGAGCCGCCAGGCCCGCCGCATCGGCTGGTGCCGCCGCCGCTGCCGTGGCGCGCGCGGGAGCGCGGCCCGCGTCAGGCGACTGCGTCGACGATGCCGTTCAGCGTTGCGCTCGGACGCATCGCCCGGCTCGTCAGCTCGACGTTCGGACGGTAGTAGCCGCCGATCGCCTGCACGCTGCCCTGCGCCGCCGACAGTTCTTCCAGGATGCGCGCCTCGTTGTCGGACAGCGCCTTCGCGACGCCTTCGAACTGCGCCTTCAGCGCGGCGTCCTCGGTCTGCTCGGCCAGCGCCTGCGCCCAGTAGAGGCACAGATAGAAGTGGCTGCCGCGGTTGTCGAGGCCGCCGACCTTGCGCGCCGGCGATTTGTTCTCGTCCAGGAACTTGCCGGTCGCCTGGTCGAGCGTCTTCGCGAGCACGAGCGCCTTCGGGTTCTGATACGCGTTGCCGAGATGTTCGAGCGACGCGGCCAGCGCGAGGAATTCGCCGAGCGAATCCCAGCGCAGGAAGCCTTCCTCGACGAACTGCTGCACGTGCTTCGGCGCCGAGCCGCCCGCGCCCGTTTCGAACATCCCGCCGCCGGCCATCAGCGGCACGATCGACAGCATCTTCGCGCTGGTGCCGAGTTCCATGATCGGGAACAGGTCGGTCAAGTAGTCGCGCAGCACGTTGCCCGTGACCGAGATCGTGTCCTTGCCCGCGCGGATGCGCTCGAGCGAGAAGCGCGTGGCGTCTTCCGGCGTCATGATGCGGATGTCGAGGCCGTTCGTGTCGTGATCCTTCAGGTAGCGTTCGACCTTCGCGATGATCTGCGCGTCGTGCGCACGTGCCGGATCGAGCCAGAACACGGCCGGCGCGCCGGTCGCGCGGGCGCGGTTCACCGCGAGCTTGACCCAGTCCTGCACCGGCGCGTCCTTCGTCTGGCACATGCGCCAGATGTCGCCCGACTCGACCGCGTGCTCGAGCAGCACGTTGCCGGCGTCGTCCGTGACGCGCACGACGCCGTCGGCCGGGATCTGGAACGTCTTGTCGTGCGAACCGTATTCCTCGGCCGCCTGCGCCATCAGGCCGACGTTCGGCACGCTGCCCATCGTGACCGGGTCGAATGCGCCGTGCTGCTTGCAGTCCTCGATCACGGCCTGGTAGACACCCGCGTAGCAGCGATCCGGAATCACGGCCTTCGCATCGTACAGTTCGCCGTCCGGGCCCCACATGCAGCCCGACTCGCGGATCATCGCCGGCATCGATGCGTCGACGATCACGTCGCTCGGCACGTGCAGGTTCGTGATGCCCTTGTCCGAGTTGACCATCGCGAGGCGCGGACGCGCTGCGTATTCGGCCTTGACGTCGGCTTCGATCGCTTCGCGCGTGTCGGCCGGCAAGTCCTTCAGGCGCGCGTACAGGTCGCCGATGCCGTTGTTCGGGTTGAAGCCGGCCTGCGTCAGCACGTCCGCGTGCTTCGCGAGCGCGTCGCGGTAGAACACCGACACGAAGTGACCGAACAGGATCGGGTCCGAGACCTTCATCATGGTCGCCTTCAGGTGCACCGAGAACAGCACGTCCTGCGCCTTCGCGTCGGCGATCTGCGCTTCGATGAAGCTGCGCAGCGCCTTGCGGCTCATCACCGATGCATCGATGACTTCACCGGCCTTCACGGCCGTCTTTTCCTTCAGCACCTTCTTGACGCCGTCGGCCGTCGTGAGTTCGATCTTCACGCTGCCGGCATCGGCGATCAGCGCCGACTTCTCGCTGCCGTAGAAGTCGCCTTCGCTCATGTGCGCGACGTGCGCCTTCGACGTCGCCTTCCATGCGCCCATCTTGTGCGGGTGCTTGCGTGCGTAGTTCTTGACCGACAGCGGCGCGCGACGGTCGGAGTTGCCTTCGCGCAGCACCGGGTTCACCGCGCTGCCCTTGATCTTGTCGTAGCGGGCCTTGACGGCCTTCTCTTCGTCGGTCGACGGCTCTTCCGGGTACGCCGGCAGCTTGTAGCCCTGCGCCTGCAATTCGGCGATCGCGGCCTTGAGCTGCGGCACCGATGCGCTGATGTTCGGCAGCTTGATGATATTCGCTTCCGGCTTCAGCGTGAGCTGGCCCAGTTCGGCCAGATCGTCGGAACCCTTCTGCTCCGGCGGCAGGACGTCGGCGAATGCCGCGATGATGCGGCCGGCGAGCGAGATGTCGCGCGTTTCGACGGCGACGCCCGACGAGCGCGTGAAGGCCTTGACGATCGGCAGCAGCGAATAGGTCGCGAGCGCCGGCGCTTCGTCGGTGAGGGTGTAGATGATCTTGGGCGAAGTGGACATGGTCGATGCGTTGCTACGTGAAAATTTGGGACTGAGGAGCGCCGACGGTAATCGGCGGGGAGCGACCGGGTCGATCGCGAAAGGGGCGTGCCGGCTAGCCGGGCGGTGGTGTTGCGAGGGCCGTCATGTTCTACCTTGCAGGGCGTGCGAGCCGCATCGCGGCGCCGCGGCCCGCATGCCGGACCGCCCTGCCAACAAACCTGCCGTTCATGAAATGCCCCGGCGCCGGCAGTAGGCGCCGGGGCTGCCGGCGGTCCGCCGGCCTGCCCCGGAAGGGGACTTACATGTTCTCGATCAGCACTTCGCCGAAGCCCGAGCACGACACCTGCGTCGCGCCTTCCATCAGGCGCGCGAAGTCGTACGTGACGCGCTTCTGCAGGATCGACTTCTCCATCGCGGCGATGATCGTGTCGGCCGCTTCCGTCCAGCCGAGGTGGCGCAGCATCATTTCCGCCGACAGGATCTCGGAACCGGGGTTCACGTAATCCTTGCCCGCGTACTTCGGCGCCGTGCCGTGGGTCGCCTCGAACATCGCGACCGAATCCGACAGGTTCGCGCCCGGCGCGATCCCGATGCCGCCGACCTGAGCGGCCAGCGCGTCGGAGATGTAGTCGCCGTTCAGGTTCAGCGTCGCGATCACGTCGTATTCGGCCGGGCGCAGCAGGATCTGCTGCAGGAACGCGTCGGCGATCGAATCCTTGATGACGATCTCGTTGCCCGTCTTCGGGTTCTTCACGCGCATCCACGGGCCGCCGTCGATCAGCTCGCCGCCGAACTCCTTCTGCGCGAGCGCGTAGCCGGCGTCACGGAACAGGCCTTCCGTGAACTTCATGATGTTGCCCTTGTGCACCAGCGTGACCGACTTGCGATCGTTGTCGATCGCATACTGGATCGCCTTGCGCACGAGACGCTCGGTGCCTTCCGTCGACACGGGCTTGACGCCGATCCCCGAGGTTTCCGGGAAGCGAATCTTCTTCACGCCCATTTCTTCCTGCAGGAACTTGATGACCTTCTTCGCCTGCTCGGAGCCCGCGGCCCATTCGATGCCTGCGTAGATGTCTTCCGAGTTCTCGCGGAAGATCACCATGTCGATCTTTTGCGGCTCGCGCACCGGCGACGGCACGCCCTTGAAATACTGGACCGGGCGCAGGCACACGTAGAGGTCGAGCTCCTGGCGCAGCGCGACGTTCAGCGAACGGATGCCGCCGCCGACCGGGGTCGTGAGCGGCCCCTTGATCGACACCACGTATTCCTTCAGCACCTGCAGCGTTTCGTCCGGCAGCCACACGTCCGGACCGTACACCTTCGTCGCCTTCTCGCCCGCGAAGATCTCCATCCAGTGGATCGTGCGCTTGCCCTTGTAGGCATGCGCGACCGCCGCGTCGACGACCTTGATCATCACCGGCGTGATGTCGAAGCCCGTACCGTCGCCTTCGATATAGGGAATGATCGGCTGATCGGAAACGTTGAGCGAGAAGTCCTTGTTGACGGTGATCTTGTCACCGCCCTCCGGAACCTTGATGTGCTGATACGGCATGATCGACTCCAGTGACGTGGCTGAGCAGGTGATGCTGGTCGAAACTGCGCGCGCGGCGAGGTGGCCCTGCCACCCTCGTGACGGCAACAGCGAGCGCTATTCTAGCGCCCCAACCGGGGCCGGCGGCACGAAGCGCGACGCTGCGTATCAAGTCTTCCCTTATGTCTTATATAAGACAGAGGACTTGCCGTTCCGTATTATGCATTAAGATTCCGCCATTTGCCATAGACCGCCCGTCCCGCTTCCCGCGGCACGTCGGGCGGGCGCCTCGACATGACCCTGATCGCCCTCAACAAGCCGTTCGGCACGATTTGCCAGTTTTCCGCGCACGAGACGCGGCCGTCGCTCGGCGACTGGGTGAAAGCACCCGGCGTCTACCCGGCCGGCCGGCTCGACGCGGACAGCGAGGGCCTGCTGCTGCTCACCGACGACGGCGCGCTGCAGGCGCGCATCGCCGAGCCGCGCCACAAGCTCGTCAAGCGCTACTGGGCGCAGGTCGACGGCGCGCCGGGCCCGGCCGACCTGAAGGCGCTCGCGCGCGGCGTCGATCTCGGCGACTACGTGACGCGCCCGTGCCGCGCCGAATTCATCGAACCGCCCGACACGCTGTGGCCGCGCAATCCGCCGATCCGCTATCGCGCCGCGATCCCGACCACGTGGATCGAACTCGCGATCACCGAAGGCAAGAATCGGCAGGTGCGGCGCATGACCGCCGCGATCGGTTTCCCGACGTTGCGTCTTGTGCGCGTCGGCATCGGCGCGCTCGACATATTCGCGCTCGGCATTGCACCGGGCGAAACAATCGCGCTGCCGCCGCGCGCCCCGTGGGATGGTTTCGCGCGCGCTGAATGACGCATTCCGGCCGCGCGAATTTTTCGTCATCTTTTTCGTCAACCGCCTGCGAAGATCGCGCGTTAAACCACGCAGATGCCAACCTTAGCTATCCGGCATTGGCAGCCGAATCCGTGTTTGCGTCACGAAAGCGACGTTTTCATCGAATACGATTCGGCGCCCGCAGCGCAATGAGAAATTTCTCGAAGCGTCTGTCAACCGAAAGGTGGATGGCACCGTTAGACGACATGACTCCTATTGCCGGGTCATTTGGTTAATTAACTAAAGCTGAGGAACACAACATGAACAAACTGATCGCTGCTCTGGTCGCTGGCCTCTTCGCAACGGCTGCTTTCGCACAAGCTTCGGCTCCGGCCGCTCCGGCTGCTGCTGCTCCGGCAGAAGCTGCTTCGGCACCGGCTAAGAAGGCAACGCACAAGAAGCACCACGCTGCTAAGAAGCACCACGCAGCTAAGAAGGCAGCTAGCGAAGCCGAAGCACCGGCAGCTGCTTCGAACTAAGTAAGCAAGCTGTAATAACGCAGTCAAGAACACGCAGTCTTGCCGTTCTTACGGCGTTGAAAGGCAGATCACCGCGAGGCGATCTGCCTTTTTCTTTTTTGTGCCCGCCGGCGCGCTTCGCGTACCATGCGGGTCTCGTTTTCCCGATAGGAGCCCTGCTGTGCGATTCTCCCTGCGCTCGTCGCTCGGCCGCCTTGCGCGCGCCGCCGTGTTTCCCGCCGCGCTCGCCGTCCTCGCGCTCGGCATGCAGACCGCCCACGCGCAGATGCCGCCCGGCGCCAAGCAGCCGAGCGAGTTTCCGCGCGCGAAGCTGCGCGCCGGCATGTACGTGATCGACGCGGCCGTCGCCGCGAACGACGCCGACCGCGAACAGGGGCTGATGTACCGGTCGCAGCTCGCGCCGAACGAAGGCATGCTGTTCGTGTTCAACGAGAACGCCGTGCACTGCTTCTGGATGAAGAACACGCTGATTCCGCTGTCGATCGCGTTCATCCGCGCGGACGGCACGATCACCGACATCGACGAGATGAAGGCCGAGACGACCGACAACCACTGCCCGCGCAACAACGGCGTCTATGCGCTCGAAATGAGCAAGGGCTGGTTCGCGGCGAAGGGCATCAAGCCGGGCATGAAGCTCGAAGGCCTGCCGAAGGCCCAGTAACGGCCATTGCCGCGGCGCCGCCGCACGTCGACCGAAGCCGGCCGCCCATTCTTGTGTTGGGCGCCGGTTTTTTTTCGCCGGCCGACGGCGACGCGCGCCTTGATTCGGCCAATGGTGCCCGCATCTGCAAAAGCCACGGACAAGCGCTATGCTTTAAATCTCGCTAGTTCCAGCCCGGGCCGGTGCAGCCGGCCCGCTTACGATCCGAACCACCAGGAGGTTCACGTGCCCCGCAAAACCCCCATCGAGCGCTATCGCAATATCGGGATCAGTGCTCACATCGATGCCGGCAAGACCACGACGACCGAGCGCATCCTGTTTTACACCGGCGTGAGCCACAAGATCGGTGAAGTGCACGACGGCGCGGCCACGATGGACTGGATGGAGCAGGAGCAGGAACGCGGCATCACGATCACGTCGGCCGCGACCACGGCCTTCTGGAAGGGCATGGCCGGCAACTATCCGGAACACCGGATCAACATCATCGACACCCCCGGGCACGTCGACTTCACGATCGAGGTCGAGCGCTCGATGCGCGTGCTCGACGGTGCGTGCATGGTCTACGACTCGGTCGGCGGCGTGCAGCCGCAATCCGAGACCGTGTGGCGCCAGGCGAACAAGTACAAGGTGCCGCGCATCGCGTTCGTCAACAAGATGGACCGCGTCGGCGCGGACTTCTTCCGCGTGCAGCGCCAGATCGGCGAGCGTCTGAAGGGCGTCGCCGTGCCGATCCAGATTCCGATCGGCGCGGAAGATCATTTCCAGGGCGTCGTCGATCTCGTGAAGATGAAGGCGATCGTCTGGGACGACGAAAGCCAGGGCGTGAAATTCACGTACGAGGACATCCCGGCGAATCTCGTCGAGCTCGCGCACGAATGGCGCGAGAAGATGGTCGAAGCCGCCGCGGAAGCCAGCGAGGAACTGCTCGAGAAGTACCTGCACGACCATGAATCGCTGACCGAGGACGAGATCAAGGCCGCGCTGCGCCAGCGCACGATCGCGAACGAGATCGTGCCGATGCTGTGCGGCAGCGCGTTCAAGAACAAGGGCGTGCAGGCGATGCTCGACGCGGTGATCGACTATCTGCCGTCGCCGGTCGACGTGCCCGCGATCCTCGGCCACGACTTCCACGATCCGGAGAAGCCGGCGGAACGTCATCCGAGCGACGACGAGCCGTTCTCGTCGCTCGCGTTCAAGATCATGACCGACCCGTTCGTCGGCCAGCTGATCTTCTTCCGCGTGTATTCGGGCGTCGTCGAATCGGGCGACACGGTCCTGAACGCGACGAAGGACAAGAAGGAGCGGCTCGGCCGGATCCTGCAGATGCACGCGAACGAGCGCAAGGAAATCAAGGAAGTGCGCGCGGGCGACATCGCGGCGGCGGTCGGCCTGAAGGAAGCGACGACGGGCGACACGCTGTGCGATCCGGCCAAGCCGATCATCCTCGAGAAGATGGAATTCCCGGAGCCGGTGATCTCGCAGGCGGTCGAGCCGAAGACGAAGGCCGACCAGGAAAAGATGGGCCTCGCGCTGAACCGTCTCGCGCAGGAAGATCCGTCGTTCCGCGTGCAGACCGACGAGGAATCCGGCCAGACGATCATCTCGGGGATGGGCGAGCTGCACCTCGAAATCCTGGTCGACCGGATGAAGCGCGAGTTCGGCGTCGAGGCGACGGTCGGCAAGCCGCAGGTCGCGTATCGCGAAACGGTGCGCACGACGGCGGCCGATGTCGAAGGCAAGTTCGTCAAGCAGTCGGGCGGGCGCGGCCAGTACGGGCATGCGGTGATCACGCTGGAGCCGAACCCCGGCAAGGGCTACGAGTTCCTCGACGAGATCAAGGGCGGCGTGATTCCGCGCGAATTCATCCCGGCCGTCGACAAGGGCATCATCGAAACGCTGAAGAGCGGCGTGCTCGCGGGCTACCCGGTCGTCGACGTGAAGGTGCACCTGACGTTCGGCTCGTACCACGACGTCGACTCGAACGAAAACGCGTTCCGGATGGCCGGCTCGATGGCATTCAAGGAAGCGATGCGCCGCGCGAAGCCGGTGCTGCTCGAGCCGATGATGGCGGTCGAGGTCGAGACGCCCGAGGACTTCATGGGCAACGTGATGGGCGACCTGTCGAGCCGGCGCGGCATCGTGCAGGGGATGGAGGACATCGCGGGCGGTGGCGGCAAGCTCGTGCGCGCCGAGGTGCCGCTTGCCGAGATGTTCGGCTATTCGACGTCGCTGCGCTCGGCGACGCAAGGTCGTGCGACGTACACGATGGAGTTCAAGCAGTACGCGGAAACGCCGGCGAACGTGTCGGAAGGCGTGATCAACGCGAAAGTGAAGTAAGCGCGGGGTGCGCGCCCTGCTGCGCGCAGACCTCAGGCCCGTCCGGTTCCGGACGGGCCTTTTTTTCGTCCGTCCGACGCGGCACGGCCGGTGGCCGACGCCCCGACGCCGTTTTTGATCGGCACGCCAGGCCATTTTTGCGCATGCCACAATGCATCGCGATTCGTCCGATGGAACCAGCCCGATGCCGCCCACCCCTGCCCTGCGCCGCCTGCTGATGCTGTATGCCGGCCTCATCGCCGCAAATGTCGCCGTCTGGCTGTGGGCGCTCGCGGTGCTGCACGACCATCCGCTGCTGCTGGGCACCGCCGCGATCGCGTACGGGCTCGGGCTGCGTCATGCGGTCGACGCCGATCACATCGCCGCGATCGACGTCGCGACGCGCAAGCTGATGCAGGACGGCCAGCGTCCGGTGACGGTCGGCCTGTTCTTCTCGCTCGGCCACTCGACGATCGTGGTCGTCGCGACGCTCGGCATCGCGCTGAGCGCGTTCGCGCTGCGCGACCGCTTCGACGCATTCCGCGAGATCGGCGGCACGATCGGCACGGCGGTGTCCGCGACCTTCCTGCTCGTGCTCGCGTGCATGAACCTGGCGATCCTGCGCGACGTGTGGCGGCGCTATCGCGGCGCACCGGACGCGGCTCCCGGCGCCGCGCACACGCATCGCGCGAGCGGCATCGTATCGCGGCTGCTGCGTCCGCTGTTCCGGTTCGTGTCGAGAAGCTGGCACATGTATCCGGTCGGCGTGCTGTTCGGCCTCGGTTTCGATACTGCAACAGAAATCGCGTTGCTTGCGATCGCGGCCACGCAGGCGAGCCACGCGCTGCCGATCCATTCGGTCATGCTGTTTCCCGCGCTGTTCGCGGCCGGCATGACGCTGATCGACTCGACCGACAATGTGCTGATGATCCATGCGTACGGCTGGGCAATGGACGATCCGCGGCGCAAGCTGCTCTATAACGCGAGCATCACGCTGCTGTCGGCGGCCGTCGCACTGGCGGTCGGCGGGATCGAGGCCGCCGGCCTGCTCGCCGACAAGCTGTCGCTGACGGGCCCCGTACGCGATGTGCTCGACGCGCTTGGCGCGCGCTTCGGCGCGATCGGTTACGGCATCGTCGCGCTGTTTCTCGTCGCCTGGATCGCGTCGATCCTCTGCCACCGCTGGCCGCGCGCTGCCGACACGACGGCGCGATAGAACTAGTCAGACGTTTCATTTCGGAAACAAAAAGCTCACGACGGCGTATCACGCGCTGTCACGCGATACGTGCGCGCCTTGCGCCACGGACATGGCCGGCCGTTGGCACGAATCTCGCAGTTAAGGATTCGCACGGCGGGCCCGCGGGCCGATTCGTGTTCCCGGCTGGCCTCTGACGCCAGTCCGACACGCATCGGCCGCCGATACGACAATGCATCGTTGCTGGTCCCCTGCATCACACGTTGATGGTCGCGCGTGACGAGGCATCGCGCGCATCGGGGAGATCAATAATGAGCAGAACGAATCAACGGTCCCGCACGGCGGGACGGTGCTATCGCACGACCCTGCTGGCCGCAGCCGCGTTTGCGTGCTGCTGTTCTTACGCGATTGCTCAGGACTCGATGCCCGACGTCGCGTCCGACCCGACCGCCAGCGCAGACCCCGTCATGATGCTCGCCGAGGACTCGGCGTCCTGCGCCGCCGGTCCGGCTGCTTGCGCGGTACACATATATGCCGGCCGCGGCGCTGCGGGCAGCGGTGCCGGAAGCACCTCTGGTGGTAGCAGCCCGGGGAACAGCGGGAATGGCGGAAGCGGCGCCGTCGGGCCTGCGGGCGTCGGTGGATCGATCGGGGCGACATCCGGTGGTACGAGCGGAACAGGTCGTAGCGGCGGTGCATCGGGCAACGGGGGTAAAGGCGGCGGGACCTCGGGTAACGGCACTTCGGGTGGCGGTTCCTCGGGTGGTGGTGGCTCGGGTGGCGGTTCCTCGGGTGGCGGTTCCTCGGGTGGTGGCTCGGGTGGCGGCTCCTCGGGTGGTGGCTCCTCGGGTGGTGGTTCCTCGGGCGGTGGCTCCTCGGGCGGCGGCTCCTCAGGGGGCGGCTCCTCGGGTGGTGGCTCCTCGGGTGGTGGCTCCTCGGGCGGCGGCTCCTCAGGGGGCGGCTCCTCGGGCGGCGGCTCCTCGGGCGGCGGCTCCTCGGGCGGCGGCTCCTCGGGTGGCGGCTCCTCGGGTGGCGGCTCCTCGGGTGGCGGCTCCT